>NZ_SOHG01000011.1:0-32361 GCF_004403155.1 Cryobacterium sp. Hh7 | reverse complement strand
CTCACAGCAGAGCAGTTCACCGCCCGCCAGCGCTACCGTGTACCCGGAATCGTGCTACCAAGTCACCGGACTGGCGCTACCCACAAGCGCTACTCGCCAGCCATGTCGGGGGTAAGGCTCATCGTGGCGATACCACCCTGATGCGGGTTGACGGAGCCGCCGTCATCCAGCGTCGCTGGAATCGCCGAGATACTGCCCAGGCTGGAACCGGAATCGGCAACGACCTCGAACCGCATGATCTTGTTGGTATTCACGAAGTTGGCGTTGTTTTTATTGCTCAAGTTCCTCAGCTCAATCTTTTGTCCGACCGGATACTTGCGAAAATCGATCAGAATCTCGTAGCGTTCGCCGGTAGCGTGCCGCCAGGACGCAACCGGCTGCACGATCGGCACCATGCCCCCATCGGTGCCAACCACGTATATCGGGTCGCCGGTCGACAGGGTAGGGCGGTACGTGCGGGAGGGAGAGGTGTCCAGCACCCGAAAGCGGTAGATGCGCGGCTTGACCTTCATGGTCGGCCAGGGCACACCGTTGACCAGGATGATGTCGCCGTAAAATCCGCTGTGCAAGCGGTCGTTGTAGCCGAGGGAGCCGTCGGCGTTGAAAAGTGCATCGGAAATCATCAGCGGCACATCGAACTCGCCCTGGGGCAGCTGTGCGCGCTCATAGGCGTCCGACAGGGGATAGAACGCGGCCAGGCCGGCGTAGACGTTTTGCGCGGTGACATGGTGGTTATGCTCGTGGTACCACAGCGTGCGGGCGTTTTGCCAGTTCGGATAGTGATAGTTCTTGACGTCTCCGGGGGCCGTGACGTCGTTGGCGTAGCCGTCGTACTGCGGCAGCGACGCCGAGCCGTGCAGGTGGGTCACGGTGCGGAAGGCGCTGGGATGCAGCAGGCCTTTGGCCGGCAGTGCGTTGCGAATGCGCACCTCGCACCGGGTACCCTGCCTAGCCCGAATGGTCGGCCCTGGGAAGATGCCGTTGTAGCCGGCGATCGTGGTCGACAGGCCCGGCACAAACTGCGCCTGGCCAAGTTTTTGGGTGAGTGCGTACCGGGCGAATGGGCGGTCGGGGTCACCCTCGTCGAAACCGGTTTGGTACGGGGCAAGCACCGGCGGGCGGCGAAAGACGCCGGCGTAGGGCACCGGCATGTTCGCGGGGGCGAGCTGGCTTTGAGTGGGCAGCGGCACGGTCGGAACGTCATTGTCATTCCCTTCCATGTTGGCCAGACCAAGCGCACCGAAGGCGCCGAGCTGGAGAACTTCCCTGCGTGATGTCATTTCTCTCCTCAAGGCTTTGTGCTGTTCAGCTGTAGTGGTGGGACCGGCCGGCGACTGGATTCAGTCGCCGGCCGGGTGAAGCGGATCAGGTATTTCCTAGAGCAGGGCGCCGGTCGTGAATGTCCAGGTGCTCGTCACGAACGGGTTCCCGATCAGATCTCGAACGCTCACGGTGCCACCGGTGATGGTCACCCGGTACTGCACGTTCGAGGTCAGGGTCACCGAGGGGTTGATGGTCAAAACGTTCGTGGTGGCATTGAATGCCGACGAGGTGGTGACGACCGCACCGGTGGAGACTCGGGTGATCCGAACCGTGGTCGCGCTGACTCCGGTGATGTCTTCACTGAAGAGCGCGGTCACGTTGGCGTTCCGGCGCACCCCGGTGGCTCCCGCGGCGGGGGTCCTCGTGGTGATCGTCGGAGCCGGGCCGGTGATGAACGACCAGGTACTCGTCACCATCGTGTTGCCGGCCGCGTCCCGAATGCCCGACAGAGTAGCCGTGTAGCTGCGGTCGGCGAGCAAAGTCGCACTCGGGTTCAACGTCGCGACCCGAGTCGTGGCATTGTACGAAACCAGTGCCGGAACCACCGTGGTACCGAGCCGCAGCACGAACGTCGTTCCGCTGACCCCGGCAACAGGTTCACTGAACGTCGCCGTCAGATTGCCGGTCTGGCTGACCGAGCGAGCACCGGACGCCGGCGTGCGTGCGATCACCGTGGGGAGCACGAACTCCGTGCGCGGTGTGACCGCGACCGAACGAGCGGATGCCGCTCCGATGCCGACCGAGTTGATCGCGGAGACATCGAAGGTGTACCCGGTACGGTTCGTCAGCGACCCGATCACCGTGCTGGTGACGTTGGCCACCGTCGCGGTGGCAACAGCCGTTGCTCCCGTTCCGACGAAGGTGCGCACCCGGTAGCCCGTGATCGGTGCCTGGTTGGCCACCGGTGCCGGGGCGGCCCAGTTCACTGTCGCCGATGCGTTACCGGCAACCGGGGTTCCGATCACGGGAGCTCCGGCTACCAACTGCACCACCGGGGCGGTCGGGGTGACTACCACTGACCGGGCCGAGGCCGCTCCGGTGCCGACCGCGTTGATCGCGGCGACGTCGAAGGTGTACCCGGTTCCGTTGGTCAGAGCGGTAATCGTGACGGTAGAGACGTCAGCGACCAGCGAGGTTCGGAACACCGTGGCGCTCGTTCCTTCGTAGGTGCGAACCCGGTAGCCCGTGATTGTCGCCTGGTTGGCCACCGGCGTCGGGGCCGTCCAGTTCACGCTCACCTGGGCGTCACCGGCGACCGGGGTTCCGATCGTCGGAGCTCCCGCGACCACCGGTGCCGACGGAGTCACCGCGTTGGACTGTGCCGAGAATGCGCTCGTCCCCTCCACGTTGGTCGCCGATACCTGGAAGGTGTAGCTGGAGCCGTTGTTCAGCCCGGTGACCACCAGGTTGAACGCGGTTCCGGCTGCGGTGCGGAGTGCACCGAATTGGTCTCCGAACGAGTCGAGCACCCTCACCGAGAAGCTGGTGGCGATGCCGGTCGGCGACGCGGTCCAGTCCACGGTTGCCTGCCCGTTGCCGGCAATGGCCGCACCGATGGTCGGGGTTCCCGGAGCCACGGTGTCGCTGAACTGCAGGCGCTCGATGTTGCGCAGGGTGTCGGTGCCGTCGGTGCCGCGGTTGTCGATCACCGTGGTGACCGAGCCCGCAGAACCGAGAGTGCCGTCGCCGCCGGTCGTCGTCACCTCGTAGTCGCTGGTCAGACCAGAGAACTGCGCGCTGTCGATACCACCCGTTCCGTAGAGGATCTCGCGGACAGCCACGATGTTGCCCGGGTTGACCGCGCCGGCGAAGACAGCCTCCTGCAGCGTCGGCCCGGTGAGTCCACCGGCGCCGTCAGACAGGTACTGGCTGGTCATTGCACTCTGGTTCGTGCCGTTGATGCTGGCACTGCCGATCTCCGTCGCCGGATCGTTCGGGTTGGTCCGAACGCTCAGTCGAAGGCTGAGGTACGCGTCACCGTCGATGATGTCGTCGGCTCCTCGTCCCTCGATCAGGTCGCTTCCGCCGCCGCCGAGGAGCACGTTGCCGGCGCCCCAGACGTTCGGGCCGGTCAGGATCGGGCAGTCACCCTGTGCCGACAGTGCGACAACGGATGCCAGCGTGGTCGTGAATTCCGGAATCAGCGCGTCGAAGCCCGCAATGCGGTCAACTCCGGCCTGGTCCAGAACGTCACAGCCGATGAAGCCGCCGCCACCCACAGCACTGGGAACAAGGTCGTCACCACGCAGGATGTCATTCAGCTTCCAGCCGGAAAGTGCCTCGACTTCATTGAACTTGTCGCGCACACCGACCTGCAGAATGTCGAGGGGCGCGATCGGCAGGGCCAGATCGGCGTCCTGCGCCTGCGGGTCACCCTGGCCGGTCGACCAGTCGTAGCCGGACCCGCCAGCGTTCTTTTCGATTCCCGGACCGGCAACGCCAATGTCGTCGCCACCCTCCATGTCGTAGTCGTCATCGCCGCCCTGGCCGATCATGAAGTCGTGACCGGGCTTCTGTGAGTCGTCCAGGAAGAACAGATTGCTACTGTCTCCGATCATGAGGTCGGGTTGGTTGCCGCCCTCTTCCCAGTCGTCGCCACCGTCACCGAAGGCCGCGTCGAGGCTTTCACCGAGAATGATGAAGTCGTCGTCGGCGCCGCCGAAGGTTTCGTTGGCATTGGCTCCACCGTTGGTGAAGTCCTTGCCCTCGCCACCCATGATGATGTCGAGTCCGGGACCGGCGTCGATCGCGTCGTTGCCGGGGCCACCCTTGGGCACGTCGTCTCCGGCAAGGTCGGTGATGATGTCGTCACCTTCACCGCCGAGAGCCACGTCTGCTCCGCCACCACCCTCGATGACGTCGTTGCCGAGGCCACCCCAAAAGGTGTCGTTGTCGTTGCCGCCGAATACCCGATCCACCTGGGCGGTGCCGTTGTAGACCGCCTGGCCGTTGATGCCGGTCGGGTCGACCGTGTTGCGGGCACGGTACTTGATCGTGCCGTCGGGCATGCGAATCAGCAGCGCTGTCTCGTCACACTCGGACTGCGGGTCGTTGGCGACGGTGTTGCCCGAAGCCGCGAAGCCTGCGACGGTTCCAGCCAGGTTCTTCAGCTCGAACTTGCAGTCGGCCGTGGCGAAGGGATCCGCTTTGAGCGAATGCGCGTTCGTGTTGCGCATCATCAATTCGGCAAACGAGTTGCCCTCCAGCTGGGTGCGCAGGTTCATGCCGGGCGTGCGGGCCAGGTAGTACAGCCGGTCACCGTTTTGCAGGTCGGTCATCTGGTTCTCGAACACGTAATTGAACGTCGTGCCGAGCAGGCCACCGAACGGCGTGGTCATCTCTGCGAGTCCGCCGACCCAGAGGTCGACCTCGTCGAGACCGGTGATCGAGTGCGTGCCCGAGTTGGCCCACGCTCCCGTGCTGTTCATGAAGTCCATGGCGCCATCCGGAGAGAACTCCCCGGCCAGGGCGTCCGGGCTCACGATCAGTCGTGCGGCGTCACGCTTGCCGTCGAGCGTGGTCGCGCCCGTGATGGTGGGGTACTGACCGTAGGCGGCCACGAAGTTGATCAGCGATTCCGGGTGCTTGAGGTTCTCCCCGAAGTCGATCCAGTTCGTGTAGGGCTTGAGCGCCCCGTCGTTGGTCTTGTTGAACAGGTCGCGGCGGAACACGTTCAACCGCGGCACGCCCTCAGAACGCGCACGAGTCATGTTGATCGCTGCCAGGTCGAGCGGCAAGCCGAGCAGGTCGTTGCGCAGCGTATCGGTGACGAACTCGTCGAGTTCGTTACCAACCTGGTCGCTCATACCCATGATGATGCTGCCGGCTGCCTCCTCGGAGGTCAGCTGACCATCGGGCCCACCGTCGGTATACGAAGGCGGGTTGAGGAACCCCTCGAGCAGGGAGATGTCGTTCAGGCTGCCCTGAACGTCGTCACTCGTTCCGAACTCGCCGTCGGCGCCGGGCTTGCCCTCGTTCGTACGCGAGATCGTCTCGGTCAACATGGAGTGCCCGAAGCGGTACACGGCGTGAGCGAACTCCGCCTTGACCGCGGGGTTGATCTCGGTCTGCGTGAACGCGAACGGTTCGAACGGGTTAATTCCCGGCTGCACCTTGCGCGCGAATTCCTCGAACACGAGGTGCTGGTATTCCATCTCGGTGATGAATCGAGCAGCCTGAAACAGACGCTCGCCGTTCCAGCCGGCGGCCCCACTGGCCAACTTCCACTCGGCCAGGGCCGCAACGCCCTTGGCAGAAGTGTCGTTGGTCAGGGTGTTCTCGATATCATCCACCAGGCGGTCGTGCTCCGAGTGGAAGACCTGGTGAATGGCGGTCAGGCCGATGTTCTCGTTGACGCGACCGTCTCCGGCGATGAAGTGCGCGTTGAGCATTTCATCGTCGTAGGTTCCGGCCGGCTGGCTGGCGAAGTCAGCGGTCGCAGTCGAGTTACCGTCCGGGGTAAGTCCGGCTTTCGGCTCCGCGTTGTGCGCGATGTCGGTGAGGAACGGGGTGTTGAAGTACAGCACGTTGCTCGGAACGGCCACGGGGTTCGCCGGGTCACCCTCGACCAGGCCGGTCGCGGTGGCATACTGCGGCATTCCGCGCAGCGGTCCCGGGATGAACTTGCCGTAGGCATCCACTGCCAACATCGGAATGTTGGTGACGTTCTGGTCGACGAGCAGGAGTCCGAGCACGTTCGCGGCCTGGGCCTTGGCGGTCGCCCAGGTGGCCATACCGCCAGCTGTGGGTCCGGCCGGTCCGCCGAGCAGCTTGCCGGTGGCAACCGGTCGATTTCCCTCGGTGACGTACTCGCGCAGAAATACCTGGTGCGAGGCGTGCGAGGAGTAGGTCTGGCTCTGGTCGATCCAAGGCGAGTTGGTGTTGAGGGCATCCCGAATGTCGTCGGCGCTCTCATCGGCCGGGGTGGACGGGTTATCGCCCGCGACGCCGTCGGCTCCGGGCTGGTTCTGGCCGCGGGTCAGCACCATGAAGCGCAGGTTCGGGTCGAGGTCGTCAGCGTTGCCGAACACGTGGTCCGGCCCGGCGACCAGCGGGTCATCGGCCTGCAAGGGCACGAAGACGGTGCCGCCGCCCTTGACCGTCTGGTCAATGCCGTGGTCGAAGAATTGACCGAACAGGGTGAACAGTGAATTATATGGCGGCGAGAGGCCGACATCGGTCGTCACGTTCGGCATGAACAGTGTCTCGTGGGAGGGGATGCAGCCGGCCGGAACGCCGAACGGCACGTCCGGGCTCGGGTCGGTCGTGCAGGCCACAACGCCCTCATTACCCTGGGTCCGCACCGGGTTTCCGGCGGCAGCGATGGCGGCCGGGTTGGTCGAGGTCTGATCG
This sequence comes from Cryobacterium sp. Hh7, assembly GCF_004403155.1. Lineage (NCBI taxonomy): Bacteria > Bacillati > Actinomycetota > Actinomycetes > Micrococcales > Microbacteriaceae > Cryobacterium > Cryobacterium sp. Hh7. The sequence goes on along the minus strand of NZ_SOHG01000011.1, from coordinate 25,686 downwards.
ACGATCAAATTGCTGACCGTGCGCGGCTCCGAGTCGAAGACGAGGCCCTTTTTCTGGGCGTAGGAGGTCGGGTTCGGCGGTCCGAAGCCGGAGGGAGTGACATCCGCTGCGGAGAAGACCGGCGTCGCCAGGCGCGGGAAAACCTGGTCGGCGGCGCCGAATTGGTCCTGGCCGGGCTGCAGGTTGTTGCAGGAACCGTCGACGGTGCGCAGTCCGAGCGAGAGCAGCGGGCTACCGATCTGGTTGGGGCCGGTGCCGACGAGCGCGCCGCACGGGCCGGTAGCGGAGGTGGTGTTGGCGACGTGGGCTTCGGCGATCTTGATCTGCTTGAGAATGTAGGCGAGGTCAGAAGCCGTGACGGCGAAGCCCTGACCGACTGGGGCAACGGCAGCCTGCGCGGGGAGTGCGGCAGACAGTCCGAGTCCGGCGTAGAGCACGGCGGCCATGCCGGCGGCGAGGATGCGCATGGGCTTGCCGAAGATTCGCTTGGATCTTGCACGCTCCTGGGAAGGTGGACTACCTCGCATTCCGGAGGAATTGCTGTTGCTGCGGACGATTCCCTTACCTTCGAACCTGCTCATGACACACCTATCTCCTCAGGGTGAGCGAATGGTGCAAGCGTGCTTCGCGGGCCTTATGGAAACCTTGTGCATACGCCGGTACGTCCACCCGAGCCGCAATCTGCCCCGGCCCGCCCCTTCACTTTCCGGGCCCGGGCCCGGGCCCGGAAAGTGGGCCCACGATAGAACATGGGCCCAGCGACCGGGCCCGGGCCCCGACCGTCTTCCCGCGGCGGCGCGACGGCCGCCCACCGTTCCGTGCTAATTTCGCCAGACCATGTCTGATCCGTCTGCACCAGCCACCCTCACCTCGGTTTCCAGTTCGCGACCAGCGGATGCCCGCAGCCGCGTCGCCGTCGCCGACATCGCCGTCGGCCTGTTCCACACCCAGGGATACGAGGCCACCAGCGCGGCCCAGATCGCCGCCGCCGCCGGGGTGTCCCGCAGCACCTTTTTTCGACAGTTCCGGTCGAAGGACGACGTGATCTTCGCCGATCATGATGAGCTGCTCGAGCAGATCGGCGAGTATTTCACCCGCGAACACGATGACCCGTGGCTGGCCGTATGCGACGCTGCCGCGCTCGTTTTCGAGCGATTTCGGGAGCGCCTCGAGGTCGTGCGGGTGCGCGACCGGGTGGTGCGCCAGACATCCGTTCTGCGCGACCGGGAAACGGTCATGGTGTCGCGCTACGAGAAGACCTTCTCTGCCTATCTGCGGCGACGGCTGCCGCAGGTCGACCCGGTGCTGGCCATTCAATTCGCTGCGGCAGTGACGGCCACGCACAATTATGAGCTGCGCCGCATGATTCGCGCTGCCGGAACAGAACGGATGCTGGATTCGGCAGGACTGGCCGCCCACCTGCAGGCGGTACGCACTCGCTTTGCCCCCGGAGGCGTGGCCGCGGCCACCCCGGTCAGCGAGCTGCTGGTCGCGGTGTTTCCGGCCTCCGCCCTGCCCGACGACGTCGCCCGGGCGATCGCGGGCCGGTACCAATCGGGCGGCATCTGACACTAAGTGTCACTTGACCTGAAACTCAGTGTCAGGTAGAACTGTAGTCACACCCGCTGCTGCGAAAGGCAATGATGCCCGATTACGATGTGTCCGCCCCGCTTGACACCGACTATTACGGCGTCTTCGCCGATATTCCCGAGGCGGATCGGGCCTTCTGGGGCCGGGCACGTACCTTTGCGGTGGAGACGCTCGACGAGCTGAGCGAAGCCTGGGACAAAGCGGAGTACCCGCTGCACCTGGCTCGCCGCCTCGGCGAGCTTGACCTGCTCACGGACGGCGTCGAAGGTCCGGGCCTCACTCCCATGTCTCCGCTCGCGGCGGGCCTGGTCAACATGGAAATCTCCCGCGGCGATGGTTCGATGGGCACCGTTGTGGCCGTGCAGGGCGGGCTCGCCCTGCGCAGCATCGCCATGTTCGGCAGCGACGAGCAGAAAGCCACCTGGCTGGTGCCACTCGCCCGGGCCGAGAAGCTCGGCGCCTTCGCCCTGACCGAACCGGACCACGGCTCGGATTCGGTGGCCTTGGAGACCACCGCCCACCGAGACGGTGACGAGTGGGTGATCAACGGCGAGAAGAAGTGGATCGGCAATGGCTCGGTCGGCGATGTGACCGTGGTCTGGGCCCGCGACGACGACGGCAACGTGCGCGGATTTCTGGTCGACCAGTCCCTGCCCGGGTATCACGGCGAGACGATGCTCGGCAAAGGCTCTCTGCGCGCCGTGCACCAGGCCCGCATCACGCTGACCGACGTGCGGATTCCCCTCGACGCTGTACTGCCGGGCACCCATACCTTCAAGGACACCGCTGTCGTTCTGTTCGCGACCCGGCTCGGTGTGGCCTGGTCGGCTCTCGGACACGCCACCGCGGTGTTCGAAGCGGCCCTCAACTATGCCCAGCAGCGGGTACAGTTCGGCAAGCCGATCGCCGGTTTTCAGATCGTGCAGGAACGCCTCACTCTCATGCTTTCCGAACTCACCTCGATGCAGTTGCACTGCATGCGCCTGGCCGAACTCGACGCGGCCGGAACGCTGCGCCCGATCCAGGCCAGCCTGGCCAAATTCCACAACACCCGGGCGGCGCGCTCGCTCGCGTCGCTGGCCCGCGACATGCTCGGTGGCAACGGCATCCTGCTCGAAAACCACGTTATTCAGCACCTCGCTGACATCGAGTCAATCCACACCTATGAGGGCACCGAGAGCATCCAGTCGCTGCTCATCGGCCGTGACCTCACCGGGGTCAGCGCCTTCCACTAGCCCCACTTCGCTACATCTTTCCGGACAAAGGAGTCCCGCGTGATTGATACCAAGACCAGCTCGCCCAACGATTCACCGCTCACACCGATGCGATTTCTGCAGCGCAGCGCCGAAGTATTCCCAAACAAGGATGCGATCGTTTACGGCGCTCGGCGCTACAGCTACCGGGAGTTCGCGCAGGCCGCCGAGGAGCTGGCCCACGCCATCCGCTCGCGTATCACGCCGGGCGACCGGGTTATATTCCTCGCGCCGAATATACCCGAGATGCTAATCGCCCACTACGCCGTTCCGCTGGCCGGCGGGGTGCTCGTCGCGTTGAATTCCCGGATGGCGGGGCCGGAGGTGCACTACGTGCTCGAGCATTCCGAGGCGACCCTGCTGTTCATTGACGCCGAGCTGGTCAGCGGTGTCGGTGACGCGTTCGCGGCATCCGCTTCGCTCAAGTGTGTGATCGAAATCGCCGACGGCGAGTTTGGCCTCACCGAGAGCGGCCGGGGCGTCGGCCAGCAAACCCTTGAGTCATTTCTGGCCGAGGCCGACAACGACTCCGCCGAGCCGCTGGCATGGGAGGTCACCGACGAACGCGCTGTGATCTCGATCAACTACACCTCGGGCACGACCGGCAAGCCCAAGGGCGTCATGTACTCGCACCGCGGCGCCTACCTCAACTCCTTCGGCGAGGTATTCCACAACAAGTTCACCAGCGATTCCGTCTACCTGTGGACCCTGCCCATGTTCCACTGCAACGGCTGGTGCACCCCGTGGGCGGTCACGGCTGCCGGTGCCACCCACGTCTGCCTGCGCACGGTTCGGGCCGAATCAGTCTGGTCGGCCATTGACACCCTCGGAGTGACCAACCTATGCGGCGCGCCCACGGTGTGCGGCGTGATCGCCAACGCACCGATGAAGCACGTGCTCGAGACTCCGCTGTCGATCACGACCGCCGGCGCCCCGCCGTCGCCGCGCGTGATCGAACAGCTCGACGCGCTCGGCATCACGGTCGTGCACGTCTACGGCCTGACCGAGGTCTACGGTCCGTACACGATCTGCGAATACCAGCGCGAGTGGGACGACCTGCCCGCCGACGAGCGTGCCCGCAAGATCTCCCGCCAGGGCGTCGGCATGGTGCAAGCCGAATCAGCCCGCATCGTCGACTCCGCCATGATCGACGTTCCGGCCGATGCGGCAACGATCGGCGAGATCGTGCTGCGCGGCAACAACGTCATGCTCGGCTACTTCAACGACCCGCAGGCCACAGCGGATGCCTTTCGCGGCGGCTGGTTCCACACCGGCGACCTCGGCGTCATGCACCCTGACGGGTACATCGAGGTCAAGGACCGGGCCAAGGACATCATTATCTCGGGCGGCGAGAATATCTCGACCATCGAGGTCGAGAACGCGATGCTCACCCACCCGACCGTGCTCGACGTTGCCGTGGTCGGCATCCCGCACCCCAAGTGGGGCGAGCGGCCCAAGGCCTACGTCGTGTTGCGTCCGGACTCGCTGGTGACGGACGTCGAACTGCTCACCCACACCCGGTACCTGATCGCCGCCTTCAAGGTGCCCGACTGCATCACGTTCGTCGATACCCTGCCGCGCACGGCCACCGGCAAGATCATGAAGGTCGTGCTCCGCGAGCTTCCGGCGGTAGTCGTCGAACCGGCGGTGTCGTAGCGTTGGCGGACCGGCGGTTTGTCAGCATCCGTCTGTAGGTTTATAAGCACAATGGAAGACCCTCCCTCGCATAAACCCTCGCCCGCCACCACCGACATGCCTCTCGAACTGAGAGGAGCACAATATGTATGAGTGGATCATGGTGGGCGTAGGACTCCTACTCACCGTCGGAACGGGAATTTTCGTAGCCTCCGAGTTCGCCTTGGTTACGCTCGACCGCAATGAGCTCGAAGCTCGCCGCGATCGCGGCGAAAAGCGACTCGGTCCGACTATCAAGGCGCTCAAGATCACCTCGACGCACCTGTCGAGCGCCCAACTGGGCATCACCCTCACCACGCTGCTGACCGGATTCACCTTCGAACCGGCCATTCGATCCCTGCTCAGCGGGCCGCTGACAAGTGCGGGCGTACCGGCCGGCATCGTGCCGCTGCTGGGAACGATCATCGCGATCTCGCTCGCGACGCTGTTCTCCATGGTGATCGGCGAGCTCGTTCCCAAGAACTTCGCCCTCGCCGTGCCGTTGGCAACCGCGAAAATCGTCGTGCCGGCCCAAACCGTGTTCACGGCCGTGTTCAAACCCGTCATTCTGCTATTCAACAACACGGCCAACGCGATCATTCGCCGGTTTGGAATTGAACCGAAAGAAGAGCTTTCCGGTGCCCGAAGCGCCGAAGAGCTGAGCTTTCTGGTGCGCCGCTCAGCCCTCGAGGGGGTGCTGGACGACGACCACGCCGCCATGCTGCACCGCACCCTGCGGTTCTCCGACCACTCAGCAGCGGATGTCATGACCCCCCGGGTGCGCATGGCTTCCGTTCATGTCACCGACACGGCCGAGGCCGTTGTGCGTCTTGCGACCAGCACCGGCTACTCACGGTTCCCCGTGATCGACAGGAACGCCGATGACATCGTCGGCGTATTGCACGTGAAACAGGCCTTCGCCGTTGCACTGGATGAGCGGGCCACGGTGACGGCCGCTGACCTGAAAGTGGAGGCCCTGCGCGTTCCCGAGACCATGGGCGTAGATTCCCTGCTCGCCGCTCTGCGCCAGCAGGGGTTCCAGATTGCCGTGGTCGCCGATGAATACGGCGGAACCGCCGGCATCGTCACCCTCGAAGACCTCGTCGAAGAACTCGTCGGCGAGCTGGAAGACGAGCATGACCGGGCCAAAGCCGGCGTCATCCGCTCCGGCCGGTCGGTCGTGTTCGACGCGGCCTGGCGCCCCGACGAGCTGTTCGACCGGGCCGGCGTCACCGTCCCGACCGACGGCGACTACGACACGGTCGGCGGATTCCTCGCCGATCAGCTCGATCGCATCCCCGAACTCGGTGACGAGGTCGCCATCGAGGGCGGCGTGCTGCGCATCGACCGCGTCGACGGCGTACGCGTTCACCGCGTCCGCTATACGCCCGCCGACCCCGAGACCGATCCGAGCCTCGCCACCCCGCACGACCGCATCGTCAATAAAATTCAGAAAGACCTGATTCATGAGTAGCGCCGATTTAACCGCGTACCTGCCCGGACTGATCTGGCTCGTCGTGCTGTTGGTGGTGAACGCGTTCTTCGTCGGCGCCGAATTCGCCGTCATCTCCGCCCGGCGCTCCCAGATGGAACCGCTCGCCGCCCAGGGCAGCAAGGCCGCCAAGACCACCCTGTGGGCCATGGAACACGCCACACTCATGCTCGCCACCAGCCAGCTGGGTATCACGGTGTGTTCACTGCTCATTCTGAACGTCTCCGAGCCGGCCATTCACGGTCTGCTCGAATACCCGCTCGCGGGAACCGGCCTCTCCGAGGGCATGATCAGCACGATCGCCTTCAGCTTCGCGCTGATTCTGGTGACCTTTCTGCACGTTGTCTTCGGCGAGATGATTCCGAAGAACATCTCGTTCTCCGTTCCCGAAAAGGCCGCCCTCATTCTGGCGCCGCCACTCGTGTTCGTGGCTCGGGTGTTCAACCCGATTATCTTCAGCCTGAACTGGCTAGCCAACGGCGTGCTGCGCCTGTGCAAGGTCGAGCCCAAAAACGAGGCGACGAGCGTGTTCACCCTCGACGAGGTCGCCAGCATCGTGGAGCAGTCCACCCGCGAGGGCATGCTGCAGGATGCCTCCGGCACGCTCACAGCCGCGTTCGAGTTCACGGCGAAAAAGGTGTCCGACGTGCAGGTGCCGATCGAATCGATGGTCTGCCTGCCCTCCACGGCCTCACCGGCCGACATTCAGCGGGCCGTCAGCCAGCACGGATTCTCGCGGTACATCCTCACCGACGACGACGATCAGCCGACCGGCTATCTGCACCTCAAGGACGTCATGGATCTCACCAGCGTCGACACCTTCACCCAGCCGGTACCGAGTAAACGGCTGCGGCGTCTCGCATCCGTGTCGTGTGACAGCGAGCTGGAAGACGCGCTCGCGTCGATGCGACGCCTCGGAGCGCACGTAGCGACGTCCTTCGACGCCAACGGCACCGTGACCGGTGTGCTCTTTCTGGAGGACATCATCGAAGAGCTCGTCGGCCAGGTCGAGGACGCCACCTCGATCTGAGCCGCGCGGTTCCCAATCGAGCGAACTACACTTGCTCGGATGCTTAGTGAAAATCAATCCGAGGGTTTCGTGCGGGTGCGCGGTGCCCGCGAGAACAACCTGCGCAATGTGAACGTCGATGTGCCCCGGGACGCCATCGTGGCCTTCACCGGCGTCTCGGGCTCCGGCAAATCCTCGCTCGCCTTCGGCACCATCTTTGCCGAGGCTCAGCGCCGTTTCTTTGAGTCGGTAGCGCCCTACGCTCGTCGGCTCATTCAACAAGGGCATACCCCGCACGTCGATGAGATCACCGGCCTGCCCCCGGCGGTCGCCCTGCAGCAACGACGCGGTACACCGAGTTCCCGTTCGAGTGTCGGCACGGTCACCACGCTGTCTAACTCGCTCCGCATGATGTATTCCCGTGCCGGCATATATCCAGCGGATGCTGCCGGTCGCCTCGAATCCGACTCCTTTTCGCCAAACACCGCGATGGGTGCCTGCCCGCGCTGCCACGGTCTGGGGATGGCGCACACGGTCAGTGAAGCATCGATGGTGCTCGATCCCACCCTCAGCATTCGCGACGGCGCCATCGCGGCCTGGCCCGGTGCCTGGCAGGGCAAGAACCTGCGCGACATCGTCGCGGTGCTCGGCTACGACATCGACCTGCCCTGGCAGGACCTGTCCAGAGCCGACCGGGACTGGATTCTGTTTACCGAGGAACAGCCGGTGGTCGAGGTCGTGCCGCAGCGCGACCGCATCGCCAAGCCCTACCAGGGCCGCTTCTGGAGCGCCAAGAGTTTCGTGCTGCACACCCTCGCCGACAGCAAGAGCCCGAACGTGCGGCAGCGGGTGTTGCGCTACGTCGATACCGGCCCGTGCCCCGACTGCGGTGGCAGTGGCCTGAAGCCGGAAGCCCTCGCCGTCACCGTGGCCGGTCACTCGATCGCCGAGCTCAACGCCCTGCCGATGACGGCTCTGGCCGATGTTCTGCGGCCGATTGTGTCGGGCGACTCTGTGTCAGAGGTGGCCGTCACCCTGGCCGGGGACCTGCTGCGCCGCATCGATGTGCTGCTCGAACTGGGCCTCGGCTATCTGGCCCTCGGCCGCTCGACCCCCACGCTCTCGCCGGGCGAGATGCAGCGGCTGCGCATCGCCACCCAACTGCGCTCTGGCCTGTTCGGGGTGATCTACGTGCTCGACGAGCCCTCGGCCGGTCTGCACCCGGCCGACGCCGAGCCGCTGCTGCTCGTGCTCGAACAGCTCAAGCTCTCGGGCAACTCCGTCTTCGTGGTCGAACACAATATGGACGTCGTCGGGCGCGCCGATTGGGTCGTCGACGTCGGTCCTCGGGCCGGCGAGGGTGGCGGCGAGGTGCTCTACAGCGGGCCGACCGCGGGGCTGGCCGAGGTCGACGCCTCGGTCACGCGGCGCTACCTGTTTGCTGCGGACCGGGAGCCGGTGGCGCGGGGCGAGCTGCGGCATCCGCTTGGCTGGTTGGGTCTGCACGACGTGACCCGGCACAACCTGCAGGGTCTCAATGCGCAGATTCCGCTCGGGGTTTTGACGGCCGTCACCGGCGTCAGTGGCTCGGGCAAATCCACCCTGGTCAGCCAGGTGCTCGCCGAGGCCGTCGGTCGACACCTGCACCCCGACCCCGACGACGTTCCGGTGCTCGATCTGGGCGACCCCGATACCGAAGTCGAGTTCGACTCGAGCCCGGTCGCCGCGGTCACCGGCCTCGAAGCCGTGGATCGCCTGGTGCAGGTTGACCAGAAGCCGATCGGCCGCACCCCGCGCTCCAACCTCGCCACCTATACCGGCCTGTTCGATGCCGTGCGAGCCACCTTTGCCGCCACCGACGACGCCAGGGCGCGAGGCTTCACCGCGTCACGGTTCTCGTTCAACGTGGCCGGCGGCCGCTGCGAGACCTGCCTCGGTGAGGGTTTCGTGGCGGTCGGACTGCTCTTTCTGCCGGGCAGCTACGCGCCCTGCCCGGACTGCGGGGGTTCGCGCTACAACCCCGAGACCCTCGCGGTGACCTACCGCGGCAAGAACATCGCCCAGGTACTCGGCCTGACAGTGGATGCCGCGCTCGACTTTCTCGAAGACGTCCCCGTCGCCGCGCGCAGCCTCGAGACCCTGCGCGAGGTGGGCCTGGGCTATCTGCGACTCGGGCAGCCGGCCACCGAGCTTTCCGGCGGCGAGGCCCAGCGCATCAAGCTCGCGACCGAGCTGCAGCGCGCCCGCCGCGGCCACACTCTCTATCTGCTCGACGAGCCGACGACCGGGCTGCATCCGGCCGACGTCGAGCTGCTCCTGCAGCAGCTCGGACGCCTGGTCGACGCCGGCAACACCGTCGTCGTGGTTGAACACGAGATGGACGTGGTCGCCGCCGCCGATTGGGTGATCGACCTCGGCCCGTCCGGTGGCGACCAGGGCGGCCAAATCATCGCGGCCGGCACCCCCGCGACCGTGGCGGCCCACCCGACCAGCCGCACCGCACCCTATCTCAAGCTCCGCCTGGCCTAAATCGCGCGCCTCATCCGGTTCGCGGTGGCTAATTCGCGTGTCCAGGAATAATTCACACCCTGCAAAACGCTGCACCTAGAGGCGCACACAGTGAGCCGGCTCGGGGGGCGGCGGCCGCTCATTTTCGCATGTCGTTTTATGCATATCCTTTTTCGTACCACTGTCAGGACCAGTTATGACCACAACAGCCAGCGTGCCCACAACCACGGTGGACCGCCGCCCCGATGCCGATGCCAAGCGCAACCAGCTGGTGATTCGGCTGCTGCTGGTCTCGGCGTTTGTGGTCATTCTGAACGAGACCATCATGGGTGTGGCCCTGCCGCACCTCATGGACGACCTCAGCATCACGGCGACCGCCGCGCAGTGGCTGACCACGGCATTCATGCTCACGATGGCCGTGGTCATTCCGATCACCGGTTTTCTCATTCAGCGTTTCAACACCCGCCCGGTGTTCATCGCCGCGATGACCCTGTTCAGCACCGGCACCCTGATCGCCGCGCTCGCTCCTGGCTTTGAGGTGCTGCTGCTCGGCCGCATCGTGCAGGCCAGCGGAACGGCCATCATGATGCCCCTGCTCATGACGACCGTGATGACCCTCGTCGCACCCAGCTCCCGCGGCAAGACCATGGGAAACATTTCCATCGTCATCTCGGTCGCCCCGGCGATCGGCCCGACCATCTCGGGCATCATCCTCAGCGTGCTCGACTGGCGCTGGATGTTCATCCTGGTCTTGCCGATCGCCATCGGCGCCCTCGTCCTCGGCGCCTCACGGATCCAGAACGTGACCACGCCGCGCCAGATTCCGATCGACGTGCTCTCGGTCATCCTCTCGGCCTTCGGCTTTGGCGGGTTCGTCTACGGTCTGAGCAACCTGGGCGGCGCAGCAATGGCCGGCTGGCTGCCGCTCAGCGTCGGCCTGGTCGCCCTGGCCCTGTTCGTGCTGCGCCAACTCAAGTTGCAGCGCACCGATCGTGCCCTGCTCGACCTGCGCGTGTTCACCTCGCGCACGTTCACCCTGTCGATCTCGATGCTCAGCATCAGCATGCTGGCCCTGTTCGGCACCATTATTCTGCTGCCGCTCTACATGCAGAACGTGCTCGGCATGACCGCCCTCGCTACCGGGCTGCTGCTGCTGCCAGGAGGGCTGACCATGGGCCTGCTCGCGCCGTTCGTCGGCCGTATTTACGACCGTCGCGGGCCGACCATCCTGCTGGTGCCCGGGTCGATCCTGGTCAGCGCGGCGTTCTGGGCGATGACCAGGATGGGCGAGACCACCGAACCGTGGATGCTCATGGTCGCCCACATCGGCATGAGCGCCGGCCTGTCCCTGCTGTTCACACCGCTGTTCACCTCGGGTCTCGGCTCCCTGGGGCCCAGCCTGTACTCCCACGGCAGCGCGGTCGTCGGCACGGTCCAGCAGCTCGCCGGCGCCATCGGCACAGCCCTGTTCATCGCCGTGATGACCTCGCAGTCGGCCGCGCTGATCGCGCAGGGCGTCAACGAGGTGTCGGCGACGGCCGCCGGTATTCGCGGTGCGTTCCTGTGCGGCGCGATCATCTCGCTGTTCGCCATTCCGACAGCATTCCTGGTACGGCGTCCGCCGCTCGGCGCGCCGGTTCCGATCGGGCACTAGCCCGCGCACCTGCACAGCGCAGCACGCTGGTTCAGCGGATGCGCTGGTTCAGCACTGCAGGGTGGTCCGCCGGCAGTCCATGCCGGCGGCCACCCTGCAGCAGCAGCACGTTCTTCTTCTCCCAGTCGCCTAGCGCCTGCCTCAGCGCGTCGATTGCGCTGCTCTCCGCGCAGCTGCCGGCTGTGCGTCCGCAGGAGCACTTCGCCGGCTGAGCCGGGTCGTCGTGGTGCAGCCCAGCGATGCGCCAGAGGCCGCCCATCGCCCAGTCAATCTGGCGCCGGGCCAGCTCGGTATTGCGTTCGGCCCGCTTGACCAGATCATTCTGCAGCAGGGCACGCACCCCGTCGATCCCGTCCGCAAACTGACCTTCCACGACGGCACTGAGCTCGGTGACCTGGGCGCGCAGGGCGGTCAGATCAATGTCGCGGGCGACGAGGAGAGCATCCGTTTCGGCGATATATTCTTCGTGCGCGGACTCGGAAACCGCCCAGCGAGCGGCCCACAGCTTGACGTGCTCAGCGTCGCGACGCTCACTCTTCTCGGCCCCAATGTGGTGCACGCACTGCGCGCAGACCACCTGATCGCTCAGCGAGGTGAAGTGAAACGGCTGCGGCGCGAGGCAGCACAGGCACGGCACCTCCACGTCGACGTGCAGCGGATGCGCGTGCGTCACCGTTGTTCCCACCTCACTGTTTGTTCCTTTGAGAATACCGTTGCCGAGTTCGTTCCCTCAGACCACGTGTGCATTTCTGCACGGCGCCCCTGCGCGAATCGCCTTTGACAGTCAGCAGTGCGAAGCGCAAGCTGAGACGAGCCAGACGACGTGCACGCACGTTGTGTCAATGACGACACGAAGGGGACTCCCATGAGCAGGACCAGATCCAATTCCCGACAGGACGTACAGACGTCCGGACTGAAAAAGGTCGTGGCAGCCTCCATGGCCGGCACGGTCGTGGAATGGTACGAGTTCTTTCTCTACGCCTCTGCGGCAACCCTGGTTTTCGGCACCCTGTTCTTTCCCAACGCTGGCAGTGAGCTCGAGGGCATCATCGCCGCCTTCGCCACCTACGCGGTCGGATTCCTGGCCCGCCCCATCGGCGGCATCGTGTTCGGACACTTCGGCGACAAGTTCGGCCGCAAACGACTGCTGCAGTTCAGCCTCGTACTCGTCGGCGTCGCCACCTTCCTGATGGGCTGTCTGCCGACCTTCCAGCAGATCGGCTACCTCGCGCCCGTTCTGCTCGTGCTCCTGCGCTTCATTCAGGGCTTCGCAGTCGGCGGCGAATGGGGCGGTGCCGTGCTGCTCGTCGCCGAGCACAGCCCGGAGAAGTCGCGCGGATTCTGGGCCAGCTGGCCCCAGGCCGCTGTGCCCGGTGGAAACCTACTGGCCACCGGCGTGCTGTTCGTACTCGCCTCGACCCTCTCCGATGAGGCCTTCCTGAGCTGGGGCTGGCGCGTCGCGTTCTGGCTCTCCGCCGTGATCGTGCTGGTCGGGTATTACATTCGCACCAAGGTCAGCGATGCGCCGATCTTTCTCAAGGCGCAGAAAGAGGTCATGGGGGGCGACAAGGGCTTCGGTATCGTCGAGGTCTTCCGTCGCTACCCGCGCGGCGTCTTCACCGCAATGGGCCTGCGTTTCGCCGAGAACATCCTCTATTACCTGGTGGTGGTGTTCTCGATCACCTACTTGAAGATCATCGTCGAGATGGACACCTCGCGGGTACTGCTGCTTCTACTCCTCGCCCACGCCCTGCACTTCAGTGTCATTCCGCTCGTCGGCCACCTGTCCGACCGAGTCGGCCGCCGCCCGGTGTACTTCCTCGGTGCCGTCCTCGCCGGCACCTGGGGCTTCTTCGCATTCCCCATGATGGATACCGCGAACGACTTCATCATCATCGTCGCGATTATGTTGGGTCTGCTATTCCACGCCCTCATGTATGCCGGCCAGCCCGCTATTATGGCGGAGATGTTCCCCACCCGCATGCGCTACTCCGGCGTCTCGCTCGGCTACCAGGTCACCTCGGTCATCGCGGGCTCGATCGCCCCGATCATCGCCGTGAGCCTGCTCTCCGCCTTCGATTCCTCGGTGCCGGTGGCCATCTACCTCGCGGCAGCCTGCCTCCTGACGGCCCTCGTTGTGCTGACCCTCAAGGAAACACGCGGCCTCTCGCTGCACGACATTGATGCAGCGGATGCCGCCGAATCAGCCGATCGCGCCGCCGCCGATTTGGCTGGGGCCGGTCGCCGCTAGCTCGGCGGAACGAAGCGATGGCCCGATCTCGTCGATCGGGCCATCTCGCTGCGCGAGTGACGCACATCCGCTCGCCCAGTCAGTCGGTGAAGGCCGCCGGTCGACCCGCGATCTCGAGCGTGATGGCCTCGATCGCGGCGCGCACCACCGGGGAGCGCAGCGATTCGGCCCGCACCACGGCCCAAATCGGCAGCTGACGCTGAAAATCGTCGCGCAGGACGGGCACGAATTCGGGCCGGTCGTGTACGAGAAAATTGGGCAGCAGGCCGATCCCGGCGCCGGCCTGCACTGCTTCCAGCTGCGCGAACAGGCTGGTCGCCTGAAAGGTCGTGGCGGGTTCGGGCAGCTCAGAGGACCGGTAGCCGAGGTCGGTGACGAGCAGTGCGCTCTCGACGTAGGACACAAAACCGTGCGACGGAATATCGTCGAGCGACGCGGGAACACCGCGGGCGAGCAGGTAGCCGCGGCTCGCGTACAGCCGCAGAAAGTAGTTGGTGAGAAAAACCGCCTGTGCATTGTTGACGTCGTTGCGCCCCGCCACGATTTCCAGGTCGACCCCCGACCGGTTCTGGCTCACCTTGCGGGTGGCGCTGAACATCTCAATGTTGATGCGCGGGTGACTCTGTTGCAGCTTCACGAGCGCCGGCGTGACGACCTCAGCCCCGAATCCGTCGATCGTGCTGATGCGCAGCAGCCCGGAAAGCGGATCTGTCTGACTGATCGCCGTGCTGAGCGCGCCGAGCCGATCTTCGATCGCTTCGGCCGCGCTGACCGCGTGCCGCCCCAGCTCGGTGAGCTCCCAGCCGTGCGGGCTGCGTTCGAGCGTGCGACCGCCCAGTTCGCGATCGAGCGAGAGGATGCGCCGCGAAATCGTCGTGTGGGTGGTGCCGAGTGCCTCGGCGACCGCGTTGAACCGGCCCAGCCGGGCCACGGTGAGCAGTACGAGCAGGTCGTTCGGGCTCGGAAGCTGGTGTGAACTCACGGAATGGTCCCTTCGAGTCTGTGCATCTGCGCACATACCCCCTGTGAAATTTTGCCTTGATTGCACTCTATCCGGCTGCGAGGGTGGAGGAACACAAGCAAAGGAGCTTCACATGTCAGTAGTCGCCTGGATCGGGCTGGGCAACATGGGTGGACCCATGTCAGCCAATATGGTGGCCGCCGGCCACGAGGTACGCGGGTTCGATCTGAATCCGGATGCCGTCGCCACCGCAGTGACGGGGGGCGTCACCGCCGTCGGCAGCATTGCCCAGGCCGTGGCCGGGGCTGATGTCGTCTTCACCATGCTGCCCAAGGGGGAGCATGCCCGTTCGGTCTATTTCGGCGCCGACGGCGTGCTGGCCAACACCGACACGAAAACCCTGCTGGTGGATTCGTCCACCATCGACATCGCGACCGCCCAGGCGCTGCACGATGCCGCAGCAGCGGCGGGCTCTCGGTTCGTCGATGCCCCGGTCTCCGGCGGCATGAGCGGCGCGAAGGCCGGAACACTGACCTTCATGATCGGCGGCGAGGCCGGCGCGGTGGCCGACGCGACCGCGTTTATCAAGCCGATGGCGGCTCACATCATCCCCACCGGGGCAGCAACGACCGGTCAGGCCGCGAAGATCTGCAACAACCTGATGCTGTTCATCAACCTGGCCGCGACCGCCGAGGGCGCCGTTTTGGCCGAGCGGCTGGGACTGGACAAGCAGGTGTTCTGGGATATCGCATCCGTTTCTTCTGGCGACAGCTGGGCGCTGCGCACCTGGTATCCGATCAAGGATGTCGTCGCGACGGCCGCGTCCAACCAGGATTTCGCCCCCACATTCACCACCGCGCTCGCGAGCAAGGACATCGGCCTCGCCATAGCGGCCGCCCGTGCGACCAACACCCCGCTCGAAATCGGCGCGCACGTTGCCGAGCTGTTTCAGCGGCTGATCGATGAGGGCGAGGGCGGCAAGGACTGCTCGATGATCGTCAAACTCGTCGACGGCACCCTGCAGCCGAGCGCCTGAACCACGTCATCCATCAGAAAGAGCACCCCCATGCAAACAATTCCCCACTACATCAACGGCCAGCGCGTCGAGTCGGCTGAACGGTTCGGCCCGGTGTTCAACCCGGCAACCGGCGTGCAGGAGAAGCAGGTGGTCCTGGCCTCCCGCGCTGTCGTCGTCGAGGCGATCGAGGCGGCCAGGGCGGCACTGCCGGAGTGGCGGGCCAGCAGTCTGGCCAAGCGCACCGCCATCTTCTTCAAGGTGCGCGAGCTGCTCGCCGAGCGCACCAGTGAACTCGCGGCGATTCTCACGAGCGAGCACGGCAAAGTGCTCTCCGACGCGGCCGGCGAGATCACCCGCGGGCTCGAGAACATCGAGTTCGCGACCGGGCTCGCCCACATGCTCAAGGGCGACTTCTCCCAGCAGGTTTCGCACGGTATCGACGTGCACTCGGTGCGCCAGCCCGTCGGCGTCGTCGCCTGCGTCACCCCGTTCAACTTTCCAGCCATGGTGCCGCTCTGGATGATCGGCAGCGCCCTCGCCTGCGGCAACACCGTGCTGCTCAAGCCGAGCGAGAAAGACCCCTCATCGGCTATTTTCATCGCCGAGATCTTCACGGAAGCCGGACTGCCCGCCGGGGTGCTCAACGTCGTGCAGGGGGACAAGGAGGCCGTCGACGAGCTGCTAGACAACCCGGAAGTCCGGGCGATCAGCTTTGTCGGGTCCACTCCGATCGCGAAATCCATCTACAGCCGGGCAGCCGAGAACGGCAAGCGGGTGCAGGCACTCGGCGGGGCCAAGAACCACATGGTCGTGTTGCCCGATGCCGACCTCGACATGGCAGCGGATGCCGCCATCAACGCCGCGTACGGATCGGCCGGGGAGCGCTGCATGGCCGTGAGCGTGCTTGTGGCCGTCGGCGGCATCGCCGACGACCTCGTCGCCGCGATCGAAAAGCGCATGAAGACCCTCACCGTCGGCCCCGGGACCGACCCGGCCTCCCAAATGGGACCGCTCATCACCGGCGAACACCGCGACCGGGTCGCGTCCTACCTGGCCGGTGCTGAGGCAGCCGGCGCCACGATGGTCGTCGACGGCCGCGCCCAGAACTTCGACAGCGACGGCTTCTTTCTCGGCGTCAGCCTGATCGACCATGTCACCCCCGGAATGCAGGTCTATGACGACGAGATCTTCGGCCCGGTGCTCTCGGTCGTGCGCGTTGACACCTTCGACGAGGCCGTGACGCTCGTCAACGAGCACGAGTTCGGCAACGGCGTCGCCCTGTTCACGCGCGACGGCGGGGCTGCCCGGCAGTTCGAGTTCGAGATCGAAGCCGGAATGGTCGGCATCAATGTGCCCATCCCGGTGCCGGTCGGGTCGTTCTCCTTCGGCGGCTGGAAGAACTCGCTGTTCGGTGACGCGCATATGTACGGGCCAGACAGCATCCGTTTTTATACCAGGGGCAAGGTAGTCACGACCCGCTGGCCTGACCCGGCCAGCTCCGAGATCGACCTCGGGTTTCCGCAGCTGGCCTAAGCCAGGCGGGTCCCCGCGGGGATCCGCCTGGCTTTCACGGCGGCGGGTTAGGGTGTGGGGGTGCCGCCTTCAACCACGCCCACACCTATGAACCGTCCACCCGCCAGGAGCGAGTTGCTCGCCGGAGCCGCATTTCTCGGTCGCGGCCTCAGAATGTGGATTACCTCGCCCCGCCTGATGCTGCTCGGCGCCCTGCCCGCCTTCATCGTCGGCCTCGTCTATCTGGCCGGGATCGTGGTGCTGCTGGTCAACCTCGAGACGATTGCCGTCGCTATCAGTCCATTCGCGAGCGGGTGGGATGAGCCGTGGCGCACGGGGATGCGGGTCGTGACCGGCGTTGCGGTCGCGGCGGCCGGCATCCTCTTGCTCGCGTACACCTTTGTGGCCGTGACGCTGCTGGTCGGCGACCCCTTCTACGAGCGCATCTGGCGCGCGGTCGAGACCAGCCTCGGCGACGCGCCGGTCGAAGCGAAGCGCGGCCTGCTATGGTCGATCGGTGACGCAGTGCGACTCATCGCCCTCGCGGCATTGGTCGCTCTGCTGCTGCTTATCTGCGGCCTGATTCCCGGTCTCGGTCAGCTGCTCGCGCTCGTTCTCGGGGCCGTTTTGGGCGGCTGGATCCTCGCGCTTGAACTTACCGGATTCGCCTTCGACGCCCGTGGCTTCACCCTCAGCCAGCGACGACGGATGCTGCGCGCCCGCCGATCCCGCAGCCTCGGTTTCGGCGTACTCACCTACCTGCTGTTCCTGATTCCGGGCGCGGCGGTCATCGTGATGCCCGCTGCGGTTGCCGGCGCCGCACTGCTGAGCCGGGACGTTCTTGAGGCCGAGGCCCGGACCGCCTAGAGCTTGCGGTTTAGCGCTTGCGGTGAATGATGCGCCCGCTGCGCGCGGCGATGGCGCGCACCACGACCGGGCGCGCCCCGACCCAGACTGCAACCGTCAGCAGGATCGAGCCGACGAAGATCCAGACGCCGAGCCAGCCCGTGTCGCTGCGTGCCGCATACATGTGGTTGAGGTTGGCACGGGCACCGGTCGTGAGCACGAGCAGAACGTGCACGACAATAAATGCCACGAAGAAGATGAGCGCCGCGAAGTGCAGCTTGCGTGCGACGGGCAGGGGAAAGACCCGATCAAATCGCCGAAACCGGGCGGAGAGTCCGGGAGAGATGCGCAGGCCGGTAACGAGCGCGATGGGTGCTGCCACGAACACGACCGTGAAGTAACTGAGCAGTTGCAGGGCGTTGTAGTACGCCCAGCCGTTGTCGGTCGGCCAGTTCAGGGAGGCGTATTGCAGGCCGGCCGACACGGCGTTGGGAAAGACGTCCCAGCTGGTGGGCACAATTTTGAGCCATTGCCCGGTCGCGAACAACAGAACGTAGAACACGATCCCGTTCACCAGCCACAGCGTGTCGAACACGATGTGCTGCCACAGGTCGAGGGTGATGCGGATCGGCGGATTCCTGGTGCGCAACCAGCCGGTGTTGGTGCGCGTCCAGAAGATGGACGGGCGTTTGGTCGTGCGCACCTGCCAGCCGGTGCGAATGACGAACAGGATGAAGAAGGCGTTGAGCCCGTGCTGCCAGGCCAGCCAGGCCGGCACTCCGATCGGGGTGGCGACCGGGTGGGTGGAGACGCCGGGATAGCTGCGCAGGAAGTCCTCCACCGCGGCCAGGGAGCGCACCCCGTTCACCGCGAGCACGACGAGAGCCGCAGCCACGAGCAGGGCAGGTACCAGCCAGGCCAGCCGGGTCCACCGGCACGGTCGCACGGTACGCAGCCGGAAGGCACTACGTCGGGAGGTGCCCGTCGTCATCGCGATCCGTTCTCGCCGGGGCGAAAATCCCGCAGCGTCCACGCAAGGCTACTTGCCCGCCTAGCCACAGTGTCGATCCCTGACGCGGTAAGTCATATAGCCCGCTCCCCGGCCAATTTTGAGGATGCCTCGATCACCCGTCGGGCATTAACGACACAGGGCCTTCCGATTTCTCGAAAGGCCCTGATTGTTCGCCTGGATTGTGCGGCTAACCGCTGCAATCCGCAGTGGGTGTTTCAGCCTATTCGGGAGGCCTTGCTACGACTGGGGACTTCTCGGCGGGTCTTTACGGCGTTCCAGGCTAAGGACGAAATCGTTCCAGTACTCGCCACTCCGAAGACAGCGTGCCGCTCATTAGCTAGCATCTTCACCCCGAATCCAGTCCATAATCGCGCCCGGATCCGACTCGCGAAAATTGCGAATCGTCGCGGCGTGCTCGAACTAGCCGCCTAAACGCCCACTGGTCTCATTCACCTTGACAACTTCCGTTCTCACTGTCAGCGATGTCGAGCCCAAGGAAACTCCCATCGGTCATCGGAGGTCACGCGGATTGTGATGATGGCCGCCTGCGCCGCCGACGAAAATTCCCAATCCGTCGGTCGAGCGGCGCTGAGACCGCAAGAGGACTGCCCTCACCCTCACCCACGTCCACGTCCACGTCCACGTCCACGTCCACGTCCACGTCATAGTAATGCTCGCCTGACAACCAAATGGAGCGCACAGTGCCGGTCCGGCAACAAGACACAGCCTTGACGTATCCCAGGCCGTGGGTGCCGACCAGCGAAGAGATGGAACGGTCTGGCGGCTGTAGACCCAGCTTCGGCGATCAAATCCGATGAGACCGTGACGGCCGCCACACACGCGGTGACGGCCGCCATCAACTAACGGAGGCCAGAGCGGTGCCGCCCAGTAGCAGCTACTCGATTATGTCCATGTCCTTGATCTTCAGGCGCCCACCGAAGTAACCGCCCACCGAGGTGATCAGGGCGACGACGGCGAAGATGACCGCCGCGGGCCACGAGGCTCCACCCGAGAAGCTGAGCATGGCGAGGGCGAGGAACGGTAGAAAGCCGCTGATGGCGCCGGCAATGTTGTAGCCGAGGGCCACGCCGCTGTAGCGCAGTCTGGGCGGAAAGAGCTCGGTTAACAGGGTACCCGACACCGCATACGCGGTGGAAAGTAGTGCGATTCCGAGCGTGATCGCGAAGATCACGGCTAGGGGGTGGCCGGTGTCGATGAGCCAGAAGATCGGAAAGGCTGCGACGGCTGTGGCGATACCGCCCCACACCGTAACTCGTCCGGCGCCGAAGCGCTCGGCCACGCGCCCCATCACCAAAATGACGCCGATCTGCACGATTGCCGCAATCAGGGTGGCGTTTACGAGCAGAGCCCGATCCAGTTCCAGAACGCTCACGCCGTAAGTAATCGCGAACGTGGTCATCACATAGAACCCCCCGACGCCCAGAAAAGCGGCGGCAATGGCCACGAGCAGCCGACCCCAGGCGAATTTGAATACGTCCAAGGCAGGAATCTTGGCGCGCTCTTCCAACTTCACGAGTTCCTGGAAGATCGGCGACTCTTCCACTTTCAATCGAATGAAGACGGCAATGAGGAGCAACGGAAAGGCGGCTAGGAACGGCAGGCGCCAGCCCCAACTGTCGAACGATTCCGCTGGGAGCAGCAGTACCAGCGCAAAAGCACCGGCCGACATGAGAGTGCCGACCGGGGAGCCAACCTGCACGAGGGCCGCGAACCGGCCGCGCTTCTTCAGCGGCGCGTGCTCCACCGCAAGCGTCATCGCACCGCCCCACTCGCCACCCACGGCCAACCCCTGAACCAGGCGCAGCACCGCAAGCATCACGGGAGCGGCTAGGCCGATCGTGCCGAAGTCGGGCAGCACGCCGATCAGTCCGGTGGCAAGCCCGATCATGATGATGGTGATCAGCAGTGCGG
Organism: Cryobacterium sp. Hh7; assembly: GCF_004403155.1. Lineage (NCBI taxonomy): Bacteria > Bacillati > Actinomycetota > Actinomycetes > Micrococcales > Microbacteriaceae > Cryobacterium > Cryobacterium sp. Hh7. The sequence goes on along the minus strand of NZ_SOHG01000011.1, from coordinate 4,974 downwards.
GCTTGCGGCCGACCCGGTCACCGATATAGCCAAATAATATGGCGCCGATCGGGCGGGCTGCGAAGCCGACACCAAAGGTGGCCAGGGCGGCAAGCGTCGCTGCCGTCGGGTCAAGGGTGGTGAAGTAGAGCCGGTTGAACACCAACGCGGCGGCGGTTCCAAATAGGAAATAGTCGTACCATTCAAGCGCGGTACCAACGAAGGCGGCGCGTGCGATCCGGCCGGCGTCCTTGCCGCTGAGTTTGGGTCGTGCCCCAACCTCGGCGGCCGACGTATCTGCTGTGGTAGTCATTTCAGGCTGTTCCTTACTATTCGTGGTCAAAATTACAGGTGAGAGTGGAGACGAGGGCATCGCCGTGGATGCAAGCGCCATCCACGAAGGTGGCCAAAACTTCGATGTGCCCAATTGCTTCGGGAGCCACCTCGGCCGGATGCTCGGAGAGCATGACAAAGTCGGCGAGCTTTCCCGTAGCCAGCGTCCCGCGGCGTTCTTCGTCACCGGCGATCCAGGCAGCGTCGACCGTGTACGCACGAAGAGCCTGATCTGCGGTCACCGTCTCTGCCGATCCCACGGTAGCGCCGCTCGAGGTGCGCCGTTGAACCATGGATTGCATGCCGAGCAGTGGTGCGCCGAGGGCGATCGGGCGATCGGAGCTTCCGGGCACGCGCACCCCGTGCTGCAGGAAGGTTCGGTGTCGGTAGACCCAGTCTGCGCGGTGGACACCGACAGCAGCAGCCATTGTGTCACCCACCTCGTAGAGAAAGCGGGGTTGCGGTATCGGGGTTATACCGAGGTCAGCGAACCGTGAAACCTGGTCAGGTCGCACGATGCCGGCGTGTTCGATGCGGTGCCGCACCGTGGGGCGCGGGTGCTGGCGCTGGGCTTCGGCAAAAGCATCGAGCGCTACGTCGATGGCCTGATCCCCGATCGCGTGTGCCGCTACGGTCCAGCCGGCGCGATGCGCGTCGATGATGCGCGTCGTCAGCTCTGCGGTAGAGAGCTGAAAGCTGCCCCGTCCGTGACCGTGGTCGCAGAACGGTTCTGTCACCGCAGCGGTACGCCCGATCAGAGAGCCGTCGATGAAGATTTTCATCGCACCGAGCCGAATCCAATCGTCGCCAAACCCCGTCGTGAGACCCAAGTCGAGGCCCACGGTGGCGCGGTCGTCGGCATGTGCCACGAGCGGATGCAGCGCGTCGCTGGACACCATCAGCTGCACCCGGGTGCCCAGCGTGCCGCTCTGCCGGGCTGCTGTGTAGGCGGCCAGTTCAATTGGGCTCCGCCCGATCCAGCCAGCACCGATGCCCGCCTCGGTCACGTGGGTCAGTCCCTCGGCGGCGTAAACAGCGCTGGCCCGGCCGATCGCTGCGGAAAGGTTATCGGTGGAATATGGCAGCAGCAGCTCACTGGCCAGAGTCTGCGCTTGCTCCTGCAGCAGTCCGGTAGGCCCGTCGGCGTCGCTGATGACCATACCGCCGTCGGGCACGACCGCAGTGCCGTCGAGAATGCCCGCAAGCTCAAGCACCGCCGTGTTCACCACGCACATGTGGCCTGAGCGGTGTTTCAGCCAGACTGGCCGGCGGCCTGCGGCCTCGTCGAGGCCATTACGGTGCGGGTGAACGCCGAGTACCGTGTCATCGTAGCCAGACGCGACGACCCAATCGTCGGCCGACAAGACCGAAGCCCGTGCCGCGACGGCCTGATATACCTCGTCGACGGTGGTGCAGCCGCTGAGGTCCAGCTCCGAAAAGGTCTGCCCGAACCAGGCCATGTGATTGTGAGAATCGCCAAATCCGGGCACGATGACCCGGCCTCCGCAATCGATCGTGGTGGTCGCGGTCAACAGAGCGACATCGTCGTCGAACCCTACTATTCGACCGGCCAGAATGCCGAGCATCTGTGCGCGCGGCCGCTCGTTCTCCAGCGTAAAAATGCGCGCGTTCGTCACTTTGACGTCGAGTATGGTGTCCCCCCTGGTGGTGCTGAGCCCGGTCGCAGGCAAAATGGCATTGCCTAATCCTGCGCGCACGCCAGAAAACGTTCAATGGACGACCGCACCCATCTGGCAACATAGTCTGGGCAAATGCACAATTCTCTCACCGCTCTCACCGTTCGCGAACCGGTGCATCCGGTCATGAGCGAAGTCGTCCGTGCGTGTCTCGATGACATCGACGAAATTGCCACGACGTACCTCACGCAGGTGCGCACGGTGGCCGGCTACAGCCAATCGATGCTCGCTACCGACGACCTAAGTAACACGGCAGTTGCGTCGATGGAGCTGCTGCTTCGGCTCATCGGCCAGCTGCCGCTGACCGAACGCCTGCTCGTGCTGTCGGAGGAGTTGGGGCACCGTCGCGCTCGGCAGGGGCTGCCATTGGAGGCGCTCCTACAGGCGGTACGGCTCGACTTTCGCATTCTCTGGTCGGCGATGCTGATTCGGGTGTCACTCGATGATCTTCCGGAGTTCACCCGCGGTGCCATCGCCGTTTGGGAGGCCGTGGAATTCCACACCATTCGGGTGCATGCTGGCTATCTCAATGAGCTGGCCAGCCTCGCACAGGAGCGCGAACAGCAGAAAACATTGCTGCTGAGCCGGCTGCTGCTCTCCGATGGCAAAGATACGCCGCTGCTCAACCAGGCGGCGCGGGCGCTCGGCGTCGATGTCGGCGGTATCTTTCTCGTCGCCGTAGCTGGCGCCGAGGGGCACCACGCACTGCGAACGGCGGCTGCGCGGAATCAGTCGCAGAAGTATCTGCACGAACACGAGGGAGCTCTACTCCTCCTAATCGAGTACTCCTCGCGCGCGGCAGCCACGATTCCGTCCTGGCTGCACACGGTCCCGTGCGGCGTGGCACCGGCCGTCGAGGGGTTGGCTGAGGTGCCGCGAATGGCGCGCATAGCCGACGATCTGGTCATGGCCAGTGCGGGGAAACTCGGGATGACCACGGTGCAGAGCGGCTGGGGCCGGGTCTCGGCCAACAAGCTCGGCGAATTCGGCGCCGTGCTGGCCGACTCGGTCTTGGGTCAGCTGGCCAACATCTCCGCCCATGAGCGCGAACGCCTGCTCGCCACGATCACGGTGCTATTCGAGTCGGGTTCGGTATCTGCCACAGTGGCCGCGCTGTACTGTCATCGCAACACCGTGCTCAACCGACTGAGCCGGTTCAAGTCGCTCACCGGACTCGACCCAAGTCGGCCGCGTGATGCGGCCATCATCCAGGCGGCTTTGCACTGCAACGCCGTGCGATGATTCCGTTTCAGATGTGCGCGTGCACAGTTGATGCCGCGGTCTGGCAGTGAATCTCCATTGTTTTGTGGTGCACGCACTGTGAGCCTTGAAGTACGCAGTGCAGTGCTCCACCCGAAACCTTCGGAGGTACCTCATGATCGACCCGAGCATCAATACAGATCTGGCTGGCGAAGACTTTCTCGCCGACTTTGCCGCAATGTCGGCTTTCGGCGCGACTGATCGCGGGGGAGTGCACCGCCTGGCGGCGTCTCCAGCGGATGCAGACGTGCGCACCTGGCTTCGTAGCTGGCTTCAGCAGCGTGATTTTACGGTCAGGGTCGACCAGGTGGGCAATATGTTCGGTTTGGTTGAGTTCACCCCGGGCGCTCCCTATGTACTCGTCGGGTCGCACCTCGACAGCCAGCCCACGGCTGGTCGTTTCGACGGCGCCTACGGTGTGCTGGCGGCAGGCCATGCCGCGGTGCGGGTTCGCAACAACGTCACAAGCACCGGGCAGACCCCGCCGTTCAATCTGGCCGTGGTGAACTGGTTCAACGAAGAGGGCGCTCGCTTTCAGCCCAGCATGATGGGCAGCGCCGTCTTCACGAACAAGCTCGACGCCGACGCCGTGTTGCAGATACGCGATCCCGACGGTGTCAGCGTCGCCGACGCGCTATCCGCGATCGGGTTTCGCGGAGCGGATGCTGCGCCTCACGCCGTCTCCTATGCCGAGATCCACATCGAACAGGGCCGTCACCTGGAGCGGAATGGGGTGACCATCGGGCTGGTCGATGCCACATGGGCGGCCCACAAGTACTCGGCCGTGGTCACCGGCGAGCAATCCCATACCGGTTCCACGGTGATGTCCGACCGCAAAGATGCCCTGGTCGGCGCATCCCGCCTCGTCATCGCGCTGCGCGACCTAGCCGATTCCTTCCCGGATCCTGCACTGCACACCTCGGTCGGCCAGCTCTTCGCCGAGCCCAACTCGCCCGTTGTTGTCGCGTCAGAGGTGCGGATGGTGCTCGACCTGCGTTCGGCCAGCGCCGAGGTGCTCGAGCAGGCCGATGCCATGCTGCACAAGCAGGTCAGTGAGATCGAACGCCGCGATAATGTCACGATCATGCTCACAAAGTCACACTTCTGGGACGTGCAGCCGTACCAGGCTGAGGGCGTGAGTTTGGCCCGTACTGTCGCCGACGACCTCGGCTTGTCGTCACAGACAATGATGACCCTCGCCGGTCACGACTCCACCAATATGAAAGATGTCGTGCCGACCGTGATGCTGTTCGTGCCGAGCGTCGACGGCATCTCGCACAACGAGGGCGAACTGACCCTTGATGCCGACGTCCGTGCCGGCGTCGACATGCTCACAGAGGTGGTCGCCCGTCTCTGCGCTGGTCGCCTCTCCCCCGCCCCACAGCCCTCAGCGACCGCTGACGTCTAGTCGACTAGCCCAACCAGGGACCCGCCGATCCGAGGCGTTGACCTGCCGCGGGCATTTCGGACAGCGGAATGGGATTGTCTGAACCGTCCCGGATTCTCTGCCGCTTTCTTCCTGCGGATTGCTGCCCTCCATGTCTCGCCTGTGCGAGCACGCGGACGTGGACTTCGGGGCGAGGACCACGCGCCCCCTCCTGGAGCTGCTAGCGGGAGTTTCCTAGCTATTTCCGGAACGCCAGATTGCGCTGAAGTCAATTCCAGTGCTGGTCTGGCGTTCTTCGGCGTGGTGGCGTGACTTTTG
>NZ_SOHG01000054.1:0-30340 GCF_004403155.1 Cryobacterium sp. Hh7 | reverse complement strand
TCACAGCAGAGCAGTTCACCGCCCGCCAGCGCTACCGTGTACCCGGAATCGTGCTACCAAGTCACCGGACTGGCGCTACCCACAAGCGCTACTCGCCACCGACCTCGCCGCGGCCGCCGACGTGGACCGCACTGTTCTGTCAGCCATCGAGCGCGGCAAACCCGTCGAGAGCATCGCTGCGATTCGCCGAGTGCTGCGCGCCCTGCACATCGAACCGGTCGCTCTTCCTGCGCCGAAGGTTTCCTGACGCGCGGTCGAGGCCGCCAGCATCCACTTGGGCGCCGTGGAAGCAGGCGGAACGATCACCTCGCGTAGGACGCGGCGCAGACTCAAATCTCGCTGCACAGCGCCCCGGTCGGACTCTTGACGTTCTATCGCGGCCTAACGCGACTCTTCGAGTTCGAGCTCGCACTCGCGCTGCCGAAAGATGTCGAGTTGGCGGCGGCGGAAGTCGGCTCCGGTGGCGTTCGTGTCGTGCTGCTCGGGGTGTTCTGCGGCGATCGTGGGGGAAGAAATCTCGTAAGTCATGGCTGTCCAATGTTCGGTTGGAGGCGAGGGTGCCGCGGCCGCGGGTAACGCGGGGGCGAGGTATCGATCAGGCTGCCGTGCGGGCAAGCGTGCCGTCGGGGGTGCCGGTCGAAGGCCGGACGAGGCGGAGACCCTGTCGTCCGATCTGCTCCTTGATTCTCTGGTGCGTTTCGGAGGATTCACGAGGAACGCTATTGGACTCTCCCGATGATGTCAACGAAAAATTATGCAGCCATGCGACGTACGATCAGTGGATGCCGCCGCGCTCGCCACTTCCGCAACGTCACGGCCTCGAGGCCGCGTGGGTCTGCACCCCGGAACGGGCGCAGCATCCGCTTTGGGACACGATGGGCGCCTGGCTGGATGAGCGTTTGTCGGAGTTCGTGGACGTAGCCGGCTTTCTGGCTCAGGGCCGATTGGTCTACGAGAGCGGCACCGCGGTAGCCGGTCTCGACCCGTACCGACCGAACACCTTCGTCTGGTTCCACCGCGATCTGGCCGCGGAGACAGTTGTTCCGGGGCCCATCCACCTGATCTATCGCGACGATCGCCTCGTGGTGATCGACAAGCCCGCCTTCCTCTCGACCATTCCCCGTGGGCGCCACGTCGTGCAGAGCGTGGTGGTGCGGCTGCGCGCCGAACTCGGGCTTCCGGAGCTCTCGCCGCTGCATCGGCTGGATCGGGTGACGTCGGGGCTGGTGGTGCTGGCAACCGAGCGGCGGTGGCGCGGGGCGTATCAGTCGATGTTCCAACGGCAGGAGGTCGCCAAGACCTATCGGGCGCTGGCACCGCTGCTGCCGGGCCTCGACCTGCCCGTGACGGTGCGCAACCACCTCACGACCCGCCGTGGTCAGTGGCAGGCCGAGGTACTGCCGGACGCGCCGGCCAACGCTGAGTCGTTGATCGAACTCGACTCGGTGATCGACGGCCAGGGCGTCTACAGACTGACGCCGCGCACCGGCCGCACCCACCAATTGCGCATGCACATGCTCGGCCTGGGGATTCCGATCGATGATGACCCGATCTACCCCGTCGTGCGAGAGATCGCGATCGACGATTTCAGCCATCCCCTGCAGCTGCTGGCGAACGAGGTGCGCTTTACCGACCCGATCGACGGTCGCCCGCGGCAGTTTGCCAGCGTGCGCACGCTCCCGTTGCGCAGTGTGGTCGGCTGAGCCTGGGTGTCGCGCATCGCGACACGCGGTTGAGAAGCTGACAGGTGTTCAAACCAGGGCGAACTTCTCAAACACATGCCGCGAGCCTTGATGGTGCGCGTCCAAAGCTCGCCAAACGGATGCCTAGGCTAGACCCATGGCCACAGTCATTCTCGTGCGGCACGGCCGCACCACCGCAAACACCGCCGGAATACTCGCCGGGCGGGCCGCCGGCGTGCGACTCGACCAGATCGGGCAGGACCAGGCGGCGCTGACCGGAAAACGCCTCGCGGTGGTACCCCTGGTCGCCGTGGTCTCCAGCCCCCTGGAACGCTGCCAGCAGACCGCGCAGCTCATTCTCGACCACCAGAGTGGTTCCCCGGACATGCCGATTGACGACGATCTCACCGAGTGTGATTACGGCCAGTGGCAGGGCCGGACCCTCAGCGACCTGGCCACAGAAGACCTCTGGTCGGTGGTGCAGACGCAACCCTCAGCCGTGGTCTTTCCCGGCGGCGAGTCGATGGCGGCGATGCAGGCGCGGTCGGTGGCCGCGATTCGACGCCACGACGCCGCCTTCGAGGCGCAGCACGGGCCCGGTGCGGTGTGGGTCGCGGTCAGCCACGGCGACGTTATCAAGTCCATTTTGGCTGACGCGCTCGGCATACACCTCGACCTGTTCCAACGTATCAACGTCGGGCCCGCGTCGGTATCGATCGTGCAATACGGCCCCAAAAGGCCGAGCGTGCACGCGACCAACACCGACGGCGGCGATCTGTCCTGGCTGGCTGGCAGCATCCACTCAGCGGATGCGCCGGTCGGCGGTGGGGCCGGTCATCAGCCAGCGCGCACCTCGACCGCGTAAAATATTCACATGCCCACAATCGTCCATGAGTTCGACTGGCCCGACCGGGTAGTCGTCGGTACCGTCGGCCTGCCCGGGTCGCGCACATTTTACTTGCAGGTGCGCAGCGGCACCCGCATCGTGAGTATCGCGCTGGAGAAACAGCAGTCGGCGCTTCTCGGCGAAAAGATCGACGAGATTCTCGACCAGTTGATCACCTTAGAAGGCAATCCCTTCAGCATTCCGACCACGACCCCCATCGAGCTCGTCGACAACGACCCGCTCGAACAGCCCGTCGCCGAGGAATTTCGCACCGGGGCGATGAGCCTGGGCTGGGACCCGTCGACGGTGCAGGTCGTGATCGAGGCCTACCCGATCACCGACGATGACGAGGAATTGCTCGATCCGGCAGACGTGGCTGAAATGATGCTGGTGCGCATCCCCGTCGGCACGGCGCGAGCCTTCGCGAAACGCACGCGCGAGGTCGTCGGCGCCGGCAGGCCCATGTGTTCCCTCTGCGGTTACCCTGTCGACGCCGATGGGCACACCTGCACCCTGCCCGAAGCCTGATGCCGATTCCCGACCTGATCAACGGTGAGCTGAAGCTCACCGGCCGCATCACGACGGCCTCGAATGCAACGTTCCTGGGGAGCATCGACGGCGCGGTGGTCGTCTACAAACCGGTGGCGGGGGAGCATCCGCTGTGGGATTTTCCGGGCGGCCACCTGGCCAATCGCGAGGTGGCGGCCTACTTGGTGTCGCAGGTCTTCGGCTGGAACGTCGTGCCGCACACCTGGCTGCGCGAGGGCCCGATGGGCGAAGGCATGGTACAGCTGTGGCAGGAGTCTGACCCCGCGCAGGCCGCCGTCGACCTTGTCGCGGCCGATGCCGTGCCGGATACCGGGTGGCGACACGTTCTCGATGGGCGAGACGAACACGAACGGATGGTCACCCTCATCCACGAAGACAGCGCGGCGCTTCGGCGCATGGCCGTGTTCGACATCGTCGTGAACAATGCCGATCGCAAGGGCGACCACATTCTCGCCATGCCCGACGGTCACCGGCACGGCGTCGACCATGGGCTCACCTTTCATATCGAGCACAAGCTGCGCACCGTGCTGTGGGGCTGGCTCGGCGATGCGCTCACCGACGAGGAACTCGAGGGCATCGACCGGGTGCAGGCCGACCTGAATGGTGCGCTGGGCGCGACCCTTGCTGGCCTTCTGAGCGCCGAAGAATTTGCTGCGCTCGCGGAACGCTGCGGTCGGTTGCGGTCAGAGGGGGAGTTCCCCGCCCCGAGCGGCGACATGCCCGCGGTGCCCTGGCCCCTGTTCTGAGCCATCTGTGCCACGCTTGATGCATGGATCTTGAGGTATCGCCGGCGCTAACCATTCCCGAGCGCGAACTCGGCTGGCGGTTTTCGCGTTCGTCCGGGCCCGGCGGCCAGCACGTCAACACCTCAGACAGCCGGGTAGAGCTGTCCTGGAACGTCGCCGACTCGACGGTGCTTTCCGACGATGAGCGGATGCTGCTGCTCACCCGCCTCGGGCACCGTATCGTTTCCGGGGTGGTCACCATCGCCGCGAGCGAGCAGCGCTCCCAGCTGCGCAACCGCGAGATCGCGCTGCGCAAGCTCGCCGATCTGGTGATCGCCGGGCTGGCGGCTGAGCCGCCCGCCCGCCGCGCGACGAAACCCACGAAGGGCTCGGGGCGGCGGCACCTCGCCGCCAAACAGCAGCGCTCAGCCACCAAGCAGAACCGTCAGCGTCCCGCTGCCGATTAGGGGCGGCCTACCGGTATCCGCTCGCCGAGAAGGCAACGGCCTCCCGGGACGGTGCCACTTGACCGATCGGCATCCGCTTGAAGCGGCTATCGCACGAGCAGCATCTGCCGAAAATACGCCGCGAGCTCGTCGGTCGCCGTCAGCGGCAGCACGTTCGCGACGTACTGGTCGGGTCGCACGACCACGATGGCACCGTCGCGGCTGATTCCGCGCAGGGAGAAGATGTCGTGCTTGGGGTCGGTGGCGTAAAGCTTCTCGTAGTCGATCAACCCGAACGGACCAGTTTTGGGCAGGAACACCTCGGAGACCTGGCTGATGTCGACCTCGGCGTGGGCCTGCTGGTAGACCACCTTGACGTCGAAGATGCTGTCGATGTCGCTCCCGGTCGGGGTGTGGGCGAGCAGCGGCGAGTCGGGGGAGGTGCGCATCCATTCTGCCCAGGTGGCCAGTTCAACGGATGCGGCGTCGGCAAACGCGTAGACGCGCCAGCGGCCGTCGGCGCGGTGGTGGTGGCCGAGTTCGATCGGGTTGGCGTCACCGACCCGCACCACCGGGGCCGACTTGAAGCGCTTACCGATCGGGAACCCGGTCGCGAGTGACTGGTGGGTCGCCTCGCCGATCAGCATCGACGGCGGATACTGGGTCATGAAGCCGGCCGGAAACTCCGCCGTCTGCGTGTAGAACTCCTCCAGCGGAACCTTGAGGTCTTCCGGCTTGGCGGCCATGAGCGACGACCACTCCTTGTCGAAGTCGATCAGGTTCTTGGCGATGACCTGGCGTTCGGCCGAATAGGTGCCGAGCAGGCTGTCCGGGCTGCGCCCGTCGAGCACGTAACCGAGCTTCCAGCCCAGGTTGAAGCCGTCCTGCATCGAGACGTTCATGCCCTGGCCGGCCTTGGCGCTGTGCGTGTGGCAGGCGTCACCGAGAATGAAAACACGCGGCGAGCGGATGCCGATCTCCGCCGGCAGCACATCGTCGAAGCGGTCGGTGAGGCGGTGGGCAACCTCGTACACGCTGTGCCAGGCGACGTTTTTCACGTCGAGGGTGTACGGGTGCAGAATGGCGTTCGCCTTCGCGATGATCTGCTCCATCGAGGTCTGGCGCACCGCGCCATTGTCGTCGGGAGCGACTTCGCCGAGGTCAACGTACATGCGAAACAGGTAGCCGCCCTCACGCGGAATGTGCAGGATGCTTCCGCCGGTTCCGGACTGGATGGCGCACTTGGTGCGAATGTCGGGAAAATCGGTTACGGCGAGAACGTCCATGACGCCCCAGGCGTGGAAGGCCGCGTCACCGGCGAGGGTGCAGCCGATCGAGTCACGCACAGCGCTGCGGGCACCGTCGGCGCCGACGACGTATTTGGCGTGCACGATGCGTTCCTGGCCCTTGTGGGCGCCGGTGGTGTGCACGAGCGTCACCGTGACGGGGTACTCGCCCTCATTCGTGTTCACGAGGCTGTGAAATTCGAAACCGAAATCCGGGGTCATTCGGGTGGGCGCATTGGCCATCACCTCGGCGAAATAATCCAGTACGCGGGCCTGATTGACGATGAGGTGCGGAAACTCGCTGATGCCGGTCGGGTCGTCGATGGCCCGGGCGGTGCGGATGATGTTGGCCGGGTTGGTGGGGTCGGGCTTCCAGAACGCCATCTCGGTGATGCGGTAGGCCTCGGCGATGATGCGCTCGGCGAAACCGAAGGCCTGAAAGGTTTCGACGCTGCGGGCCTGGATGCCGTCGGCCTGCCCGATCGCCAGGCGGTCGCCGCGGCGTTCGACGATGCGGGTCGTGATGTTCGGAAACTGGGAGAGCTGGGCGGCCGTGATCATGCCGGCCGGGCCCGTGCCGACGATGAGAACGTCGACGGTGGCGGGAAGTTCGTCGGGGCGATCGATGCCGACCCCGGCGGCGTCCTGAACGCGGGGATCGGTGGACACGTATCCGTGGTGGTGAAACTGCACGGCTTCCTCACTTCTCTGTGTGGTTCCTCGGTGTGGTCTCGCGCGGCGATCAGTCGCCGTTCGATAATAGAACACAGCGTTCTATTATCGTTTTCTGAATCATATACGACATTGGATGATCTACAGGGGCCGGCGGCGTATCCGGCCGAGCATCCCACGAGCGCCTGAGTCTGGTGGAACGCCCGCCACCGCGGTCAACCGACCGTGAGCCAGGCGCGAGTGGTGGGCGCTACTCATCATTCGCGACTCGGTGCCGCGGCGCTAAACCGACGTCAAACTCGAGCTTCCGGGCATCCGTCAAATAATTGGTTTCGGCAGATGGGAAGTACTGGTGCTGGCTCGCCGTAAAAAGGACACACGGGCTAGTGCACGCCGGCCAGGGTGGACGCGTCCAAGCCGGATCGCGCGCCCGATATCGTGACCGGGGGCCTGGCACGAATAGCTGGCTAGCCATCCGCTCTTCGTAGGTTGATGATTAGTCTGTGATGGAAGATGCGGAGTCAGCGGGGTTCGGGGTGTGAACCCGGCGGCCCGGCGGGTGCAGCGCGTCTACCTGACCCTGATGCTTGGGAACACGCTCGCGGCGTCGTTCATCTGGGGCATCAACACCCTGTTTCTGCTCGACGCTGGACTGTCGAACTTCGAGGCCTTCGCCGCCAACGCGTTCTTCACCGTGGGCATGGTGATCTTCGAGATTCCGACCGGGGTAGTCGCCGACACCGTCGGGCGTAAGGCGTCCTATCTGCTCGGCACCATCACGCTGGTGGTCACGACCGGGCTGTACTGGATGCTCTGGCTCTGGCACGCGCCATTCGTCTGGTGGGCGATCGTGTCGGTGCTGCTCGGACTCGGCTTCACCTTCTTCTCCGGCGCCGTTGAAGCCTGGCTGGTCGATGCCCTCGCCGCGACCGGCTACACCGGCAGCCTCGAGGCCGTGTTCGGCCGCGGCCTCGTGGTGACCGGAATCGCCATGTTCTCCGGCTCCGTGCTCGGCGGGGTGATCGCCCAGGTCACCGACCTCGGGGTGCCGCTCCTGGTGCGTGCCGGGGTGCTCATGCTGATGTTCGTCTTCGCGTACATCGTGATGAAAGACCTCGGTTTCACCCCGGATCGCTCCGCCGGCCCGCTGAAAGCCACCCGCAACGTGCTCAGTCAGTCGATCGAGCACGGCCTGAAAAAGCGTTCAGTTCGTTACGTGATCTTTTCGGCGCCCTTCGCCGGCGGCGTCGGAATCTATGCGTTCTACGCCCTGCAGCCCTATCTGCTCGAGCTGTACGGCGACCCGACCGCGTACTCCATTGCCGGGCTGGCCGCGGCCGTGCTGTCCCTGGCGCAGGTGGCCGGCGGACTGCTCGCGCCGCGCATCCGCTCACTGTTTAGAAAACGCACCAGCATGGTCTTGGTGGCGTCGCTCGTCAGCGTCGGTATCCTGGTCGCGCTCGGCCTGAACAGCCTGTTCTGGCTGGCCGTCTTGCTATTGGTCGTCTGGGGCTTCGTGTTCGCCGTCGCCGGGCCGGTACGGCAGGCGTATCTCAACGACATGATCCCGTCGAAACAGCGTGCGACCGTGCTGTCGTTCGACTCGCTGTTCGGCAGCCTCGGTGGAGTGTTCATCCAGCCGGCCCTCGGCCGCGCGGCCGACCTGCAGGGCTACGGCACCTCGCTTGTGATCGGCGCCGTCGTCGAGCTCATCGGTCTGCCGTTCCTTCTGGCCAGCCGTCGCCAGCAGGATCCAGCTGACGCCCGCACCATCCAAGCGGATGCGGCGCCGCCCGCCGGCGATTAGCTCCCGTCGCGCACGTCCCGCAGAAAGCTGCGCACGTGCTCGCCCAGGATCACCTTGCCTATTTGCCGGTTGGTCGGTCCTCGCTCACCCTGGTCGCAGGGGCCGATCCCGTGCGCCTGCTGCTCGTCGGTGGTGAACCACTCGGTGAACAAAATCTGATGTGGTGGAACTTCGTCGGCCGCAGCCACGAAGAAATCGTCAGCTACCGAACCCAGTGGCAGACCGAGATCGGTGCAGCCGACGATGACGCCTGCTTCGACAGGGACGAGCTGCGCTTTGGCGCTTTTCCTGACGGCGAGCCCGCTCTGATCCCCGCGCCGCCACTGCCCACGGTGCGCCTCCGTTTCCGCAGTTAGCGGCATGGTCCCTAGTCAAGACCGCCATCTCGTGGTTGTCGACAGTGCTGGCTTCGGGAGTGCCGAGTAAGGGAACGCCTAGTTTTGGTAATCGTCGTGCGGGTGACCCGGTGTCGGGTCGGCCCCTCTGCGCTGGTCGAGCTGGTCGAGACCGCCATCCCGCGACTCGCCGCCGTCTACGGGACCAGCCACGGGCGGGCACAGCGTCGGCGGGTCGAGTTCGGGCGGTTCCTGCATGAGTGGGTTCTTGCTGGAGAGGGGGATGAGTGGCTGTTCAGGGTCGATCTGGATCGGGGGTTGCAGCCAGTACTCGCCGTCGCGGAGCCAGATCTTCCAGTGTCGGTTATGGAGCAGCATGTGATGCAGACTACAGAGCAGAATGGCATGATCAATGTTGGAAAGTCCCTGATCAGACCAGTTTGCGATGTGGTGGGCTTCTGCCCAAGAAGGGGGTTTTTCGCAGCCGGGCCAGCGGCATCCGCCGTCGCGCGCCGCGAGAGCACGGCGTTGCTCACGGTTGAAGAGGCGTTGGTCTCGTCCAACGTTGAGGGGTTGCCTGGTTTCGCTGAAGAGGATGCCGAGGTAGCCGGTGTCGCACAGGTGCCGGTCGATCGTCTCGGCGGATACCGGTGCAGGGTTGCCCTCGAGGTATCCGAAACGGGGTGGGTGCTGGCAGGTTCGGTACCGAGTAGGGTCTCAGTGCCCCTACGAGCTTCCGTCATCCGGCCCGTTCCGTTGCCCGCTAGCGTGTCGCTGGGCGCCTCGTCGGTGCGCTCGGTGCGCTCGGTGCTCGGGGCACCTGTCGCGCCCGTGTTGGCGGGTGCGACCGGAGCGGGCGCCATGGTAGTTGGCGCACCCGAGCGCGCGGCAGGGCCAGCGGTCGGAGCTAGGCCAGCGGCAGGGGCGGCATGTTCGGAGATAGTGGTGGGGCGGTCGTGTTCGGTGACGATGATCTGCACCACCGGTCGGCGACCGCCGAACAGGGTGTTGGGGTCGGCGTCGGCGCCGAGCTTGAGCAACTGGGTAAAGGAGTCCGCGGCGATCTGGTCGAGGGTGCGCGGGTCGTCCTTCACGCTCTGCGCCCAGGCGGCTCGTTCTGGGTCGACGAACCGCACCCCGCCGCGACGCGGGCTGGTCAGCGCGTCGTAGGTTGCCATCCACATTTCCCCCTGCTCCGGCGGAAACAGCGCATGCAGGGTCACCATGCCGTCGGCACGCCGCCACAGCGACCAGGTGGTGTCGTCGCGAGCCTGCTTCTCCCGCGCCAGAATGCCCGCCGCGTCGAGGTCGTCCCGCATGCGCCTGGCCCGTTTGTAGGCCTGCTCGGTGTTCATTCCCGGCGCCGCAACGAGCAACACGCGAAGCGCTGCGGCAAGTTTCTCGGGGGTGATCGCCTGATCCAACGTGCCCAGACCCCGCAGTAAGGCGTCGCCGACGCCGGGGGAGAATGTGCCGTCGGCGACGGCGTGCATGATCGGCGCCTGCCACGGCACCACCACCGGAACCAGTGGCGCTGCCGGTGCGAGCGGCGGAACCGGGCGCGGCACAGTCACGGGCAGCGGCGGCAGATCCGGGTGCAGCGCCGCCCAAGCCGCCGCCCGCTCTGCCTCGCGAGCGGCCTCCCGCTCAGCCTTCGCTGCGGCCTCTTCAGCGGCTTGGGCAGTCCGCTCCACCGCCCGGGCGGCGTCGGCCGCGCGGCGTTCAGCGGTTTCGGTCTCGCCCATGAGCACGCCGACGGCGACCAATCGGCCGGCCTCGATGCGGCTGAGGCCGATGGCGTCCTGCACCATCATGGTTGGGTTGCCAAACCCGTGCCGCGCCGACAAGCCCGACTGGCCCACCTCAGGTCGGGACCGGTGCGCGATCGTGCCCGCCAGCAGGGCTGCGACCGTGTTGCTCAGTCGCAGCAGCTGCGCAATCGGGCCACGCGCCGCGAGCACCTCGGCATCCGACAAGCCCGCGAATTCAGCGCTGGAGCCACCGAGCGCGGCGACAGCGGCCGCCGCCCGGGTGAGTTCCACAGCTACGTTGCTCATGATTCAACCCAACACCCGACCACCGACATTCCCGAGGAAGATTCATGCTTATAAGCACGAAACCGCCGAAATTCGCCAAAGAATACCCAAAGAAATGTTTTGCGGGCCGTTAGATAGCGGAAAATAACCGCACTGGGCACCCCGAACCGGTGTTCAGCACCAAAATCGCTCCCGGCGTTGGCCCACCCGAGGACGCTGGCCCGAACGACCTCGCCGGCAATTCACCTGCCCGGAGCCGCACGCGGACGGACAGACGTGATCGCGACTATCCAATAGCGGCAACCAAAAGGGTGCATCGCTCGATTTTGCGATGGCGCGGTCACCGGGTTGAACCGGACTGGACGCTGAGATGGCGCGCTGCTGGTGGGTGGCCACCGACATCCACTCGGCGAATTTGCTACCGAGTGATCTCGGGAGCACATGACTGCGCGCGGGTACGCTGTGGCGCATGAGAGCTGCCGTCTACCGCCGTTACGGACCACCGAGCGTCGTGCATGTGGAGTCGGTTCCGATGCCGGTGCCGCAAGCGGACGAACTTCTGGTTCGCGTGATCGCGAGCACAGTGAATCGCACGGACTGCGGCTTTCTGAGTGGGATACCGTATTTCGTTCGGCTGTTGATTGGGCTGCGGGCGCCGCGGGCGACGATTCTCGGCTGCGAATTCGCGGGGCTGGCGTCACATCATTCACGGTCGGCCAAAGGGTTTTCGGCTACAACGGCGTGAAATTCGGCGGCCACGCTGAGTACCTGACCATCGCTGAAGGCGGTCTCGTGGCCGAGATTCCGGCCTCAATGTCGTAGAGGAGACGTGCTGTTCCTGAAGTGGCTCGTCGGGACCGGCGAACTTCACCCGCTGTTCGACCGCAGTTACTCACACGCCCAGATTCGAGAGGCGTACCTCTACGTAACGGCCGGTCAAAAGATCGGCAACGTCGTCATTCACGTGCAGGACGAGATTTAGTTACGCGCGTCCCAGAAACCAGCGTGCACTTCGGCAGCCTCGGCGATAAGGGCCGGACCGGCCACGGTCACGCTGTTGCCGCCACGGGCGAACACCTCGCGGCAGGGCAGATCCATGGCGGCCTCGCCGTCTTGCAGCGGAACCATCGCCGCGAGCTGTTCTTCGGGCAGCCCATAGACAACGCGACCGATGCCAGCCCAATAGATCGCTCCCGAACACATGGCGCACGGTTCGGTGCTCGTATACAGGGTGCTCGAGCGCAGGGCGTCCCGGGCGAGCAGCGTCGCCGCGATGCGTACCAGGTTCATCTCGGCGTGCCCGGTCGGATCGCCAAGCGTCACGACGGTGTTCTGACCCTCGATGATGATGTCTTCGCTCGTGACGAGGATCGCTCCGAAGGGGTGGTTGCCCACTTCACGGGAGGCGCGGGCGACTTCGATCGCGTGGTGCAGATGCGCTTCGTCGGAACTGGATACCGTGCTGAGATCAGTCATGAGAGTCACTTTCTCAATGGGGGAAAGATTCAAGCCTAATCACCCTCGCAGCTACTTTTCGGCGGACTGACGCTCGCGGAAGGCGATCATGTTCATGCGGTTGCCGCAGCGCACACTGCAGAAACGCTTGGACCCGTTGCGGGACAGGTCGAGAACCAGGCCGGTGCAGGCATCCGCTTCGCAGATGCGCAAGCGACCCATTTCGTCGCTGCGGATCACATCGATCAACGCCAGCGCCGCCTCGACGCGCATGCGCTCGCCGAGCGGTGCTTCGGGCACGGTCGCGTGCAGATGCCAGTCCGACACATCGTGACGCGCGAGCTGGGGGAGCGCGCGAGCCTCGCGCAGCATGCGATTGACCTCGATCACCGCGTCGTCGCGGCCCAGGGTCCACACCCGACGGAGTAGGGCTCGAGTCTGCCGTACATCGCGCAGTTCGGCGTCATCCCCGTCGATGCGCCCGGTGAACGGAATCGGGGCGAGCAGCGCGGCGAGATCGGCGAGCGTTTCGAGCTCGTCTCGACCGCTGCGGGAGGCCCCTGCGTCGGTATCGCAGAGCATGACCACGAACTCGAGAGCCTCCTCGGTGTCAGGGGCAAAATGCAAGTTGACTCCTAATGCACTCGGTCGTACTGTCAGTGGTGTAAAGCAGTTTAGACCATGACAGAAGGGCGCCTCCGTGAAGCTGACGTCGATCCCCGGCGGCCTCGCCGTCGCGGTGCTCTCGGCCGTCTCGTTCGGCACCTCCGGCGCGCTCGTCAAGCCCCTGCTCGAGGCCGGATGGTCGCCGGCCGCCGCCGTCACGGTTCGCGCCTTCACCGCCGGACTCGTGCTGCTGCCCCTGGCCGTCATGGCTTTGCGGGGGCGCTGGGCCGCCCTATGGCTCGGGCGTTGGAGGGTACTCGGCATGGGCGTCGTCGGCGTGGCATGCACCCAACTCGCTTACTTCGCCGCCATTTCGACCATCCCGGTCTCGACCGCGCTGCTCATCGAATTTCTGGCCCCGCTCATTCTGGTCGGCGTCGCCTGGGCCGTTTCCAAGCGGATGCCCCGCCCGGCCGTGTTCCTCGGCTCGGCCCTCGCAGTCGGCGGCCTTGTGCTGGTGATCGGCCCCGGAGCGATCCAGGCGGTCGATCCGATCGGCCTGACCTTCGCGTTTCTCGCCGCGATTGGCTGCGCCGCCTACTTCTTCATTGCCGCGCGCCCGGACCGCGACCTGCCGGCCGTCGCGCTCGCGGCCTTTGGCTTGATCGTTGGCGGCTTCATTCTCGGTCTGCTCGGGGTTACCGGCTTGCTGCCGATCATGGCAACCTTTGGCGACCTGCCGCTGTTCGGCGCGCTGGCGCCGTGGTGGGTGCCGCTGGTGCTGCTCGTGCTCGTCAGCACCGCCGTCGCGTATAGCACCGGAATCACTGCGGCCGGCGTGCTCGGCTCCCGGCTCGCGTCCTTCGTCGGACTGCTCGAGGTCGTCTTCGCCTCGCTGTTTGCGTGGCTGCTGCTCGGCGAGCAGCTCAGCCCGCTGCAGTTACTCGGCGGGCTGCTGATCCTCGGTGGAATCGCTGCGGTGCGGTCCGAGCGCGCCGAGGCCCTGCCATCAATAGCGCCGCTCCATCACGACACCGCGGCCGCCGCCTCCGGGGAGGCGACGGCCGCGGCATCCACTCACTGAGTCGTTAGCCGTCGAACGCGACGAGGTGACGCTCGGAACCCTACCGGTCATGAGGGAGACTGGACTCATGTCCGATCTCACCCTGCGCGGCGGCGTCGGCAGCCGCATTGACAGCGAGATCGAGGTCAAACGGTCCCGGTTCCTGTGCCGTCTGGTGCGCACCGAAACCGAGGATGCCGCGCATGCTGCCGTCGAAGAAGCCCGCTCGGAGCACTGGAAGGCGCGACATCACTGCTCGGCGTTCGTCCTCGGGCCGGGCGGTGCTCCCGACCAGGTACGCCGCTCGAATGATGACGGTGAGCCGTCGGGAACGGCGGGCCGGCCCATGCTGGAGGCACTGGCGGGGCGTGGCTTCGTCGACTGTGTGGCCGTTGTCACGCGCTATTTCGGCGGCACCCTGCTCGGTGCCGGCGGTCTCGTGCGCGCCTACTCCGAGGCCGTGCTGACCACGATCGACTCGGCGCACTCCCGGGGGCTCGTCGTGGGGCGTGATCGCCGTGAACTGTTCACGCTCGCGCTGTCCCACGCGGATGCCGGTCGTATCGAGGCCGAACTGCGCCAGCGGGGCGTGCTCGTGCTCGGCACAGACTACGGTCGCGAAGCGGTGCTCCGGCTGGCCGATGATGACCCCGAACGGCTCGCCGCGGTCGTGGCGGGGGTGATGGCCGGAAGCGCCGAACTCGAGTCGGTCGGCCACGAATGGGTCGACGTCCCGGCATGACCATGCCATTCGATCCGACTTGCGGCCGGGACGGCTGGCGTCAGGCGAGACCGGCGTCGTGGATGCACCTGGCGATGTGCACCCGGTTGGCCGCGTCCAATTTTGTGAACAGATGACCGACGTGGGTCTTAACCGTCGCGACGCCCATGAACAGCTCGGCGGCGATCTCGGCATTGGACAGCCCACGCCCGATCGCGATCGCCACCTCGGTTTCGCGTTCGGTGAGTCGACCGAGCAAGGCTTGGGCGCGCTGCTGCCGGTCGTCCGGCGCACGAATCACCCTCGCGATGAGCTGTGCAGTGACGCTCGGGGAAAGCATCGGGTCCCCGTTTGCTACCCGGCGTATGGCGGCGACGAGCTCGGCCGGTGGCGTGTCCTTCAGAAGAAAACCCGCTGCACCGTGCCGTAGCGCGGTGAGCACCATATCGTCCGTGTCGAAGGTCGTCAGCACGATCACCCTGGCCGGATCGCCGCGCTCCTGCAGGGCGCGGGTGGCCGCAAGACCATCCATTCGCGGCATACGGATATCCATGAGCACCACGTCGGGCGCCGCGCGGCCGATGAGTTCCAGCGCCGCGAGCCCGTCGCCGGCCTCCCCGACGATCTCGATCGCCGGGTCTCCGCCGAGGATCAGGCGCAGGCCGGTTCGCACCAAGGCGTCGTCGTCGGCGAGCACAACACGCACGGTCAGGTCCATGGCAACCATGCTTGCAGAAGAAACGAGCCATCCGGTTCGATGCCGTGCCTTATCCGGCCGCCAGCGAGTTCGGCGCGTTCCTGCAAACCGATCAGGCCGACGCCGCTCCCGGTTGCGTCGGTCCAGCGTGACCGAATGCTGGGGGTGGCGACCTCATTGCGCACTTCGAGGTGCAGCAGGTCTTCGATGCGCTCGAGCCGTAGGGCGACCGGCTGACCCGGCGCGTGTTTGCGCGAGTTGGTGAGTGCCTCCTGCACGAAGCGATAGGCGGTGCGGGACACGGTTTGAGACGGCCCCGGCGTTACCTGGTCTGACCCGG
Source organism: Cryobacterium sp. Hh7 (assembly GCF_004403155.1). Classification (NCBI taxonomy): domain Bacteria; kingdom Bacillati; phylum Actinomycetota; class Actinomycetes; order Micrococcales; family Microbacteriaceae; genus Cryobacterium; species Cryobacterium sp. Hh7. The sequence goes on along the minus strand of NZ_SOHG01000054.1, from coordinate 15,034 downwards.
CCGAACCGGGGGCATCCGTTTCATCGAGTGTCACCGTTGTGCCAGCCGCGCGCGCCTCGGCCAGCAGTGCAGGAAGGTCAGCCAGCGTCGGCTGGGCCGGTTCGGGGCGCCCCGCCCCAGTAGTGGCTTGCCCGCCGCGCAACACGCCGAGCACCTGCCGCAGCTCGGTCAGGGCGAGGTGGGCGTTGTCCTGGATGATGCCGGCTGCCTGCGCCGTCTCCTCCCGCGTGAGGTCCGTTCGATACGTCAATGCGCCAGCGTGCAGGGCGACGAGGGAGATGCGGTGCGCGAGTACGTCGTGCATTTCGCGTGCGATGCGGGTGCGCTCGGCGTCGCGGGCTGACGCGGCGCGAAGTGTCTGCTCTCGTTCGGCGTTTAGGGCACGCTCGCGGAGGGTGGCCAGCAGGTCGCGGCGCGCTCCGATGTAGAACCCGGTGGCCACGCAAATGGCGTAGATGGCGATCGCCAGACCACCGGATGCCCACGGCGCCGGATAGAGAGTGAGATCGGCCAGGCTGGCCCGCACGATCATCTCGTAGAAGACGGTGGCCAGGCCCCAGATTACGCCGACGACAATGACGCCTTTCCAGCGGCGCCGGGTGCTCATCGAAATGGCAGCCCAGATGGCTGCCGCGAACGAGGACGCCGACACGGCCGACAGCGCAGCGGTCACGGCGGCGATCAATACCGGGTGCCGGCGACGCAGCGGGAGCAGGCACAGCGCGACCGCGCCGAGGACGAAGTCCAGAAGGATCAGACCGCCGAGCAGATCTTCCGACACCTGGGCGTCGGAGAATGCCCCCGAATAGTCGGCGAACACCAGAACCAGGATGACAAAGGAAGCCAGGGCGGTCGCGAGGTACCGCCAGATGCGCGACCAGGGCCGCAGTCGCGGAGCCTGTGCGGAGTCGATTGCGTTGGTTTCGGTGGGAGGGGGCCGGGGGATCATTCTCCCCAGCGTACGGTCGTGCTTCCAGCCCGGCCTCCACCCGTGGTCTGCTTCGCCTGCAACTAAAAGTGGAGACGACGAAGACCCCGGGGCCGATCCGCCCGGGCGGGGCCGCCGCAACCATGGAGGAATGATCAACGCAGTACAAACTAGCGAAGCCTTGGAACGGAGTAGGTCATGATCCCGGGAATTATGGTCGTCTGTGAAATTGGGTTCTGGGCTGTCATCGTGCTTGGATTGTTCGCCCACTACATTCTCAAATCGCCCCGCTTCGGTCTCGCCCTGCCCTCGATGGCTCCCGTCATCGACCTCGTGCTCCTGATCACGACCGCCGTGCATCTTCGGTCGGGGGCCGAGGCGGAGTGGGCTCATGGACTGGCCGCAGTCTATGTCGGCTTCTCGGTCGCGTACGGCCATCAGATGATCCGCTGGGCTGACATCCACTTTGCCCATCGGTTTGCCGATGGTCCGGCGCCTATTCGGCTTTCAGGGGCGGATTACACCCTGGCGTGTTGGAAGGACATGGCACGCACCCTTCTCGCTGCGGCGATTTCTGCCCTCGTACTGGTGGGCTTGGTTTGGTTGGTCGGCAACGCCACGCAGACATCAGAGTTGCAAGGCTGGTATCGAATCCTGCTGCTGATCTGCGGCGTTGAGTTGTTCTGGGCTGTGTCCTATACGATCTGGCCCCGCCCTATCACTCAGCGTTCCGCAACCGCCTGCACACCAGTGCGATAGCGCAGTCACATGAGTTGCACCGGCGCCGGATCGTCCATTGTTGGCGGGTTCAGCACGACCTCGAGGGCGTCCTCCCGGTTGAGCGACCCGGGAAAGTTGTAGCGGGCGAAGCGCCCGGTGGGGTCATTGGGCGACTGCGGCACGACTATCGACGATCGCCGCACAATATCGGCGACGACCGCGGTGACCGCGGCGGAGGGGGTCTGCCCCTTGCGACCGCGCAGACGAACGGATGCCCGCGGGCCGCCGGCGGCGCCGAACCGGAGTGTGAGCATGCGGGTGTGCGAGCGCTTGAGGTCGAACAGATCGAGGCGGGCCCAAGTGATGTCGGCCAGCGGCACGACGCGGCGACCCGAACGCAGCTCGTCGGTGTCGAAGTTCACCCAGGGCTGCGGGTAGCGCAGTCGCTGCACGAGATACAGCACGAAGAACACGGGCAGGAACGCCCCGACGGCAATCAGAAATCCCCACCAGGGCGAAATGTCGAGGATTTGAGTGATCGCGTTCCCGAGCTGAAGCGGCGCGATGACCGCGAGAACGCCGGTCCATGGGGTGGTAGCGAAGGTGCCCCACCAGCCTGCCCGGTCGAGTCGCAGCCAACCGTGGGGGAGCGTCGCAGAGTTCGGCGCGGTCGTTTCACTCATGCTTGCAACGTATCAGTCGGCTCGCTTTGCGGCTCCGCCAGGTCAGGGCCGCGTCGGTGCGCTTGATTCCTCGGCAGGATTTGTCAGCTCGGCAATGCCATGGAGCGTTTGTTGGCACCTCGCCCGAGAGGTGCCAACAATGGCCCCATGGCAGCCGCACTGCACATGTGAGGGGCCAAGAAAAGCCCCTTGGCGAGCTCTGAAGGGGCGTTTGTTGGCACCTCACGTGGAACGGGAATGGGCCAAGGGGCGTTTGTTGGCACCTCGGCGCGACGCACCACAAATCCTCCACGATCGGGGTTAAAGAGGACAAGTTCCGCTGAGAGAAAGGACGGATGCCGTTGCCCGATGATGCCGTACCCCACGTAGCGGATGTCGCATGAATCTGACCACTGCGCGGGAGACCGCACTCGCCCTGATGGCGACCCACGGCCTTCGGGACATGGGCTGGACGTTCACGTTCGACCGGGCCACCCAGCGCCTCGCGCTCTGTAACCACCTCACTCGCACAATCCGGCTGGGCGAAACCTTCGCTCGCTCTGCCGAGAAAGATGAGGTCACCCAGGCCCTGCTGCACGAGATCGCCCACGCGCTGGTCGGGCCGATTCAGGGACACAACGCCGTTTGGAAACGCATGGCTCTTTCACTCGGGCACTCGGGGGAGCGCACGGCGCGCAATCCCGCGCACGACGCGAAGGAGGCCGCCCAGCTGGCCGTCGCACGAGCCCTGGCGCCGATCCGGGCGGACGTGACCAGCGGGCCGCCCGCGGTGGGGGACCTCGTTATTTCCGAAGATGAGCGCACCAGCGGTCTGATCATTTCGGTGGCTCGAATGCAGCAAACGGCAGCGCCACGCGTTCCCGGCCGCGAGCGCTGGCAGACCCAAGGTTCGCCCCGCCCCGCGCTGGCTCTGAGCCGCCCGTCTCGATTCGCCCGCCGCAACTGCGGAGACTGCGAGCGAATGGGGCGGAATCTGCTTGGGGGCACCAAGCGAAAACCTCCGCGGGGACCGAGCGCCAGCTCGCGCAGGGCTACCTCAGGATGGTCTGAGCAGCAGGCTGCACCCTTTTGGTAGTCTCGGTGCCATGTTCATTCGCCCGTTCACGGTGCTCGACGGAGAGGCGACCCGCGACGTGTTCCTGCGTGCCATTCGAGTCACCGCCAGCAGCGAATACACGCCCGAACAAATCGCCGCGTGGGCTCCGCACGACATGGATATCTTCGCCTGGACCGCCAAACGAGCACGGACCTCGACGGTGGTTGCGACCAGCGACGACCACGTCATTGGATTCACTGATCTCGACGACCAGGGTTACATTGACATGCTCTTCGTTCATCCCGATTTCGGTCGGCGTGGCGTCGCTTCGGCGCTGCTGGCCAGCGCACTCGAACGGGCCGGTGAGCTGGGTCTCGCCGAGCTGTCGACCAACGCCAGTCTCATCGCGAGGCCCATCTTCGAACGGTTTGGCTTTGTCGTTCTGGAGCAGCGATACCCCGTGCTCGCCGGCGTGCGCCTGACCAACTTCAGCATGCGCCGTTCGCTGGCCGCCCCGGCGACCTCATGACGGGGAAGAAAGACCGCAGCGACGCACGGTTGAATGTGGCCAGATACCAAATTGAGCGGATGCTGCCGCCCGAGCCGGCAGACAGGCCTGCGTCGTCGGAGAACCAGCCCGAGCAGAACACGACAGGGCAATCCATGATGGAAGCCCGCGCCCAGTACGTTGAAATGGCCATTCAACAGGCCATTCGCCGCGGAGAGTTCGACAACCTGCCCGGGGCCGGCAAGCCGCTCACCAACCTCGACCGCGGCTACGACCCGGACTGGTGGATCCGCCAGAAGATCGAGAGCGAGAAGATCACCGGGCTCGGGCCGCCCGCCCTCACCCTGCGCGCCGAGAACACCGAGCTCGACGCCCGGCTGGATGGCGCACAGTCCGAGGCTGCGGTGACCGAGATTCTCAACGATTTCAACAGTCGCGTCGTGGCCGCACGGCGGCAGTTGCAGGGCGGGCCGCCGGTGGTCACGCCCACCCGCGATGTGGCCGAACAGCTGTCGCTCTGGCGGGAGCGCCGCGCCGTCCGCAGCGAGGCAGCCCGGCAGCAGCGCGAGCAGGAGGCAGCGGCGCTCGCCGCCATGACCTGGCGCGAGCGCCGCCGCGCCCGTTCGCGCTGACTTGCAGCACGTCGGTCGTTGGCAGCTAGAGGGCGCTTCCTGGTTGGCCGATGCTGACGGATGTCGGTACTCGCGCAGCAGCGTCGCGTAACGTTGGACAGCCCACCAGAAAGCCGCACGATGACGAACAGCCCGACGCACAGCCCGACGAACACCCCCGACACCGGCCTGACCGCCGCGAGCACCGAGGCCCTGAGCGTGCGCGCCCTGTACGAAATTCTCGAACAGCAATTCAACGGCAAGACCTGGTCGCTGAACGAAATGGCGATCGGATACACCAACGATGTCGGCTACATCGGCCGCCTGCTGCTCGCCCACGACGGAACCTGGCCGATCGACGGCGACGCGACCGCCGAACTGAAACACAAGCTGGCGGAATCGCTCTGGTGGACCTTCGTGCTGGCCAGCAAGCTCGACATTGATATCGACCAGGCGTTCAGTGAGACCATGAGCACTATTCGCACCAACCTGGAAGCCACAATCGAACGAACCGCGCTTTAGGGAAACATTCCTGCGCCTCAAGCGTTGGGTTTCACATGAAGACGATTGTGTATAGCGAAACCGGTGACCCGTCCGTGCTCCACTTGGTTGATCGGCCGGTGAGTGAGCCCGGAGCCGGCGAAGTGCGCGTGCGAATCGCGGTGGGCGGGGTGAATCCGACCGACTGGAAGTCGCGCCGTGGCGCGCGCCCGGGGGAATCCCTCGCGTTCCCTGACGTGGTCCCGAACCAGGACGGTTCCGGGCTCGTCGACGCGGTCGGCTCCGGTGTCTCGAATGTGGCCGTCGGCGATCGCGTCTGGCTCGCCCTCGCCGCCTACCAGCGGGCCGCCGGCGGAACCGCCCAGGAATACGCCGTACTCCCGGCAGAACGCGTCTTTCTGCTGCCCTCCTCGGCGAGTTTTGACCAGGGCGCGTGCCTTGGTGTGCCAGCGATCACCGCTTACCGGGCGCTTACTGTCGCCGAGGATGGACCGCGGCGGCTGCATCCCGGCGCGCTCGACGGCAGGATCGTGCTCGTCGCGGGTGGTGCAGGCGCCGTGGGCCATGCCGCCATCCAGCTCGCCCGCTGGGCAGGAGCGACCGTGATCACGACGGTGAGCGGGCCGCCCAAGGCAGCGCTCGCGGCGGCAGCCGGCGCACACCATGTGCTTACCTACACCGCCCCCGATGTCGCCGCTGAAATCCGAGCCATCGCACCCGACGGCGTCGACCTCATCGTCGAGGTAGCCCCGGCCCAGAACTCCGAACTCGACCTGGCGGTCATCCGTAACCGCGGATCGATCGCCGTCTACGCCAACAACGGCGGCGACCAGATGACCCTCGACGTGCGTAAACACTTCAGTCTCAACGTGCGCTACCAGTTCGTACTGCTCTACACAGTGGGCATCGAGGTCGTGCAGCAGGCCGCTGCCGCCATCAATGAAGCCCTTGTTGACGGCGCTTTGCCCGTCGGATCGGATGCGGGACTGCCGCTGCACCGCTTCGAACTGGCCCACACCGCGGATGCCCACGCCCTCGTCGAAAGCGGGGTCACCGGAAAGGTGCTCATCGACGTATCGCGGGCCTGACAGCGCGAAAGCCCCCTCGCCGCGAACGGTGAGGGGGCTTTCGAATTCAGACTCTAGTACTCGCGGCGCGGAGCGCGCGGCGGGCGGTCGGCCTGCTCGGCGGAGCGTGAGGCTCCGCCCTTGTCGGCACGCAGCTCGATCAGCTTGCCGCTGATGCGGGTGTTCTCCAGCTTGGAGAACACGTCGCCCGCGAGGTCAGCGGGAAGTTCGACCAGGGAGAACTCCGGCAGAATCTTAATGTGGCCGAAGTCGTCGCGGCTCAGGCCACCCTCGTTGGCGAGGGCGCCGACGATCTGACGCGGCTCCACCTTGTGACGCTTGCCGACCTCGATGCGGTACTGGGCCATCGGCTTGCCGCTGGAGCGAATCGGGCGTTCGCTGCGCACCGGACGATCGTCGCGGGCGCCGTAGCTGCCCCGATCGTCCCGGCTGCCACGGTCGTCGCGACCAAAACGGTCTGAGCGGTCGGGTCGGTCCGACCGGCCGCCGCGCTCCGGACGATCGCCGCGCTGCTCGGAACGTTCGACCCGCTCATCGCGTTCGAGGCGCTGCTGGGCGCGAACATCCTCGGCTGAGAGCAGCAGGGGCGTCTCACCCTGTCCGACCACGGCGAGGGCCGCAGCCACATCGACCTCGGGCACGTCGTGGTGCGACACGTAGTGCGCGATGATGTCGCGGAACTTGCTGATCCGGTCGGTCTCGTCGAGCGCCGCGGTGATGGCGTCATCGAAGCGCGTCAGGCGCGTCACGTTGACGTCCTCAACGCTCGGCAGCTGCATCTGGGTCAGCGGCTGGCGGGTGGCCTTCTCGATCGCGGAGAGCAGGCGACGTTCGCGCGGCGTGACGAAGCTGATCGCTGCGCCCGAGCGGCCCGCACGGCCGGTACGGCCGATGCGGTGCACATACGACTCGGTGTCGATCGGAATGTCGTAGTTGACCACGTGGCTGATGCGCTCGACGTCGAGGCCGCGAGCGGCGACATCCGTTGCGACGAGAATGTCGAGCTTGCCGCTCTTGAGCTGGTTGATGGTGCGTTCGCGCTGCACCTGCTGCACGTCACCGTTGATCGCCATGGCGGAATAACCGCGCGCACGCAGCTTCTCGGCCAGCAACTCGGTCTCGTTCTTGGTGCGGGCGAAGATGATCATGCCCTCGAAGTTCTCGACCTCGAGAATGCGGGTGAGCGCATCGAGCTTCTGCGGGTACGACACCATCAGGTAGCGCTGGGTGGTGTTCGCGCTGGTCGTGGTCTTGCTCTTGACCGTGATCTCTTCGGGATCGTGCAGGTACTTCTTGGAGATGCGGCGAATCTGAGCCGGCATCGTGGCCGAGAACAGTGCGACCTGCTTGTCGTCCGGGGTATCGGCGAGAATCGTCTCGATGTCCTCGACGAAGCCCATGTTCAGCATCTCGTCGGCCTCATCGAGCACCAAAAACTTCAGCTCCGAGAGGTCGAGGGTGCCCTTGGCGAGGTGGTCCATGATGCGACCGGGAGTACCGACGACGATGTGCACCCCACGGCGCAGGGCCGACAGCTGCTGGCCGTAGCCCTGTCCGCCGTAGACCGGCAGCACGTGCACGCCGCGCATGTGGGCGGCGTACTTCTCGAACGCCTCACAGACCTGCAGCGCGAGCTCACGCGTGGGCGCAAGCACGAGGGCCTGCGGGTTCTTCTGGGACAGGTCGAGCCGGTTCAGAATCGGCAGCGCGAACGCGGCCGTCTTGCCGGTGCCGGTCTGGGCGAGTCCGACAACGTCGCGGCCCTCCAGCAGCGGGGGAATAGTGGCGGCCTGAATGGCCGAAGGGGTTTCGTAGCCGACGGCTTTGAGCGCCTTGAGCATGGCGTCATTGAGTCCGAGATCGGCAAATGTCTTGGTTGCAGTGGCAGTTTCTGCCTCGTTCTGCGCTGTGGTGTCTGGTGCGGTCATAGTACCAACGGTAGTCGAAGACAGGGCCCCCGGTGTAAAGGCTCGTCGACGACCCTTAAAGCGGATGCCCGGGGCCGCAGCATCCGCTTTCTTCCGCCGACGTCTGCTCGTCTGGGCCATCCGGACCGCGGCCAATAGGCTCGGTATCGGACCGGTCTGGAAACGGTGGACGGCGGTCACCCCGGGGCTAGTTCACAGCACGGGCGCCTCTGTGAGACTGGACCCATGGAACAACGCGTGAACTTCATTACCCTGGCCACGAGCGGCCTCGAGGCCGTACGCACGTTTTATCGCGACGGCCTCGGCTGGACGCCGCTCGTGGACGTTCCCGGTGAGATCGTGTTCTTCCAGGTCGGACCCGGCCTGATGCTTGGGCTCTTCGATGCCGAGAAATTCGACGCAGACCTGCAACGCGAACACACGACCACCGGCGCGACCGGCGTCACCCTCTCGCACAACCTCGACAGCCGGGACGAAGTCACCACAACGGTTGCGGCGATGGCGGTCGCCGGCGGTACCGTACTCAAGCCCGCTCAGGACGGCGCGTTCGGCGGCATCTTCCACGGCCACGTCGCCGACCCGAACGGCGTCATCTGGGAGATCGCGCACAACCCCAGCTGGCACGTCGACGACGATGGAACCGTCTCGTTCGGCTAGGGCCTAAGCCTTCAGGAACGCGATTGCCGCCTCGCGAAAGGCGCGTGACGTTGGCGCGTTGAAGTGATTGCGGCCCGGAATCTCAAAGAAGCCACCGTTCGGCGTCACCTCGGCCAGCGCGCGCGATGCATCCAGAATGCTGTCTTCGCTTCCGGTCGCGAACAGCAGGGGCTGCTCTGGGGCGTTCGCAGCGCCGGGCTGCGGGCCGCCGCGCATACCCTCGACCAGGGCGACGAGGGCCGCGAGATCGTTGCCCGGCAACGCCTTCGCCATCGTGAGGTAGGCGCCGGTGAGCCGGTCGGTGACGTCGGCTCCGTGTTCGAGGTGGGCGCGGGCATCCGCTATTTGAAAGCGTTTGAGCGGGTCACCGTCGGGGATTCCGCCAAGAACGGCGTGCGTGATGCGGCCGCCGAGATCGCGGGCGGCCTGCCAGCCGACCCGTGCACCGAGTGAGTAGCCGACGTAGCGCACCTCGGTGAGCAGGTACGCGTCGAGTACGGCTTCGACGTCGGCGACGAGCAGCTCCATCGTGTACGCGTCGGGGGAGTGCGGCTTGTCGCTGGCGCCGTGGCCGCGCTGGTCGATGCCGATCACGTGAAAGCCAGCCCGGGTCAGGTCACGGGTCCATCCCGTGGCGTGCCAGTTGGCGATCGCACTCGAGGCGAAGCCGTGCACGACGAACACGGTCGGGTGCTCCGGGTCGCCGAGCTCGTAGGTGGCGAGCTGCACGCCGTCCGGCGACAGAACGAAAAGGTGCTCGGGGGCGGTTCGGTGCGACATTCCCCCATTTCACCACGGATGCCGCGGCGCCGGTTTCCCAGGGTCGCCCGCGCTGCCCTACCCTCAGCCCTGCGCGGAGACTATTCGGCCTGCTCGCGGGGATGGTCAGCTGACCGGGAGCAGGGGGGATTGCACGATGACGACGCCCCACGCCGTCAGCGTGGCCGGTGTTGGTGGCTGAATCGTGACTTTTTCACGCTCGAGGGCAGCCGCCGGTTACGCTGGAAACACATTTTAGCGAGCGGGAGCACTCAGTGAACGAGAACACATCCGGGCCCAGCCCGCAGGTCATCGCGGGCGTTTTCGACCTCGCCCGCGACGGCTTGACCGGTCCGCTGGGTGAAATGCTCGACGCCGGGGTACCCATCAATATGGTCAACCCGCGCGGAGACACGCTGTTGATCGTCGCGGCCTATCAGCAGCACCCCGAGACCGTCGCGGACCTGCTGCGCCGCGGGGCGGACGCATCCGCAATTAATGCGATGGGTCAAACCGCCATCTCGTGTGCGGTCTTTCGCAACAATGAGGCGATTCTGAAGTTGCTCCTCGAAGCGGATGCCGACCCTCGCCTCGGCACACACAGTGGCGTCGCCATCGCCGACCAGTTCGGGCTGCCGCGCATGCGCGAGGTCATCGAGTCGTACCCGCGCGACTGAAAGCCAGGAAGGGCGCCTCCCGAAGGGGAGACGCCCTGGCTGCTAAGCGGTTTGGTTAGCGGCCGAGTCCGAGATCGCCGAGAACGTCGTTGACGATCGAGTCGACCGAGCCGTCGATGTCACCGCTGTCGATGTCGCCGCCATCAACGCCATCGATGTCGGTGCCGTTACCGGCGTCGACCGGAGCCTCGATCGGTGCGACCACGTCGGTGCCGTTCCCGACGGATGCGTCATTGCCGACCTCGTTGCCCGAGGCGACATCGCCGATGTCGTTCGTGAGCGAGTCGTCAATGAGGGGGCCGTTGACGACGCCACCGTTCAAGGTGCCACCGTTGCCGACGCCGCCGACGGAGGCGTCGTTGCCGAGCACACCGTTGCCGGTCGCCTCGTTGCCGGAGAAGTTGAACAGGTCACCGATGATGTCCAGGCGGTTCTGTTCGGAGGAGTTGTCGGTGCTGGTGCTCGTCGTGGTGCTCGTGCTGTCGCCGGTGAAGGCCTGCGCGGGAGCGACGAAACCACCGATGATGAGAGCGGATGCCGCAGCGCCGGTGATTCCCAGCGCCGTGATCTTGCGAACGTTCGTGTGCTTCGTGATCGTATTCATGAGAGCTCCTAATCGTTGTTCTGTTCCAGCCTCGAGTTGTTTTCGGGCCGCACAGATGGTCCGGAGCCCCGGCGATCCGGGTTTGGTCGACTCCCCCACAACGGGGGCCGTGAACCGTACGGCACGCTCATGTTGCGAGCGCAGATCGCCGCGACGAGCGGCATCCACTCGCCGTCGCGGCAAAACCTGAGAAGACGCTGGCAGCCGCACTCTGAAAGAGAGGCAGTGCCGGAAGCGGCAGCAGGCAGGATGGCAGCACCTGCGGTGGCTCAACTCCCAAGTGGCCCAGTGGCAGGAGGTTCGGTCGGTCCAGCCAGGCGAGCACCTGCGGTACGCATATGCGTCACCATTGCGGTGGCGGCCGCTTCGGAATCACCCGCGGCGATAGCCTCATAGACGGCGATGTGTTCCACAATGGCCAATCTTGCGTGCTCGTCGTCTTGAACAGACCGGTCCGACCAGACACGCAGGAGCGAGCGGATGCTCTGCAGCAGATCCAGAAGTACCGTGTTGTCGGTGCTCTGCGCCAGTTCCAGATGAAACTGGAGATCAGCTTCGACGAACGCCGAGAGGTCGGCTGCGGACAGTCGCATTTTCTCCAGATGGCCGTGCAGACGCGCGATCGCAGCGGGGGGCATCCGTTCGGTGGCGCGATCGGCGTCTGCGGATCCGACGTTCATTTCTGGCATGATGGTCGTCTTGGCGACTGGATCGTTGATGAGCCCCTCGTCCTCGGACACGAATCGGGCGGTCGAATCGTTGCCGTCGAGCGAGCCATCGACCCGGAACGGGTGGGTGAACGTGTGTCCATTCTTGAGCCCCTGTCGGTAGCGATCGCCACCGCCCAAAAGGGCGGCATGACCATCGGTACCAGTGTTCTCATCACCGGTGCCGGTCCGATCGGCATCATCACCGCGCAGGTCGCTCGTGCCTATGGGGCCAGCGAGATCATCATCTCGGATGTGAGCCCCGCACGCCGAGCGCAAGCGCTGCTCTTTGGTGCGACCCGGGCAAGCGACCCGCTCGTTGAAGACATCGCGACGCTGGGACTCGCGGTGGACGTATTTGTGGATGCCTCGGGTGCAGCGAGCGCCGTGCAATCGGGCCTGCGAGCCGTTCGCGCCGGGGGGAGTCGTCGTGCTCGTGGGAATGGGCGCGGGGGAGATTGCCCTGCCGATTTCCGTCATCCAGAACCGTGAACTCATCGTCACGGGCATCTTTCGGTACGCCAACACCTGGCCGACGGCCATCGACTTGGTGAGTCGGGGCCTCGTTGATCTGGATTCCCTCGTCACCGGCCATTTCGACCTCGACCAGGTTGAAGCTGCCCTCCGTTCGACGACACAACCGGGTGTTCTGAAATCCATCGTGACCCCCAACCCGACCGCGCGATGACGGCGGCACCTGAGCGACCGGTGCTCCTGCCGAGCAACCAGCCAGCGAACCGGTTCTACGCCGGTGGGCCCAAAATTCGCGCCTTCCGGCACGAGGAGGGAAGCATTGATCATGTTCCCGAAGATTGGGTTGCATCGACCACGACGATTTTCGGTGAGAAGGACATTGGGCTGACAGAGCTTCCGACCGGGGAACGACTCCGCGACGCTGTTCTCGGCGACCCGGTCGGTTGGTTGGGCCGTGACCACCATGCACAGTTCGGTGCCGGTGTCTTTATCGTTGAGGTGCAGGAGCCCGAAGACATGTCCGTGCTGCTGGAATGGAAAGGCTTTGCGATCGATGGACCGCGGCACGGTCACCTCGGGATTGGTGTCGCGAAAGCTTTGGAGGCGACCGACCGTCAGGGGTGGTCATTGGCGGAGCTCGAAACGCTCCTCGTGCACGCTGGCACCGGCGGGCACACCCTGGTGCCGCAGGCCGGATCCTACTTTCGTGCGGAACACAGGTCGGTAGCGGGGGAGACCGTGCTCGAGGAAGGCTTCAGCATTCTCGTGATTCTCTCCGGGAGCGGGCAGCTCACCGCGGCGAACGGCTCCCACGTCGTTCTCGCCCAGGGGCTCACGATCCTCACGCCACACAACATCGGTGAACTCACCATAACCGGTGAGCTGACGCTGCTGCGGTGTCGTCCGCCGATGCCCGATCAGGCGCGATAGTCCGATCTCATCCGAGGAGCAGCGGCGGCGTCAGCCGAGTAGGTCGACCACGCGGTCGCGCAGCAGGTTGCTGCGCTCGGTGAAGCCGCGCTGCCGGCGCACGTACTCGGCCTTGCCCGCGGCAGTTTCGACCGCTACCGGCTCATAGCCCCAGGCGCTCAGGTCGTAGGGGGAGGCCTCCATGTCGAGCTGGCGGATGTCGCGCGCAAGCTCGAAGGCGTCCAGCAGGACCTCCCCGGGAACCAGCGGGCCGAGCTTGATCACCCACTTGTAGATGTCCATGCCGGCGTGCAGGCAGCCCGGCTGCTCCAACGTCGGCTGATTCTCCCGCGACGGTTGCAGCTGATTGAGCGGCAGGGCCGCCGGGGTGAAGAACCGAAACGCATCGAAGTGGCTGCAGGCCACGCGGTTGCCGTCGACGACGGCGTCGGTGTCGCTCTGGCCGAGGCGCAGCGGCGCGACGTGCCGGTGCTCACCCTGACGGTAGACCATCGCCCACTCGTGCAGTCCGAAACAGCCGAAGTGGGCTGGCCGCTGCCGGGTCGCGGTGAGGAGTGTTCCGATGAAGCGGATGACGCGCTCATTTTTCGCGGAGAAGGCGGCGGCATCCACTTGGCTGGCGCTGCCCGTGCTGCGGTACCACTTCCACGTTGCGCGGGGCAGATCGGCCGCGCCCTGGAGCAGCACGCCGGCGCCGGGATGCCAGCGGCGCAGCAGGCCCGGACGAAATGGATAGTAGGTGAACAGAAAATCGTCGACCGGATGTGTCTGGCCGGTTGCCGCGCGCTCTCGGCGGCCGCGAGTGAAGGCGTCGGCGCGTTCCTCGTGAACCTGCGCGAGGCCCCGCCACTCGTCGGTCTCGAGCTCCTGGGTCTGGTCAGTACGTCGCACCCGTCGACACTACGCCGTCAACCCTGAAGATGCTGGCTGCCAAGGGCGATGGCAGTCAGCAGGATGCCTGGCGCTGGAACCTCTACATCAACGTCGTCATCGCCGGGGTCGCCTCGGCGATGGTCAACACCAGCCAGCAGATCGGCGGTTCCCTCGGAACGGCGTTGCTCAATACCCTCGCCGCCCCTGCGGCCACCCACTACGTCGCCGATCACCTGCCCGCAACGGCCGCGTTTGCCGCCCAGGCTGCTGTTGACGGCTATGCCGTGGCTTACTGGTGGGGTGCAGGGTTCTTCTTGGGCGGTGCGATCATCGCGGCCTTGCTGTTTCGTCGCATCGGGCACGGTATCTCGCTCCGCCACTGACCTTTGCAGAAAGTGGACACCGCGACCGGGGCGTTGCGCCCAGCGCGGTGGCGCTTACTTTTCCCAGTGGGGTTTCTCGGCTGGGGTGGCGGCGCGGTTTTGGCCGGCGGGGCGCCAGGTTTGGGTGGGGTCGAAGATGAGGGGGCCGCGGACCCAGGGGCGTCCGTGTCGCATGTCGATGTTCCATCCGGATGTTTCGATGCTGGCATGGCCGGCGGTGCAGATGAGAACGGCGTTGTCGATATTTGTCAGACCGCCCTTACTCCAGGGAATAACGTGGTGAGCCTGCGTGAGGTGCGGTGGCACGGTGCAGCCGGGGATGACGCAGCCACCGTCACGGGCTGCTAATGCTCGGCGTTGGCTGTTGGTGAAGAATCGGTTGGTGGTGCCGAGGTGCACAACCTGACCCTGGTGGCCGAACAACACGGGCTGATACCCGCCGGCGCAGACGAGTTCGTCGACTTGTTTGACGCTGAGGGGGCCGTCGATGCCGTCGATCCAGCCGGCGCCGCGCCCGGCGAGGAGGTCGTCGATGTGGATGTGCACCAGCACCGTTGGTGCCGCGCCGCCCATCGTCGGGGTTCCCGGCTGTCGAGCGGCCGCTTCGAACACCGCGCGGAGGATCCCGGCCTGCTTCTCACCGATCGAGCGGATGTCGCCGGGTTCCTGCGGGCAAGGACTGAGCACCTGGCCATCGCTTGCTCCCGTCTGCTCGTCGCGGCCTGCGTTCTGGCCGTGCTGGCTGTCGGTCTGCTGGTCGGTCTGCTTGTCGGCTTCGCAGTGCTCTGCCGGTGTGTGGTTCTCGGCCTGGTCGCCACCGTCAGTGTCGGCGGCAGCTGCGAGGCCGTCGCTGCCATCGATGCTGGTGCTGTCCGTGTCGCCTTCAGCGGACGGTTCGCTCGCGCGGAACGCGACTGTGGCGCGCGGAGCAGCGCCGGGAACGGGGTTGGCGGCAGCCGAAGACAGG
>NZ_SOHG01000065.1:0-28889 GCF_004403155.1 Cryobacterium sp. Hh7 | reverse complement strand
GAAAGCCGTCGCCGACCCCGACGGCACCGTCCACTGGACCAGCCCCGCCGGCAAACACTACGCCACCGACCCCGCCACCCGCATCCGTCCGCACCTGCAGCAAACCGAAACGCCAGCCCCACCACCGCCGGACCCGCCCGCACCGCTGCCGCCAGTCGAACCGAGGAGCGATCCGTGGAATAGCGACTGGAACGGCAGCTGGAACACCGACGGCACCAACCCGAAACCGTTCTGATTCGCGAGGCACACCGCACGCCGCACGGCCGACCGGTCCGCACGCGAACCGCAGGCTGTTTTCCGCACAGGCTATCGGGCGGAGAAAACCCCCGGCTGGGCCGACGCGGCGGGTGTGCACAAGCGGGGACGGTGAAGGAGCGGTGCCGATCAGAGGCTGTTAGTCGCCAGCCAGCTGATCAGCACACGCTGAAATTCCAGCGGATGCTCCACGCTCGGCAGGTGCGCGGTGCCGCGGAACGTGCATCCGCTTGATTGCGGCAGCATCTCCAGCAGAAATTCATAATGGGCCAGCGCTGAGGTGACGTCGAGCTCGCCCACGGTGACGAGCGCCGGAACATCGATGTCGCTGACCCGGTCGAGCGCGGGCGGCTCAAGCGGAATCGAGATCGGCGCCTCCGTAGCGTGGATGACGTTGCGCAGGTTGAGTTCTTGCGCCAGGGCGAGAAAGGCCGGGTCGACGTCGGCCGGCTTACGGGTCGGCCCAACCGCCCACAGGGTGACCTCAAGCCGGGCCAGCCGGGGCCACTGGCGGGCGGTGAAGGCCGCATCGAGCTTGTCGAACAGGGCGTCTTCCCGCTCGGTGAGCTCCACCTCGGGAAATCCGCTGGGGCCGGAGCCGATCGTGACCAGGCCCGCCACCCTTTCGGGACTGGCCACGGCCAGGTCGATCGCAATCGTGCCACCGCGTGAGCAGCCGATGAGGGTCGCGCGAGCGACGCCGAGATGATCGAGCAGTGCCGCGGCATCCGCTCGATTGGAGAATTCCACATTCTCGGTCGTCGTCTGGCCGAAACCGCGGGCGTCAAAGCGAATGACGAAGTGGTGCGCCGAGAGAGCCGCGACCTGCGGATCCCACATGCGTAGGGTCGCAATGCCGGCGTGCAGCAACAGCAGGGCGGGAGATTCGGGGTCGCCCAGTGTTTCGTAGTAGAGCGAAGCGCCGGGAACATCGAGTCTGGGCATGCCCCGAGCGTAGCGCCACGTCCGGTGCGCCCGAAAGACCGGGCTCGTGCGATGGCTAAAATCGGTAGAGGCTGTTTTGACCTGGTGCGCGGTCCGAAACCTCTAGGCTCAACATAATGGGCGGTGTACTGGTCGGGTTTTCGATTATCGGATTTGTGATCCTGATCGGGTACTTTGTTGAGCGGTTCGGCATCGTCGGTGTCGGCTCCGGCCGGGTGCTCAATCGGATGGCCTTCTTTGTGGCGACTCCGGCGCTGCTGTTCACGGTGCTCTCGCACGCGGATGTCACCGTGCTGTTCTCTGAATTTCTGCTCGCCATTGTCTGCACCATCGTGGTCGGTGTCGTCGTCTATGTCATCGCCGCTCGCTTGTTTTTTCGTCGACCGCTGGCCGAGACGGTGCTCGGCGCATCGACCGCGACGTACGTCAACGCCAACAATATCGGGCGTCCGGTAGCCATCTACGTGCTCGGCAGCGCGCAGTACGTGGCTCCCGTGCTGCTGCTGCAGCTGGTCATTCTGGCCCCGACCATTCTGGCCATTCTCGACCTCGCCACCCAGGGCCGAGCGTCGTTTCGGTCGATCGTGACTCAGCCCATTCGCAACCCGATGATTATCGCCTCGCTCGCCGGTGTGCTCGTGGCGATGCTGGGCATCACGCTGCCCACACCCGTGCTCGCCCCGTTCGAGCTGATCGGCGGCGCCGCCATTCCCCTGGTGCTGCTGTCGTTTGGCATGTCGCTGCACGGCCAGCGCCTGCTGAAGGCCGGAACCGGGCGCAAACAGGTCGTCGCCGCGACCGCGATCAAGGTCGCGCTCATGCCGATCGTCGCGTACCTGTTCGGGCACTTCGTGTTCGACCTCGCCGGTGCCGAATTGTTCGCCGTCGTCGCCGTGTCGGCGCTGCCGACCGCGCAGAACATCTTCAACTTCGCCTCGCGCTACGACCGGGCCATGGTCGTCACCCGCGACACCGTGTTGCTCACCACGATCCTGTCCATGCCCGCCCTGCTCGTGATCGCGGCCCTCCTTGCCTGAGTGCCGGCAGGACTGCGGAGATTTTGCTCACATCCCCCGAAATCACTGGGTCACCGCACGGTGCGTTCGCGCGTGACCGTGAAGTTCTCCGCAGGTATGCAGGGGCACCAAGTGATTTTGCCCTCGAAAGGATGAAAATGTCGCTCAGCACCCCCGAGACCGGCTTGCCGGCCCCGTTCTCCCCGCCGACACCCACCAGCCTGCCGATCAGTGACTCGGCCGACCGGTTCTACCTGAACCGGGTCTACTGCGTCGGCCGCAACTACGCCGACCATGCGCGAGAAATGGGCAATGACCCCGATCGGGAGCCGCCCTTCTTCTTCGCCAAACCGGCCGACGCCGTGTTCGCCGTGACCGAGGGCATTCCCGCTCGCGGCGTGGGTGCGCAAGAGGTGCCCTACCCGCCCGAGACCGACAACCTGCACTTCGAGATGGAACTCGTTGTCGCGATCGGCGTTGGCGGCGCCGACATCGCGGCAGTGGATGCCCTCGGTCACGTCTTCGGCTACGCCGCCGGCGTCGACCTCACCCGCCGCGACCTGCAGGATGCAGCCAAGGCCGTGCGTCGCCCGTGGGACCTCTCCAAGGGCTTCGACTTTTCCGGACCGTGCTCGCCGCTCGTCGCCGCGGCCACGATCGGTCATCCGGCCGCGGCCCGCATTTGGCTCGACGTCGACGGTGACACCCGCCAGGACGGGGACCTCGCCGACCAAATCTGGCCCGTCCCCGACGTGATTGCCGCGCTGTCCCGCTTCGTCACGCTGCGTCCGGGTGACCTGATTTTCACTGGGACTCCCGCCGGTGTCGGCCGCATTGAGCCCGGTGACGACGTCACCGCCGGAATCGACGGGATCGGCGAGCTCGCGTTCCGCGTCGTCTGACCGGCATCCGCTGGCCTGGCAGCTCAGGCCAGCAGCGCGCCGAGGGCGGTCGTGGCGTGGCCGCGATGCTCATCGAGTAGGCCGATGACGAGCTCGGTGTCCCCGGCGGCGAAGGCGTCGACGATGGCGGCATGCTCGTGCTCGACCAAGGCCCGGTTGCCCGCCTGCTCGTAGTAGAGCCGGCGGTAGGCTTCGGTCGAATCCCAGAGCGCACGCAGAATGCGTTCCAGCCGGGGGAGCCCGGATGACGTCACGAGTACGAAGTGAAACCGCCGGTTGGCCTCGTTCATGGCGAGCAGGTCGCCGGCCGCATTAGCCCGCTCCACCTCGACGGCGGTGGCGCGCAGTGCGGTGAGCACGTGTTCGCCGCCGCGCGCGATCGTGGCGCGCACCGCCTCCGCCTCGAGCAGCTGCCGCAGTCGGTACACTTCGAGCAGGTCGGCGAGCGAGAGCTCGGTCACCCGGTAGCCGCGATGCGGCTCGTGCACGACGTGCCCCTCGGTTTCGAGCGTGTTGAGGGCCTCCCGCACCGGAACCCGGCTGACGCCGAGGCGTTCGGCCAGATCCTCCTGTCGCAGTGGCTGCCCGGGAACAAACTCGCCGACGGCGATCAGGCGCCGCAACTCAGCGAGCACGAATGCCGGAACGGTCGGCGGGCGCTGGGTCGGATTGGGAGAAGACACTGTCAAAACTCTAGCGAAAGGCCGGGATGCCGGTGATGTGCTGGCCGAGAATGAGGGTGTGTACCTCGTCGGTGCCCTCGTAGGTGCGCACGCTTTCGAG
This sequence comes from Cryobacterium sp. Hh7, assembly GCF_004403155.1. NCBI lineage: Bacteria > Bacillati > Actinomycetota > Actinomycetes > Micrococcales > Microbacteriaceae > Cryobacterium > Cryobacterium sp. Hh7. Next base: position 24,988 of record NZ_SOHG01000065.1, on the reverse strand, counting down.
ATTGTTGGCGTGGCGCATCGGGGAATAGTCCAGCGTGATGCCGTTGCCGCCGAGCATGGCGCGGGCCTCCCGGCAAATGGCGATGGCTTCGCGGCAGTTGTTGAGCTTGCCGACCGAGATCTGGTGCGGAGCGAGCGTGCCGGCGTCCTTGAGCCGGCCGAGCTGCAGGGCGAGCAGCGTGCCCTTGTTGATTTCGAGCGCCATGTTGACGAGCTTCTGCTGGGTCAGCTGGTAGCCGGCGAGCGGCTTGCCGAACTGCATCCGCTCCTGCGAGAAGGCCAGCGCCGTAAGGTAGCTGTCGCGGGCCGCACCCATGACGCCCCAGACGATGCCGTAGCGGGCCTCGTTCAGGCACTCGAACGGGCCGCGCAGACCGCGCGCCTTGGGCAGCATCGCCGAGTCGGGCAGGCGCAGCTCGGTCAATTCAATCTCGCACTGAATCGAGGCTCGCATCGAGAGCTTTTGCTCGATCGGCGTGGCGACGAATCCGGGGGTATCGGTGGGGACGACGAAGCCGCGGATTCCGTCATCCGTCATCGCCCAGATGATGGCGACCTGTGCGATCGAGGCCAGGCCAATCCAGCGCTTGGTGCCGTTGAGAACCCAATCGGTGCCGTCGCGGCGCGCGAAAGTGGTCATGCTCGCCGGGTCGGAGCCGGCCGAAGGCTCGGTCAGCCCGAAGCAGCCGATCACCGAACCGGCGGCCATGCGCGGCAGCCACTCGTTTTTCTGCTCCTCGGAGCCGTGCTTGTGGATCGCGCTCATCGCGAGCGACCCCTGTACGCTCACGAAGGTGCGCAGCCCAGAATCGCCGGCCTCGAGCTCGAGCGCAGCGAGGCCGTACTCGACCGAGCTGCGCCCGGGGCAGCCGTAGCCCGTGAGGTGCATGCCGAGCAGGCCGAGCCTGGCCAGCTGCGGAATGATCTCGAGCGGAAAGAACGCGTTCTCGTACCACCCGGCGATGTTCGGTTTGATCGTGGTGTTGACGAAGGCCCGCACCGCATTGCGCAGGGTGATCTCGGTCTCGGTCAGCAGGGAATCGATGCCCACGAGGTCGGCAGCGTCGGTCAGTTCGGTGTCAATGAGAGTGGTCATGAGTCGTCTTCCTTCAGTAGAGCGGATGCTGATGGTCAGAAAAAGGTCGCACCATTGTGTTCCCCGAGCAGTGGCGGCGGGCGCCGGTACCGTGCGGGGGTCGCGGAGAGGCTGATCGGGTTGGCGATCTGCTGGCTCACCCGCGACCGGTTCGAATCGGTCACTGGCACGACCGGGGCGAGGCCGAGTTCGGTGGCCAGTTCGAGCGCCTCGGCGATCGAATTCACCTTGCCGGCCGGCACGCGCGCGGTCGCCAGCAGTGCTGTCCATTCCGTGGCCGGACGGGTGGCGAGCCGTGCTTCGAGCAGCTCTTTGAGCACCGCGCGATGGGCGAGGCGGTCGGCGTTGCAGCCGAACCGGCGGTCGCGTGCCAGCTCGGGGCGGTCGAGCACCTGCACGAGCGCGGTGAACTGCTTGTCGGTGCCGACCGCGATCGCGATCGGGTCGTCCAGGGTTCGAAACGTTTCATAGGGCGCGATGCTCGGGTGGGCGTTGCCAAGGCGCTGCGGGGCGACCCCGGTGGCGAGGGTGCTCGAGGCCTGGTTGACCAGCCCGGCGAGTAAGGACGAGAGCAGATTCACCTCGACTCGCTGGCCCAGGCCGGTCTGCTCGCGCGAGCGCAGTGCGGCGAGAATGCCGACGACCGCGTTCTGCCCGGTCAGTACATCGACGAGGGCGACCCCGACCTTGCTCGGTTCTTCGGCGGCCGAGCCGGTCACGCTCATCAGCCCGCCGACCGCCTGCACGAGCAGGTCGTAGCCGGGGAGCGCCGCGCCGCCAGCGCGGCCGAATCCGGTGATCGAGCAGTAGACGAGCTCGGGGCGCTCCGCGGTCAAACTGGCGTAGTCGAGGCCGTACTGCTCCATGACGCCGGGGCGAAAGTTTTCGATCACGACGTCGGCGCTCAGCGCGAGGGCGCGCGCTTCAGCCAGGCCGTTCTCGGTACGTAAATCGCAGACCACAGAGCGTTTATTGCGGTTGACGCTCGCGAAATAGCTACCAATGCCGTTCGGGTCGACCGGCGGCACCCAGGCGCGGGTGTCATCGCCGAGCGGGTGCTCGATTTTGATCACATCGGCGCCGAAATCGGCCAGCATCATGGTGGCAAATGGCCCGGCGAGCACGCGAGAAAAATCCGCAATACGGATGCCGTTCAGCGGCCCCGTCGTGCGCGCCTCATCAATAATACCGGTCATTTGGATACTGTATCCAATTTGGCCGAGGAGGGGAAGGGATGGACGCCTCGTGCGGTCATTGTGGGCACGTTCAGGGCGACCGCGGGCAGGGGGTAAGCCCTCCGTTGTCAAACGGTTACGGGGGCGAATGGGCGGTTAAAGATGGCGCCATGCCCATATTTCTGCGAGACTGGCACTTTGAGCTTGCTCGCACCTCGAGTAATCACGTCCAGTACGTCGGGCATCCCAACAAAGGAATCCCATTGACGGATCAAACATTTCAACTCATTGCAATCGTTTTATATCTCGCAGGCATGGTTGCCATCGGCTACTTTGCCTTTCGTCAGACCAAAGACCTTGACGACTACATGCTCGCCGGCCGAGGACTCAAGCCGGGCACAGCGGCCCTGAGCGCGGGTGCTTCGGATATGTCCGGCTGGCTGTTGCTCGGTCTCCCCGGAGCCATCTACGTGTCCGGCCTCGTTGAGGCCTGGATCGCCATCGGCCTCACCATCGGTGCCTGGCTGAACTGGAAGTTCGTGGCACCGCGGCTGCGCTCTTACACCTTCGTATCGAAGAACTCGATCACCATCCCGAGCTTCTTCGAGAACCGACTGAAAGACACGTCGCGCCTGCTGCGCGTGGTCTCCGGTGTGATCATCCTGGTGTTCTTCACGTTCTACGTCTCCTCCGGCATGGTTGCCGGAGGAGTGTTCTTCGAGGAGTCCTTCGGCTCCACGTTCGTCACCGGCATGCTGATCGTCGGCGGCGTCACCCTGCTGTACACCCTGTTCGGCGGCTTTCTCGGTGCTACCCTCACCGACGTTGCCCAGGGCCTCCTCATGCTCGCCGCGCTGATCGCTGTTCCCCTCGTAGCGCTGAACGCCACCGGCGGAGTCGTCGCAACCCTCGACTCCATCCGCGAAGTCAACCCCGACCTGCTGTCCATCACTGCCGGCGGATCCGTGCTCGGTGTCATCTCGGCTGCCGCCTGGGGCCTCGGTTACGTCGGCCAGCCGCACATCATCGTGCGTTTCATGGCCATGCGCACCCCGCAAGACGCCAAGGCTGGTCGCCGCATCGGCATCGGCTGGATGATCCTCACCGCCCTCGGTGCTATTGCGACCGCCCTGATCGGTATCGCGTACTTCCAGCAGAACCCCGACCTGGATCTCGCAAACCCGGAGACTGTGTTCCTCATTCTCTCGCAGACCCTGTTCCACCCCTTCATCGCGGGCCTCGTGCTCGCCGCCGTGCTTGCCGCGATCATGAGCACCATCTCCTCGCAGCTCATCGTCTCGTCGTCGGCGCTCGTTGAAGACCTCTACAAGATTGTGGGCAAGGATGCCGCGCCCAAGCAGCTGGTCATGCTCGGCCGTATCGGTGTGCTCGTCGTGGCCGTCATCGCCGCACTGATAGCGCTGCAGCAGAACTCGACCATTCTCGACCTGGTCGGTTTCGCCTGGGCCGGCTTCGGTGCCGCCTTCGGCCCTGTGGTCATCCTCTCGCTGTACTGGAAGAAGCTCTCCACCTGGGGCACCCTGGCCTCCATGGTCACCGGTGCCGTGGTTGTGTTCATCTGGGGCAACTCCGCCCTCGGCGACACCCTGTACGAGATCGTGCCCGGCTTCGCGGCCAGCATGATCGTGGCCGTCGTGGTCTCCCTCGCCACGTACAAGCCGAACGCCGAGATCGATGCCGAATTCGAACTGGCCGCAGAACAGGCACACCCGAAGTACCAGGCTCCCAAGAAGGTCTCGGTCTAACCACCGGCACCTCGCACTGTACGTTTTACTGCAACGACAGCTGCCCCCGGCCGAAAAGCCGGGGGCAGCTGTCGTTAACGCATCTTTCTGTTAGAAGATCATCGGGCGGTCGTCATCGTCGCCGCCCAGATCGAGGTCGACGAGCACCGGAACGTGGTCGCTCGGGGCGTCGCCCTTGCGTTCATTGCGGTGGATGCTGGCATCCGTTACCAGATCGGCGAAGGCGGGCGAGCCGAGGATGAAGTCGATGCGCATGCCCTCGTTGCGCGGAAACCGCAGCTGCTTGTAGTCCCAATAGGTGAAGCCCTCCGGCACGATCGGGCGCACGACGTCGGTCAGGCCGGCTGCCTGGAAGGCCTCGAACGCCGCGCGTTCCGGCGGCGAAATGTGCGTGGAGAGACCGGGAACCAGCGTCGGGTCACCGGCGTCTTCGTCGCGGGGCGCGACGTTCCAGTCGCCCATCATGGCCAGCGCGAGCGTGGGGTGGGCCTCGAGCTCCGCGACCGCGTGGGCCTCGAGGGCCTTCAGCCAGGCCAGCTTGTAGTCGTAGTGCGGGTCGCCGAGCGCACGCCCGTTCGGCACGTACAGGCTCCACAGGCGCAGGTCGTTCACGGTCACGCCGAGCGCGCGCGCCTCGAGCGGCTGGTCTGGACCGACCGCACCCTTCAGGAAGCCGGGCATATTCGGAAAACTGGTGACGACATCCGTCATTGGCTCGCGGCTGGCAAACGCCACGCCATTCCACTGGCTCAGACCGTGAATGGCGAGGTCGTAGCCGGCGTCCTCGAACACCTGCGAGGGAAACTGCTCGGGCTTGCACTTGATCTCCTGCATGGCGAGAACGTCGATGTCTTCGCGTTCCATCCAGTCGACGATTCGTCCGGAGCGGGCACGAACGGAATTGACGTTCCAGGTGGCGATGCGCATGGCTCCAGCCTATAAGGGCCAGCGTGCCGCCCGGCCAAGCGGATGCCGCCTTCCGCGGTATCGAACGCAGCCCCGACCGTGTTGCGATTGAATGGACACAGATACACGGTTATGGGCGGAAAGGGTATTTTGACGGAGTTGCGGATTGGCTACGCGGCCATGTTGGAGCAGTTTGCACCGGCCGAGGCGGTCGCACTGTCGGCCTACGCGGAGCAGCACGGTTTCACCGGCGTGATGGCGGCTGACCACTTTCAGCCCTGGGTTCCAGCGCAGGGTCAGTCGAGCTTCGTCTGGAGCGTGCTCGCCTCGATCGCCGAGCGCACCACGGGCGACTTCGGTCCCGGCGTGACGGCGCCCACCTTTCGCTGGCACCCGGCCATGGTCGCGCAGGCTTCCGCGACGCTGGCCTCGATGCACCCGGGTCGGCATTGGCTGGGACTCGGCAGCGGTGAAGCGCTGAACGAGCACATTGTGGGCGGCTACTGGCCCGAAGCCCCGGAGCGCATCAACCGCATGTTCGAGGCCATCGAGATCATCTCCAAGCTGTTCGCCGGGTCCCTGGCCGACAAGGACGTCAAGCACTCCGGGCAATTCTTCAAGCTTGAATCCACCCGGCTGTGGACCATGCCGGACGTTGCCCCCGAAATTCTGGTAGCCACGGCCGGCCCGGTCACGGCCAAACGCGCCGGTCGGCTGGCGGACGGCCTGATCACGGTCGGCGCCCCGCTGGAGAAGATCGCGATGCTGTTCGCAAAATTCGACGGCGGCGCCCGCGAGGCAGGCAAAGACCCGTCGACGATGCCCAAGGTGCTGCAACTGCACATGAGCTGGGCCGAAACCGACGAAGAGGCCATGACCAATGCCCTGCACGAGTGGCCGAACGGCGGCATGAAGTTTCCGAAGAGCGATATTCGATCGCCGTTCGAGTTCGAGCAGTTGGCCAAAATGGTGCGTCCGGAGGACTTCGAGGGCCGCATGGTCATCTCGGCCGACCCCGACGAGCACCGCAAATACATCCAGAAATTCGTCGACCTCGGCTTCGATCGCATCTACCTGCACAACGTCGGCCGCAACCAGAAGCAGTGGATCGACGTCTTCGGCGCATCCGTTCTGCCGAAGCTGGTGCGCTGATGCCGCACGACGCCCGGCCCGACGCGGCCGCGGCGGAAGTGGGGGCAATGGAACTGTTCGGCCTGAAGGTGTTCACCCTCGGTGGGTTCGGTGAGATCACGGCCGGTGACGACCTCGCCGCCCTAATCGCGGAGGCCGCACGGTCCCGCCTGATTGACGGCGATATTGTGGCGGTGACCAGCAAGATCGTTTCGAAGGCCGAGGGGCGGGCTGTGCCAGCGGCCGACCGCGAACAGGCCATCACCGACGAGACCGTGCGGATCGTGGCCTCACGCGCCTACCCGGGTGGAGTCACCCGCATCGTCGAGAACCGGCAGGGACTCGTGATGGCGGCGGCCGGCGTCGACACCAGCAACGCGCCCGCGGGCGTCGTGCTGCTGCTGCCGGTGGATCCGGATGCCTCCGCTCGCGCGCTCTGCACAGCCCTTCGCGAGCGCACCGGCCTGCGGCTCGGCGTGCTGATCACCGATACTGCCGGGCGCCCGTGGCGCGAGGGCCAGACCGACATCGCCATCGGTGCGGCGGGGCTTGTGGTACTCGACGACCTGCGCGGCACAACGGATGTCTCGGGTCGCCGCCTCGACGTCACCGTCGCGGCGGTCGCCGACGAGATCGCCGGAGCCGCCGATCTGGTCAAGGGCAAGACCAGCGGCAACCCGGTCGCCGTGCTGCGCGGACTCGGACGACTGGTCGGCGACCTCGATGCCGTCGGCGCCCGGGCGTTACAGCGCCCGAGCGACACCGACATGTTTAGGCTCGGTACCGCCGAGGCCCGCGCCGAAGGGTATCGCGAGGGGTTCGCCGCCGGGTTGGCTGCAGCAGCCGAGAAAAGCTAGATCGAGATCGTGAGGTTCTGGATCAGGCCGGTCTCGGCGGCGAGCTCGAAGCGGTAGCTGAGGTCGACGCTGCGGCCGGGAAAGTTGCCCTCGATGCGGTTGATGACGGTCGTTGCCGCCTCGTCCTTCTCGGTGCGCAGCAGGGTGGTCGTGTATTCGAACTCGGCGGCGCTGCCGGCCAGCCAGGCCGTGATGGCCCGCTCGCCGGTGTACGTCTTGCCGTCGTCGACGACGACAGCGTTTTCGACAAAGGTCGCTCGAGCGGAGGCGGGCTTGGCGCTCGCGCTGCGCTCCAGATAGGTGACGATCGCCATGGGAAGCGCGCGAGCCTGTGCGGTGAGTGACTGTGACATGGGACCTCCTGGGCCGTTCATTCGAACGTACGGATGTTGGCTACTCGACCCCTGAGGCTACCGCTTGCCGGGTTGCGCGGGTTTGCCGGCGGAGCGCTGATAGCGTGTTTACCGTGGATCAGACTCGGTGGGTGGTGGTCGTCCCGGTGAAGGGAACCGCCGGGGCGAAGAGCCGCCTCGGGGCCGGGGCCGGAGCCGGGCGGGCGGCGCTCGCCAATGCGTTCGCGTTGGACACGGTAGCGGCGCTGGTGGCGGCATCCGCTGTGGAGCGCGTGTTCGTGGTGACCGCGAGTGCACGGCTCGGCGTGGCGCTGGCCGCACTCGGCGCGGTCATCGTGCCCGAGGCGCCGGGCCCGGACGCGGGGCAGGACCGATTGAACGCCGCGATCGAGCAGGGTGCCGAGGCGGCCCGGTTCGCGTGCCCCGACGCGAATCTGGCCGTTGTGACCGGAGACCTGCCGGCCCTGCACGTGGCCGATGTAGAAACGGCGTTCGCGCTCGCGGCCACGCACCCGCTCTCGATGGTGGCCGATGCGGAGGGCGTGGGAACAACGACGCTGCTCGCGCGGGCCGGCTACAAGTTCACTCCGCGGTTCGGTCTCGGCTCCCGCGCCGCGCACGAGGGCGACGGGCACGTCGTGCTGGACTTGCCGCCGAGCTCGTCGCTGCGACGCGACGTCGACACCGCAGCCGACCTCGACACCGCCCGGGCACTGGGGCTCGGGCCGCACACGAGCGAACTGGTCTAGCTCCTGGCTCCGGGCCACAGCGCCAGGGCGGCGGCCGCCATCGCGGTCGTGGCGGGCAGGTCGGTCATCCACAGTGGCACAGCGGCCGAGCGGATGCCGGCGGCCGCGAGAGCGGGCAGGGCCACGGCATCCGTTTCGTCGATGAGCCAGCCGTCGAGGATGCCACCCCGGCTGCGGGCACCGTAGTGCAGCCCGACCGCGAGTGCACTGGTCTCGACCCCGATCGTGCGGAGGCAGGCGTCGGCCATTCCGCGCACCGCCGCGCCGCCGACAATCGGAGAGACGCCGACCACGCGGGCCGCGGTCGACCGCAGCGCAGCACGTATGCCCGGAACGGCCAGGATCGTGCCGACCGACACGACCGGATTCGACGGCGGCAGCACGACGAGGTCGGCCTCGGTGATGGCTTCGAGCACCCCTGGCGCGGCGACCGCGTCAGCGAGTCCCCGCTGCTCGAACCCGGTGATCGGCACCTGTGCCCGATAGCGAACCCACCATTCTTCGAAGTGGATATAGTCGCCCACGGAGTGCTCATCTATATTCTCGGCGAGGCATACGTGGGTTTCCACGGGCTGATCACTCATCGGCAGCAGCCGCACCCCGGGCTGCCAGCGGCGGCAGAGAAATTCCGTCGCCTCAGAGAGCGTAGAACCGCTGCGCAGCAGATCGGTGCGCACGATGTGGGTGGCCAGATCGAGATCGCCGAGGGTGAACCAGGACCAGCCGCGACCGTAGGCCGCGATCTCGGCGGAGGTCCTCCGGGTCTCGTCGGGGCGGCCCCAGCCCTGCTCCTCGTTGATGCCGTCACCGAGCGTGTACATGACCGTGTCAAGGTCGGGGCAGATGCGCAGCCCGTCGAGCCACATGTCGTCGCCGGTGTTCACGATGACCGTCACGGTGGCGTCGGGAGCTGTGACCGCGAGCTGCGCCAACATGCCGCGGGTGAAGCGGGCACCGCCGACACCGCCGGCCAGAACGGTCACGCGCTTCAGGCTCGTCATGCCGCCGCCGCTCATGCCGCCGCCGCTCATGCCGACACCGAAGCAGCCGCATAGACGATGACCGGATGACCGCCGCGCGGATGCTCGAGAATGTAGCAGTCCACGCCGTAGACGGCGCCGATGATCTCGGGGGTGAGCACCGCAGCGGGCGTGCCGGAGGCTGCCAGCAGGCCGCCATCGAGCAGCAGGATGTGGTCGCAGTAGGCCGCGGCGAGGTTGAGATCGTGCAGGGCCATGATCGCCGTCACGCCCAGCTCGCGCACCTGCCCGAGCAACGAGAGCTGGGCACTCACGTCGAGGTGGTTGGTCGGTTCGTCGAGCAGAAGCAGGCTCGGTTGCTGCGCCATGGCCCGGGCGATCTGCACGCGCTGCTGCTGCCCACCGCTCAGAGTGTGCCACGACCGATCGGCCAGAGTTCCCGCGCCGACCAGTTCGAGGGCGTCCAGAGCGACCGTGCGATCCTCCGCGCCGCTGAACGAGCCCATGAGTTTGGTGCGGTGTGGAATGCGCCCCAGCAGCACAACCTCGAGCACGGTCAATTCCACACTCGGGGCGGCGTTCTGCTCGAGCAGCGCGATCCGCCGGGCCGCCTCGCGCCGCGGAAGGGAGCCGATGGCGACGTCGTCGAGGGAGGCGGTGCCGGCATCCGCTGTGTCGATACCCGCGATCAGGCGAAGCAGGGTGGACTTGCCGGCGCCGTTCGGCCCGAGCAGGCCGGTGACGCTGCCGGTGGGCAGTGACGCCGAAACGTCCCGCAAAATGCTGGTGCCGTCGATGCTGAACGACAACCGATCGAGTTCTACGCCCACAGCTTCGACTTCTTTCTCTTGATCAGCACAATGAACACCGGCACGCCGATGAACGCGGTGATGATGCCCACCGGCAGCTCGCGCGGATCGAACACGGTGCGCGCGAGGGTATCGGCGATCACCAGGAACAGCGCCCCGCAGACCGCGACGAGCGGGAGCAGGCGGCGGTGGCCCGGGCCGCTGATGCCGCGCACCAGGTGCGGCAGAATGAGCCCGACGAACCCGATGGACCCGCTCACGGCCACCATGGCCCCGGTGAGCAGAGCGACTGAACCGAGCAGCGCCCAGCGGGTGCGATTGACGTTGATGCCGAGGCTGGCCGCCGACGTGTCACCGAAGGCGAACGCGTCGAGCCGGGTCGCCGACAGGATAATGCCGGTGCCCACGACCAAAACGGCTGTCGCCGCGATCATTACGCTCTGCCAGGTGGCACCGGCCACCGAGCCGAGCAGCCAGTTGAGGATCTCGCGGTAGGAGTCGCCCTTGGCCGCCCAGAAGATGATGAACGAGGTGAGGGCACCGGCGAGCTGGGCGATGGCCAGGCCGGCGAGCACGGCCCGCACCGGGGTGATCGTTCCCCCGACCTTGGCGATGCTGAGCGTCGCCATTAGGGCCAGCAATGCCCCGGCAAACGCTGCGGCCGGCAGGGCAAATCCGATGCCGAGAATGACCACGCACACCGCACCAACGGATGCCCCGCTCGACAACCCGAGCAGGTACGGGTCGGCGAGGGGGTTGCGGGTCACGCTCTGCATCACCGCGCCGCTGAGGGCGAGGCCGGCGCCGACCAGCGCGGCCGTGAGCACCCGGGGGAGCCGCAGCTGCCAGACGATCGAGTCGATGAGTAGAGGTACCGGCTCGACGGGCAGGCCGAGGTGCGCGCCGATGCTGCCCGCCACCTGGGCGAGGCTCACCGCTGCCGGCCCGATGGTCACGGCGACCGCGCACCCCAGCACGAGCAGAGCGGCTGCCGCGACCAGCCACCCGAGGTACTTACTGCGGGTCACTCGTCGAGCGCGGCTAGCTGCGAGATCGTGGACGCCGTCGCTTCGACGTTGCGGATGCCGGCCTCGGTCGCGGCGAACGGCAGGATGATGTAGCGCTGGTTCTTGACGGCGTCGAGCACCTGCGTGGCCGGGTCGGACTCCAGGTGGGCGATCTTCGACGCGGCGGTGTTCCAAGTGGCGTCGACGAGCACGATGACGCTCGGGTTGGCCTCGATGATCGACTCCCAGCCCGCCGAGGTCCAGGTGTCGCTCACGTCGGCGAAGATGTTGGTGAGCCCGGCGGCGTCCATGATCATCTCGGGTGAGCCGATACCGGCACCGACATAGGGGGTCGTGGTACCGCTCGAGTACCACAGAGCCGTCGTGTCGGTCGCGGTCGGCTTGAGGGCGGCGAGGTCGGACTGCAGGCCGCTGACCAGCTTGGCTGCGGCATCCGTTGCGCCGAAGATGGCACCGGCCTCGTCGATTTCGGCGAAAACCGTGTCAAAGGTGAGCGGGTTCGGCATGGAGTCGCCCTTGCAGGCGGCCGGCGAGACGTAGGTGCCCACGCCGAGAGCCTCGAGGGCGGGGCGCTCGCCCACGCCGTCGGCGCTGAAGTTGGATTCCCACCCGCCGTAGATGAAGTCGGGGTTCAGGCCAAGCACCGCCTCCTGTCCGGGCAGAAAGTCGCTGATCACGGTGAGGTTGGCGCCGGCTGCCGCGAGTGACTCAGGTAGGGGGCCGTCGAGAAAGGCTGAGCCGACGATGCGGTCGCCGAGTCCAAGGGCGAGCAGCAGTTCGGTGGCCGAGGACTTGATCGACACGATCCGTTCGGGGGCGGCTGCGACGGTGACGCTGGTGCCGCAGTTGTCAGCCGTGATGGGGTAGCCCGCGCGGGCAGCTGTTGACGAAGCGGGGGGCGAGGCCAAAGTGGCGGCGGGCGTTGTCGTGGCGGCGCATCCGCTGAGCAGCAGGGCGGCGTTGATGCCGACGCCGATGAACAGAAAACGGGAACGACGGAGCATGCGGGACCTCACAAAATTTGGGCGCGGGAAACTGGACTGTCCAGCGACCTGCTGCCCAAATCGAGGCAAGCTCAACCAATAAAATCTAATCGGTGGTCGTGAACACCGTATCAGGGGCGCAGAAAAAACAGGGCATAGTCTGAACAGGCTGAGTAACTCGACGAGGGAGAGCGCATGTTGAAGCTGGGACTGAAGGCGTCGGCGGAGCAGTTCGCACCGCGAGAATTGGTCGAACTCGGTGTCATGGCCGAGGAACACGGGCTCGACAGCGTGACCGTGAGCGACCACTTTCAGCCCTGGCGGCACGAGGGCGGGCACGCGCCGTACGCGATGGCCTGGATGGCCGCGGTCGGCGAGCGCACCCAGCGGGTGCAGATCGGCACGTCGGTGATGACCCCGACCTTTCGCTACAACCCGGCCGTGATCGCCCAGGCCTTCGCCACCATGGGCTGCCTGTACCCCGGGCGCATCATGCTCGGCGTCGGAACCGGCGAAGCCCTCAATGAGATCGCCACCGGTTACCAGGGTGAGTGGCCCGAGTTCAAGGAGCGCTTCGCCCGCCTGCGCGAGGCCGTCGACCTCATGCGCCAGCTCTGGACCGGCGAACGAACCGACTTCGAGGGTGAGTACTACAACACGGTCGGTGCGACCCTGTACGACGTTCCGGATGCCCCGGTGCCGGTCTACATCGCGGCCGGCGGCCCCGTCGTGGCCCGTTACGCCGGCCGGGCGGGTGACGGCTTCATCTGCACCTCGGGCAAGGGAATGGAGCTCTACACCGAGAAGCTCCTGCCCGCCGTGGCTGAGGGCCTCGAGAAGGTCGGGCGCCCGCAGGACGACATCGATCGCATGATCGAGATCAAGATCTCCTACGACACCGACCGGGACACCGCGCTCGAGAACACCAGGTTCTGGGCGCCACTGTCCCTCACTCCCGAGCAGAAGCACTCCATCCAAGACCCGATGGAGATGGAAGCCGCTGCCGACGCCCTGCCGATCGAACAGGTCGCCAAGCGCTGGATCGTGGCGTCCGACCCCGATGAGGCCGTCGCCCTGATCAAGCCCTACCTCGACGCGGGCCTCAACCACCTGGTCTTCCATGCCCCCGGCCATGACCAGAAGCGCTTCCTCGACCTGTTCGAGCGCGACCTGGCCCCCCGGCTGCGCCAGCTGGGCTGATCCGCGCGCTGGCCGAAGCCCGCTACGCCCAGCGCGCCCCGACCTCGTGCACGGCCGAATCAAGCGGATGCGCCGCCGCGGCCAGGGCCTCGGCCACCGGCCGAATATCGTCGGGCAGAGCACCGGCGGTCACGCGAATGAACGCGGGACCGCCGGTGCTGGAAAGGTACGGGGTTGCGAGAAACGGCGAGCCGCCGGCCACCCGAATGCCGGAGGCGGCCAGGCGCACCATGGCGTCCCGTTCGTTTTGCACCGGCAGCCAGGTGTTGATGCCGTCGGCCTGCACCACGTCGAGGCCGAACTCGCCCAGGGCATCGGCGAGGGCACGCTGCCGGGCGAAGTAGATGCGCCGGGCCTCGCTGATCTGCGCCATGCTCTCGCCGTTGGTGAGCAGGTCGTGCAAAATTGTCTGCAGCATGCGGCTGGTCCACCCCGGGCCGAGCATCCTGCGGGACACGATCGGGTCGATCAATGCGGCCGGACCGCCGAGGGCGGCCATGCGGAGGTCGGGGCCGTGCGACTTCGAAAAGCTGCGCACGTGCAGGGTTCGTTCGGGTAGCCAGACGCCGAGACTCACATCGGGGGCGATGCTGATCTCGGCGGAGTGGTCGTCTTCGATCACGATGGTGTCGGCGCTGGCCGCCGTTGTGCGCAGCAGGTGGGCGAGTTCCTCGGCCCGCTGCACGGTCATCGACGCGCCGGTGGGATTGTGCGCGCGCGGCTGCAGTAGCACGACGGCGGGCCCGAGCTTGAGGGCTTCGGCGAAGTCGGCCGGAATGATGCCGTGCTCGTCGACGGCCACCGGCAGCCGCTCCAGCCCGAGCTGGTCGAGCAGGTCGAAGAACGGCGGGAACGATGGGTTCTCCACGATCACCCGGTCGCCGAAGCGAGCGACCGCATCGAGGCTGCGCGAGATGGCGTCGAGGGCACCGTCGACGATGGTGATCGTCTCCACCGGGTACGGCCACGAAGTCCGCAGTACCTCGAGCAGCTCCGGAATAATGGGCAGATCCTGATAGCTCGGCGTTTCCGCGCGCTGCGCTACCCGGGAGAGCGCCGGCCCCAGCGCCGGCAACAACCGCGGGTCTGGCGTGCCGCGGGAGAGGTCGAGGCGGGCCGGACCGACCGCGCCGATCATGGACTGGCTGCGGGCCGGCAACCACCTGGGCGCGGCATCCTGAACGAAGGTGCCGCCGCGACCACGCGACACGATCAGGCCGACCGCGGAGAGCGCCTGCCAAGCGTGGCTGACGGTCGCGGGGCTCACGCCGAGCTCGCCGGCCAGCAGTCGCACGGTGGGCAGGCGGTCGCCCGGTGCGAGGCGACCGGAGGCGATCAGTCGCCCGATGGCTGCGGCGATCCCCGCGGGGGTGCGCTGCTCAATTTCGTCGATAAAGTTCTGCATTGCCCTTGCCCCTGGGTGCGTTGGCCGACAGGATGATTAATGCGTGCGATACACAGAGAAACACATTTGAAATGTTTACGTCAAATAATAACAATACGAACAGCGCGGTTCGTTACGGTCATTGACTAACGAAGCAAGTGGAAGGCACAGCATGAGTAACGGCACCACCTCCGACACCAGAAACATCGTTCGAACGGCGATCACTCAGGCCACCTGGACCGGTGATGAAGAATCCATGATTCAGAAGCACGAGGGATTCGTGCGCACCGCGGCCGCCCAGGGCGTTCAGGTGATCTGCTTTCAGGAACTGTTTCACGGCCCCTACTTCGGCATCGTGCAGGACGCCAAGTACTACGACTACGCTCAGCCCGTTCCCGGCCCCATCGTCGAGCGGTTTCAAAAGCTTGCGAGCGAGTACAACATGGTCATCGTCGTTCCGATGTACGAAGAAGAACAGCCCGGCGTGCTCTACAACACCGCCGCGGTCATCGATGCCGACGGCACCTATCTCGGCAAGTACCGCAAGCACCACATTCCGCACCTGCCCCAGTTCTGGGAAAAGTTCTACTTTCGCCCCGGCAACACCGACTACCCGGTGTTCGACACCAGGTACGGCAAGATCGGCGTCTACATCTGCTACGACCGCCACTTCCCGGAGGGCTGGCGCGCGCTCGGCCTGAACGGCGCCGAGATCGTGTTCAATCCCTCGGCGACCAAGCCCGGGCTGTCCAACCGGCTGTGGGAGCTCGAGCAGCCGGCCGCCGCGGTCGCCAACCAGTACTACGTCGGCGCGAACAACCGCATCGGCAACGAAGAGGCCGAGTTTGGCGACGAGGCCGTGACGTTTTACGGCAGCTCGTACTTCGTTGATCCCAAGGGCAACTACGTGGGCGAGCGGGCCTCGACCGACACCGAGGAGATTGTCGTGCGTGACCTCGACCTCGGCGTCATTCGCGAGGTGCGCCGCGACTGGCAGTTCTACCGCGATCGTCGCCCCGACTCCTACGAGCCCCTCGTCGCCCCTTAAAGCGCACGGCGCAGTTAAATCAGCACTGCGGATGCTGTCGACCGACCCGGTCGGCAGAATCCGCTATCCCTGACACTTTTGAGCGAAGAGGATGCCATGAAGACTTTGATCAAGAACGGCACCGTGGTCAATGCCACGGGCCGAGGACTCGCCGATGTGCTGATCGACGGGGAGAAAATCGCTGCCGTGCTCGCGCCCGGCTCGAACCTGCTCGGCTTCGATGTGGCGGGCAATGTCGACCGCGTCATCGACGCCGGCGGCAAGTACGTCATTCCCGGCGGCATCGACGCCCACACCCACATGGAGATGCCGTTCGGCGGCACCCAGGCCAGCGACACCTTCGAAACCGGAACCCGCGCCGCCGCCTGGGGCGGAACCACGAGCATCGTCGACTTCGTCGTGCAGTACGCCGGCGAGGACGTGCTCGAGCGCTACGCCGCCTGGCAACAGAAGGCTGCCGGACAGTGCGCCATCGACTACGGCTTTCATCAGATCCTCAGTGACGTGCAGGATAGCTCCCTCACCGCGATGGACGAACTCGTCGACGAGGGCGTCTCGAGCTTCAAACTGTTCATGGCCTACAAGGGTGTGTTTCTCAGCGACGACGGTCAGATCGTCAAGGCCATGCAGCGCGCGGCCACCAACGGCAGCATGATCATGATGCACGCCGAGAACGGCAGCGTCATCGACCTGCTCGTCCAGCAGGCCGTCGCCGCCGGCAACACCAGCCCGCTGTACCACGGCCTCACCCGACCCTGGCAGGCCGAAGAAGAAGCCACGCACCGGGCGATCATGCTCGCCAACCTCACCGGCGCTCCTCTCTATATAGTGCACGTGTCTGCCAAGCAAGCCGTAGACCAGATCGCTCAGGCCAGGGACAACGGCCAGAACGTCTTCGGCGAAACCTGCCCGCAATACCTGTACCTCTCGCTCGAGGACAATCTCGGTGCTCCCGGGTTTGAGGGCGCGAAATGGGTGTGCTCGACGCCGCTGCGCGCCAAGGCCGAGGGCCACCAGCACCACATGTGGCAGAGCCTCGCCACGAACGACATCCAGATGGTCTCCACCGACCACTGCCCGTTCTGCATGAAGGGTCAGAAGGACATGGGCCTGACCGACTTCTCTAAAATTCCCAACGGCATCGGCTCGGTCGAACACCGCATGGACCTGATCTACCAGGGCGTGGTCGACGGCAAAATCTCACTCGAACGCTGGGTCGAGGTCTGCTCCACCACCCCGGCGCGCATGTTCGGCATGTACGGCCAGAAGGGCGTGATTCAGCCCGGCGCTGACGGCGATGTGGTCATCTACGACCCGAACGGGCACACCTCGATTGGTGTCGATAAGACTCACCACATGAACATGGACTACTCCGCCTGGGAGGGCTACGAGATCGACGGCCACGTCGACACCGTCATCTCCCGCGGCAAGGTCGTCGTCGACGGCTTCGCCTACCTCGGCACCAAGGGTGACGGCCGCTACATCAAGCGCGGCCTGAGCCAGTATCTGATTTAAGGGGGAAGATATGGATTTCGGAGCAGTACTACAGACCAACCCGCCGTCGGCACGCACCGTGCAACTGGCCAAACTAGCCGAGGCACACGGGTACAGCCACGTCTGGACCTTCGACTCGCATCTGCTCTGGCAGGAACCCTATGTGATCTACAGCCGTATCCTGGCCGAGACCAGCAAGATCATCGTCGGCCCCATGGTCACCAACCCGGCGACTCGTGACTGGACGGTCACGGCATCCACTTATGCAACTCTCAACGAGATGTACGGCAACCGCACCATCTGCGGCATCGGGCGCGGCGACTCGGCCGTGCGCACCACCAACGGCGCGCCGACCACGCTGAAGACCCTGCGTGAGTCGATCCATGTCATTCGGGAGCTTGCCAACTCCCGCCCGGTCGAATACAACGGCGCCACGGTGCAGTTTCCGTGGAGCCGCGGATCGAGCCTGGAGGTCTGGGTCGCCGCCTACGGTCCGCTCGCGCTCAAACTCGCCGGCGAGGTCGGCGACGGCTTCATTCTGCAGATGGCCGACCTCGACGTCGCCCAGTGGATGATCGAGAGCGTGCGCACCGCAGCCTCCAACGCCGGGCGCGACCCGATGGCGATCAAGTTCTGCGTCGCCGCCCCCGCCTATGTCGGTTCGGACTGGGAACACATGCGCAACCAGTGCCGCTGGTTCGGCGGAATGGTCGGTAACCACGTGGCCGACATCGTGGCCAAGTACGGCACCGATTCCAACGTTCCTGCGGCCCTCACCGACTACATCAAAAACCGTGAGGGCTACGACTACAACCAGCACGGCAAGGCGGGCAACGAGCACGCCGCGTTCGTGCCCGACGAGATCGTCGACCGATTCTGCCTGCTCGGCACCGCGAAAGACCACATCGAGAAGCTCGAGGCACTCAAAGACCTCGGCGTCGACCAGTTCGCCAGCTATCTGCAGCACGACAACAAGGAAGAAACGATGCGCGTCTACGGCGAAACCGTGATTCCGGCTATGACCGATTCCATCATGGCCACAAAATAGCCAAGCGGATGCCGGCCACCAGCGAGCAGACCGCCCCGCTCACACGCGGCGCGCTTGGAGTGCCTAAACTGCGCGTACCCCGCCGCCGGGCGGTTGTGCACCCGCGCCTGCGCGGGAGCCTGTTCGGCCTGGCCGGACTCGCGCTGCTCGCCCTGATCTGGGAGCTCTACAAGACCTTCGGCCCGGCCGACGGCGTGATCCTCGGCGGCGTCACGGTCCTGCCGCGCACGAGCGATCTCGCCATGCCCCACCTCTGGGTGATGTTCGAGCGAGTCCTCGATCCGGTGACCGGCGCGGCATCCGCTCTGCCGCTGTGGCAGGCGGTGCTGCAGGGGTCGCTGTTCACCCTCGGTATCGCGGCCGTTGGCTGGCTGGTCGGCGTGGCCGTCGGCCTGGCGCTCGCGCTACTCATGCAGCGGTTTCGGCTGGCCGAGTCGGCGATTTTGCCGTGGATCATTTTGAGCCAGACCGTGCCACTGATCGCGATCGCCCCGCTGGTTCGGCGCTGGGGCGCGCAGATCCAGTTCGGCGAGTTCACCTGGGAGAGCTGGATGTCGGTGGCCCTGATCGCCTCCTACCTCGCGTTCTTTCCGGTGTCGATCGGCGCCCTGCGCGGCCTCGGCTCGCCCGACGCCAATCACGTCGACCTCATGCACTGCTACGCGGCGGGCTGGTGGAAGACCCTCTGGCGACTGCGCCTGCCGGCCAGCGTCGGCTATCTGCTGCCGGCCCTGCGCCTGGCCGCGGTCAGCGCGGTCATCGGCAGTGTCGTCGCGGAGGTGTCGATCGGGCTGCGCGGCGGTATCGGCCGACTCATCGTGGAATACGCCGGTGCGGCCGGCAACGACCCAGGAAAGCCCTGGGCACCCATCTTCGGATCGATCCTGGTCGGCCTGGTCGCCGCAGGTTTTGTGGGTCTGATCGGCCTGTTCCTTCGTCGTTTTCGCAGGGGAGAGGCCACGGTATGACCAACAGCGGTATGACCAACAGCGGTATGACCAACAGCGGAATGACCGACATGACTACGCCTGCTATTAATGTGCCGGCTGTTGACATACGTGGCGTCAGCCGCATCTTCGCCGCACGCAAGGGCCCGGGCGTCACCGCCCTCGACGACGTGAGCCTCACGGTCGCGCCCGGCGAATTCGTATCCCTGATCGGGCCGAGCGGATGCGGCAAGAGCACGTTGCTGAGGCTCGTCGCCGACCTCGACGTGCCCACGAGCGGCAGCATCGAGGTGTTCGGCAAGCCGGCCCGGCAGGCCCGCGTCGACCAGGACTACGGTATTGCCTTTCAGCAGGCCGGCCTACTGCCCTGGCGCACCGTGGCCGGTAATATCGAGCTGCCGCTCGAGTTGCATGGAGTGGGCCGGACGGCCCGGCGTCAGCGTGCGGCCGAACTGATCGCCCTGGTCGGGCTGTCCGACTTCGCGAGTCACTATCCCGACCAGCTCTCCGGCGGTATGCAGCAGCGCGTCGCGATCGCCCGCTCGCTCGCCGAAAGCCCGAGTCTGCTGCTCATGGACGAACCGTTCGGCGCCCTCGACGAAATGACCCGCGAGCGCATGCAGAACGAACTCGTGCGCATCTGCGCCGAGACGAAAGCGGCCGTCGTGTTTGTCACGCACTCCATTCCCGAGGCGGTGTTCCTGTCCAATCGGGTGGTGGTCATGTCGCCGCGGCCCGGACGCATCCGCTCGATTGTCCGTGTCGGGCTCGGCGACATGGCTGGCCGGGGCGAAGACCTGCGCGAAGACGAGGGCTTCTTTCACTCGCTCAGCGAGGTACGCGAGCTGCTGCACGGCGACGAGCCTGCCCCGACCGGTGCCCGCAGAGTCGAGACCCGATGAGAACGACCCAGCCGCGCCGTGCCCACAACACCGTGCTTCAGACCGTGCTCGCCCCGATCGTGTTCGGGGTGGCCGTGATCCTGCTGTGGCAGGGCCTCGTCACCGGGCTGGCCATTAAGGCGTTCATTCTGCCCGCGCCGTTCGCCATCGGCGCCGAATTCGCCGCAAACCTGGCGAACGTGGCAGACGGCATGCTCATCACCGGCCGCAATTCCCTGATCGGGCTGCTGATCGGGGCCGTCCTCGGCATCCTCCTGGCCATCATCTCAGCGCTCACGCGCGTGTTCGACGAGATGGCAGCGCCGGTCGTCGCCGCACTCTCGGTGGTACCCATCGTGGCGCTCGCCCCGGTGCTGTACACGATGTTCGGCGCCGGGGCCGAGACCGCAAGGCAGCTCGTCGCGGCGCTCGCCGTGTTCGTGCCGGTCTACTTCAACACCCTCAAGGGGCTGCGTCAGGTGCGACCGGTGCACCGCGACCTGATGCGCGCCTATGCGGCATCGAGCTGGCAGGCGACGCGGGTGGTCACCCTGCCGACCGCGCTGCCCTTCGTCTTCACCGGACTGCGCATTGCCTCGTCGCTCGCCGTCATCAGCGCCCTCATCGCCGAATACTTCGGCGGACCGGTCGGCGGCCTCGGCAAGTCGATCACCTCGGCCGCGTCGAGCAGCAACTATGGGCTGGCCTGGGCCTATGTGCTCGGCTCGATCATTCTCGGACTCCTCTTTTATTGCGCAGCTCTCGCCGTGGAGAAGCTCGTGACCCGTCGATCCGGTAGCTAATCGATCACCCCAGATCCAACCACAGCACCAGCAATCTAGGAGGCAGTCATGAAACATCGCATCAAATGGCTTGGCACACTCGGTTCACTCGCGGCAGTCGGTGCCCTGGTGCTCAGCGGATGCAGCGGCCCCACCACGCCCAGTTCGAGTGACGAGAGTGGAGACCTCACCCCGATCACCCTCCAATTGCAGTGGTTCGCGCAGGCCCAGTTCGCCGGCTACTACGCCGCCCTCGACCAGGGCTATTACGAGGAGGAAGGCCTCGACGTGACCATCGACGAGGGTGGCGCCGACATCGTTCCGCAAGACGTGCTCGCCGCCGGCGACGCCGACTACGCCATCTCCTGGGTGCCCAAGGTGCTCGGTTCGATCGAGCAGGGCGCCAACATCACCGATGTGGCTCAAATCTTTGAGCGCAGTGCCACCACCCAGATCTCCTTCAAGGACAAGAACATCACCACGGCGGCCGACCTCAAGGGCAAGAACGTCGGCAGCTGGGGCTACGGCAACGAGTGGGAACTCTTCGCCGGCATGCAGAAGAGCGACGTCGAGCTCGGCGACATCAACCTCATTCAGCAGGCCTTCGACATGACCGGGTTCCTGGCCGGCGACATCGACGCGGCCCAGGCCATGACCTACAACGAGTACGCCCAGGTTCTGGAAACCGTCAACCCCGACACCGGCGAGCTCTTTCAGCCCGACGAACTCAACGTCATCGACTGGAACGACGAGGGCACCGCGATGCTCCAGGACTCCATCTGGGCCAACGCCGACAAGCTTGAGAGCGACGCGGACTACGCCGACAACACGGTGAAATTCATCAAGGCATCGATCAAGGGCTGGATCTACGCCGCCAACAACCCGGCAGAGGCCGCCGGTATCGTCACGGCCGCCGGATCGACCCTCGGTGAGAGCCACCAGCTGTGGATGACCAACGAGGTCAGCAAACTGATCTTCCCATCGACCGCTGGCGTGGGAATGATCGACGACGCGGCCTGGGCCAACACCGTCGACATCGCCCTGAATACCAAGAACGAGACCGGCGCCACCATCATCACGGCCGAGCCGCCCGCCACGGCGTACTCGAACGAGTACGTGACGAAAGCACTCGACGAGCTGAAAGCCGAGGGCGTCGACGTGATGGGCACCGATTGGACGCCCACCGAGGTCACCCTCAACGAGGGCGGCAACTAACACTGCCCGAATTACTGCACAACGGCCGGGCGGCGCGAGTCGCCCGGCCCCCAGAAATTTACCGTTACGACAACCACCACCACAGAGAAAGCCAGCGATATCCGTGACTGATACCAGCACACCCACCGTTTCCCCCGTATCCATCGACTCGGCGCCGAGTCTCAATGCGCGCACCAGCGAACTCGATCGCGCCCACGTGTTCCATTCCTGGTCGGCGCAGGCGGCGCTGAAGCCGCTCGTCATCGCCGGCGGGCTCGGCTGTCGCGTCTGGGACCACGATGGTCGCAGCTATCTTGACTTTTCGAGTCAGTTGGTCAACGTCAATATCGGCCACCAGCATCCGTCTGTCGTAAAAGCCATCACCGAGCAGGCCGCTCTGCTGACCACCATTGCGCCGTCGACGGCGAACCTGGCCCGCGGCGAAGCAGCCCAGCGCATCACCGATCGCGCCCCCGCCGGGTTCAACAAGGTCTTCTTCACCAATGGGGGAGCGGATGCGAATGAAAACGCCATGCGCATGGCCCGCCTGCACACGGGTCGCGACAAGGTGCTCTCCCTCTATAAGTCGTATCACGGCAACACCGGGGCGGCCGTGGTCGCCACCGGCGACTGGCGCCGCATTCCCAACGAGTACGCGCGCGGCCACGTGCACTTCTTC
This sequence comes from Cryobacterium sp. Hh7, assembly GCF_004403155.1. NCBI lineage: Bacteria > Bacillati > Actinomycetota > Actinomycetes > Micrococcales > Microbacteriaceae > Cryobacterium > Cryobacterium sp. Hh7. The sequence goes on along the minus strand of NZ_SOHG01000065.1, from coordinate 2,499 downwards.
GGACCGTTCCTCTACCGCAGCGAATTCTGGGCGAGCAGCGAAGAGGAGGAATGCGCCCGCGCGCTGCACCACCTCGAACGTGTCATCCAGGGTGAGGGCGTGGCCTCGGTTGCCGCTATTCTGCTCGAGTCGATTCCCGGCACCGCCGGAATCATGATGCCGCCGGTCGGCTACCTGCCCGGGGTACGCGCGCTCTGCGACAAGTACGGCATCATGCTGATCCTCGACGAGGTCATGTGCGGCTTCGGGCGCACGGGCAACTGGTTCGCTTTTCAGGCCTATGACGTCGTGCCCGACCTGATCACTTTCGCCAAGGGCGTCAACTCCGGCTATGTACCGACCGGCGGCGTGATCATCTCCGATGCCATCGCGGCAACCTTCGACGAGACGGTCTTTCCCGGCGGACTCACCTACAGCGGGCATCCGCTCGCCATGGCGTCGATCGTCGGTGCGCTCGATGCGATGGAGGCCGAGGGCATCGTGGAGAACGCGGCCCGCATCGGCAGCGACGTGCTCGAGCCTGGGCTGAAAGCCCTGCAGGCCAGGCACCCGATTATCGGCGAGGTGCGCGGGGTCGGCGTGTTCTGGGCGCTCGAACTCGTCGCCGACCCGGCAACTCGCGAACCGGTGAGCGGCGCCGTCATGGCCCGAGTGAAAGCCGAGCTGCTCGGGCGTGGCCTGCTGCCGTTCCTGATGGAGAACCGCATCCACGTCGTGCCGCCCTGCGTCGTCACCGACGCTGAGGTGGCCGAGGCGCTCGCCATCTACGACGAGGTGCTCAGCCTCGACCTGCTTTCCTAACCGAACTCAACCCTGAAGGACGTTTCACCATGACCGACACCCCCACCATTCAGCACTACATCGACGGCGCAGCTGCCGCCGGCACCTCCACCCGCACCGCGCCGGTTTACAACCCGGCCACCGGCAAAGTCGCCAAGAACGTATTGCTCGCGAGCACGGCCGACCTCGACGCTGCCGTCGCGGTCGCCCAGGCCGCCTACCCGGCCTGGCGCGACATGAGCCAGGCTCGCCGCCAGACCATCATGTTCAATTTCCGCGAGCTGCTCAACGCACGCAAGGGCGACCTGGCCGAAATTCTCACGGCCGAACACGGCAAGGTCACCTCCGATGCGCTCGGTGAGATCATTCGCGGCCTCGAGGTCGTCGAATTCGCGCTCGGCATGCCGCACCTCTCCAAGGGCGAGTACTCCGAGAACGTCTCGACCGGCGTCGACGTGTACACGCTGCGCCAGCCGCTCGGCGTGGTCGGCATTATCAGCCCGTTCAACTTTCCGGCGATGGTGCCGCTCTGGTACTTCCCGATCGCCATCGCGGCCGGCAACACCGTCGTGCTCAAGCCGAGCGAAAAGGACCCGTCGGCGTCGAACTGGCTGGCCGAGCTGTTCACCGAGGCCGGCCTGCCCGCCGGTGTGCTCAACGTGGTGCACGGCGACAAGGAAGCCGTCGACGCACTGCTCGTGCACCCCGACGTGCAGGCGATCTCGTTCGTCGGCTCCACGCCGATCGCCCGCTACATCTATGAGACCGCGGCCAAGCACGGCAAGCGCGTGCAGTCCCTCGGTGGCGCCAAGAACCACATGCTCGTGCTGCCGGATGCCGACCTCGACCTGGCAGCGGATGCCGGCGTCAACGCCGGGTTCGGATCCGCCGGTGAGCGCTGCATGGCCATCAGCGTCATTGTGGCCGTCGAGCCCGTCGCCGATGAGCTCATCGCGAAGATCGCCGAGCGCGTCAAGGGCCTCACTGTCGGTGACGGCACGCGCGGCTGCGACATGGGCCCGCTGATCACCAAGGTGCACCGCGACAAGGTCGCCGGCTACATCGACATCGCCACGGCCGACGGTGCCGACGTCGTCATCGACGGTCGCGACATCGAGGTTGATGGAGACGCCGACGGCTTCTGGCTCGGCCCGACCCTGTTCGACAAGGTCAGCGTGGACTCCGCCGTGTACCTCGACGAGATCTTCGGACCGGTCCTGTCGATCGTGCGCGTCGCCAGCTACCAGGAGGGCCTCGACCTCATCAACGCGAGCCAGTACGGCAACGGCACCGCGATCTTCACCAACGACGGCGGGGCCGCTCGTCGGTTCCAGAACGAGGTGCAGGTCGGCATGGTCGGCATCAACGTGCCGATTCCGGTTCCGGTGGCGTACCACTCCTTCGGCGGCTGGAAGAACTCACTGTTCGGCGACGCGAAGGCCTACGGCCCCGCCGGCGTCAACTTCTTCACGAGAGAGAAGGCGGTAACGAGCCGTTGGCTCGACCCGAGCCACGGAGGAATCAACCTCGGCTTCCCCCAGAACCACTAGTTCCTCCCCGCGAGAGCGCAAAAAGTGCCCGATTGGAACCTCCAATCGGGCACTTTTTGCGCTCTCGGCGGCCTAGGAGGCTGCTGAATAACATGGGTTCAGCCGGCCCGGCGAGTCTCTAGAGTGTTTTTTTGCTCCGGGGTGGGGCGTTGTGAGATCGGCTGAGCGG
>NZ_SOHG01000001.1:0-26244 GCF_004403155.1 Cryobacterium sp. Hh7 | reverse complement strand
CGGATCGATCGGGCCGTAGCCTTCGAGCTCGGCGGGTTCCTCACTCTGACCCATCAGGGTGAGGACGGGGACGGTGATGTTGACGTTGGCGGTGAGGCCAGCGCCGAGGCCGCTGCCGGTGACGCCCTGCTGGAGCAGGTCAATGGCGACATCGGCGCGGAGTTGGCTGAGGGTGCGGGGCTCATCGGGGCCCTGCAGACTGATCGCCGCATCGGTGACCCGGGTATAGACGCCTTGCAGGTCGTCGCCGGCCGCGCGTAACCAGAGGGTGGCCATGCCGTCCTTATCGGGGAAGAACTGCACCCGGCGATCGGCCAGACACCGGGTGCGGCGAACGGTGATGCTGTCGGGGTGGAACCGCTCCCGCAGCTTGCGAGCCTTACCATCGAACTGCGCCGGAGTGAGTTTACGAGCGTGCGGCAGCAACACCGCCTCCAGCTCGGCCCGGGCGGGCTGCGGGACGGAATCGAGTTGGTCGAGCAGCCGCTGGGCATGCCGCAGGGAGATCTCCCCAATGCGGAGAGCATCGAGGGTCTGCGGGCGGGACTCGACCAGCACCCGGCTCTGGTGCAGCAGGCCGGAGGCTGTGCCGGCGGGGATGCGCAGCGCACAGGCCATTTCGGCGACCAGGCCCTGCTGAGCGGCGAAGGTCGCATCCCAGTCGTGCTCGTGCTGCGGACCGGCCTGCGGTCGGCCGGTCTCAGCACTGTTGGTGGTGTAATCCCACGCCTCCGTCAGGACCTCGGCCTTACTCGCCTGCGCCCACGCGATCACCTTCTCGAGGTAAATCACCCGGTCGACGAACTGCGCCTGGTGCCGCTGGAACGGACTCAAGCCGGCAGCCGCGTCGGACGGGTCCGGGTCGTCGCCAGTGCTGCCCGCAGTGCGAAGGCCGGCGGCCGCGTCAGCGCCGGGTTGACCGGAGTCAGCAGCGCCAGCAGAGAACTCACCCGTTGCGCCTTCGTCCGGGATGAAATCGTCCGGGAGAAAGTTGTCCGCAAGGTAATTCGTATAGAGAAATTCCTCGCGGAGGTCCTCATCGAAGAGGTGCTCGGGCGGCACCGCACCGAATACCTCGGTCAGGTCGAGGCCTGCCGGAATGGTCGGGCCGTCAATCAACTCCGGGCGGCCAATCGTCGGGCTCACCGGTGCCAGGCTCACTGGTGCCGGGCTCACCGGTGCCGGACTCACCGGTTCCAGATCGACCGGGTCGGTGACCTCATACGGGGCGAATTCTCCGAGCCCCTCGGCCAGTTGGAGCCGCCAATCAGCCTGACACTGCGCCCAGAACACCTCGAACTCCGCGCGCTCTTCGAGTGTGGACGGCGGGTAGCCGTGAGCCGCGAAGAACGGATCGACACGGCCCGGCTGGGGAGTATCGCCGCTCTGGCTCATAGAAGAAGTGTACCAAAACCATGTGCCAAAGTCGAGGGTTTCTCAGATATGTTTGGATTTTTGTGCGAATATACATTCGGCCAAACCGCGCGTTGTCGAGACCGGCTCAGCCCAGTCCATGGCGGTCTCGGCAAGCTCGACCAACGGCAGTGGCCGGGGTCTCCAGACCGCTCGGAGCGGGAGGTGACGGGCCAGACGGGCCAGGCGGGCTCGGCGGGCTCGCCCAGAATGGTCGAGTTCCGTAGACCGGTCGCCGTGAGCGGTGGCACGCTCAGCACCGAAAGACGGGGGCTTCGAGGCCACATGCGGCCCGCGTCGCCCGATGTACCGCACGGGAGCGGGCGCAATAAGGCCGGGGCCCCGGTCCGTCAACGTGGTCACCTTCCTGCTGGAAGAGTGCCAACAATGGGAGTGCGAGCGCCCCAGCTACAAAGAGCAATATTCAGCTTTCGGCACCGTGCAAACTTAATGTTTGTCGAAATTCGCACTGTCTTCGGCGATCTCGCGCGGCGAACGAGGGCCGCTACCCGCGACCGACCCACCGATCCATCGAGCGGTACACGCCGAAGACGCGACCGGCGACGGTGTCCCAGGCTGCCAGCGGCAGCACGCCGCGCAGCACCTTCGACAGGCTGACCGTCCAGGGCAACAGCAGCTGCGGCTTGCCGGCGAGCATGGCCCGCCAGACCCGATCGACGACATATTCCGGGGTCATCAGCGGGGTGAGCAGCGGCCCACGCGCGCCCTCGAACATGCCGGTATCGATGTAGCTCGGGCAAACCGTGGTGACCTTGACCTGGCCGTGGCCCTGCTGCACGAGCTCGAGCCGCAGCGAATCGCTCCAACCGATCAGGGCGGCCTTCGAAGCGGCATAAACGCTCATGCGCGGGTTGCTGAGGGTGCCGGCGGCCGACGCGATGTTTACGATGCGTGACTCACGCCATCCGCTCGCAATCATGCCCGGGAGAAACTCTCGGGTGATGTACATCGGGGCGAGCGCGTTGATCTGCATGGTGGGGCGGGTGTCTGCGCCGTTGTCGTGCTCCCAGAAATATTTGCCACGCACGATTCCGGCGTTGTTGATGACGACGTCGGGGTTGCCGATCTCGGTGCGCACGCGCTGTGCGGTCTGCGCGATGGCGCCGAGATCGGCGATATCCACGACGTACGGCGCGATCTGGGTGAGCCCGTTGGAGCGTTCCGTCAGGATGGCAGCAGTTTGGGCGAGCGCAGCACCGTCGCGGTCCCAGAGGATGACGGCTTTGGCCCCTTCGGCAACGCAGCGTTCGGCATACAGGCGGCCCATGCCGCTGGCTGCTCCGGTTATCAGCACGTGGGCTCCGGCGACGGTTCGACTCATACCCCCATCATGCCGTCTGCAGCAGTACTACGCTCGATCTAGCAACAGGAGGAGGCGCGGATGGACTTTCAAACCCTCGCGATCATCTCCGTGGTCGCGTTGCTCGGGCCACTCCTGGCAATGCCGCGCCGTTGGAATATCCCGGTCGTCATTGGCCAGCTCGCCGCCGGCGTTATCGTCGGTCGAACCGGCTTCGGCCTCATCGAAGCCGCCGACCCCACGCTGACCCTGTTAGCGGATGTCGGATTCGCGTTGATCATGTTCGTGGCCGGCACGCACGTGCCGGTTCGTACCGGCGCGATTCGCGCGGCGCTCTCGGCGGGCCTGGTGCGGGCGTTTCTCGTCACGGTCTCGGCGAGCGCCCTCGGCGTGGCCATCGCGATAATGTTCGGAACGAATCATGCACCTCTCTATATAGTGCTGCTGGCTTCCTCGTCGGCCGCGCTCGTGCTGCCGCTCATCCACTCCCTGGGGCTGCGCGGGCGCTCGATGCTCGAGCTCACGGCACAGGTTGCGATCGCGGACATCGCGGCCATCGTGGCGCTGCCCCTGGCCATCGACCCGCCGGATGCGGGCCGCGCGGCGCTCGGCGCCGCCCTGATCGCGGCGTTGGCCGTGGCCTTGTACGTCTTGTTGTCCCGGTTAGAACGAAACGGCTCCCGCGCACGGCTGCACAAGCTCTCGGCGAACCGCAAGTTCGCCCTCGAGCTGCGCATCCAACTGGCCATTCTGTTTGCCCTCTCGGCGGTGGCCGTGTTCAGCCATGTCTCGGTCATGCTCGCCGGTTTCGCGTTCGGGCTCGCCGTCGCAGCGGTCGGCGAACCGCGCCGCCTCGCCCGCCAGCTCTTCGCCCTCGCCGACGGATTCTTCGGCCCGCTGTTCTTCGTCTGGCTCGGCGCTTCGCTCGCGCTGCGCGACCTGACCGACCACCCGCAGATGATCGCCCTCGGCCTGACACTGGGCCTGGCGACCCTGCTGACCCACGCGACCACCCGGGTACTGGGCCTGCCCCTGTCATTCGGGCTGCTGTCGGCGGCCCAGCTCGGTATACCGATCGCGGCCGCGACGATCGGTACCCAGCTGCACGTGCTCGCCCCCGGGGAGGCGGCGGCGCTGCTGCTCGGCGCACTCGTGACCATCGCGGTGACCGCGGCGGCGAGCGGATGGGCGCGGCCGCGCGCAGCATCCGCTGCCGAAAAGACGGTCGGTTAGACAAACATCAGCACGATGCCGGTCACGCCGGCGAGCACGCCGATGCCGAGCAAGACCAGGCCGATCAGGCGCAGGCCCTTACCGTCGAGTTCGGGGTCGTGTGTGCGGCAACGCTCGGGATGGCGGTTGCGAAACCACACGCGCACATCGTCGCCGGGTACCAGGTGGTGCGTCTCGTGGGTGTCGGCCGGGCATTCGTGGACATCGCCGTCGCCATCAAACCAGCGGATGACCGTGGCCGGCCCCGACGCGGCGATGACCGCGGTCGTGCGGGTCCAGCGGCCACTGATGCCGCGCACGGACAGGCCGACAATGTAGAGCAGCGCTCCGATGATGAGGCCGACGAGGGTGAGGATCTCGCTCATAATGCCGGCGAAGTCGAGAGCGTGCACTGTCACCGCCGTCCGTTTATTGTTGTCGTCCTGGCTCCAGAGTAACGTTTGACGCCCCGACCAGGCGGCAGTCTAGGCATGAAACCATGCGATTCGGACTGTTTGTACCCCCGGGCTGGCGACACGATCTGGTCGGAATCGAACCCGCCGAGCAGTGGGCAACCATGAGCGACCTGGCCACCCACGCCGATGTCATCTCGGGTGGACGCATCGAACCGGTCGTAGCCCTGGGCCATACCAGCCTCCATGCCACTTTCGGCCAGGCCGTCGCGGGCATCCTGGCCGTGAGAAATAGGCCTGCTGCGCGCTCTTGTCCCGGTTGCGCCGGCTAGTTGGGAAGGCCGGCGCCGTCTACCGTGTCTTGGTGATCACGGATCGTCGCGGCGGTCTGCATGACGTGAGCCATCATGCACACCGCTGCCCGGTCGCCGTCGTGGTCGCGCAGCGCCTCGTAAATCTGGCGGTGCTGGTCCCACGAGCCGGCGGCCCGCGTCACGACGACCTGGTAGAAATACCAGCGAATTCGTCGTTGCAGCACCCCCAGCATTCGGGCAATCACCGAGTTATCGGCGGCCTCCACGACAATATTATGAAACCGGTCGTTGAGCTGCAGCAGGTGCTGAGCGTCCTGGGCCGCAATCGCCGCATCACCATGCCCCAGCAGTTCCTGAAGCCGAGCTAAATCGACGTCTGAAATATTTTTGGCGGCCAACCGTGCGCAGTCGCTTTCCAACAGTGCGCGGGCGTGGAAAACCTCCTGCACTTCCTTGTCACTGGGAGCGTGCACGAAGGCACCCTTCTTGCCCGGCCGATGTTCAACGAAGCCGTCGTGCACGAGCCGTTGAATGGCCTCACGCACCGGGTTGCGGCTCACCCCCAGCTGCTTGGCAACTTCGTCTTCGCGCAGGTGGGAACCCGGTGCGATGACACCGTCGACAATGGATTCTTCCAACACCTCGTAAACCCGTTCGCCCAGGGTTTGCGCAGCTTTCAGTAAGCCGAGAGTGCGCAACTCATCCCCTTTCGACTCCAAGACGTCCCACACTTCAGCTATTCCTCTTCGACCATTCCTGCGTGGCGGACCGCAATCTGCCGCCGTCCGGCGCGCACAACATTTGTTGATTATGCCGCAGTTCTCGGGGCACCTCGTTCAGTGCCCCGTGCGACTAGCGCCCGACGGCGTAGCCCTGGTTGCCCCGAGGGTTGGCCGCAGCCTTAAGCCAGCCGCCATCGCGCGCCACAGCGCTCACTCGCCCTTCGGACCACGGCTCACCGACCACGACGACGTGACCGCGATCCCGCAGCTCGTCAAGCACGGCCGAATCAAACCGACTCTCCAGATAGACCTCGGCTGGATGCGCATCCCGCGGGAAGAAGGAGTTGGGCATGTGCGTGGAGTGAAAACCGGGGGCATCGATACCCTCCTGCAGATTCATATCGCCGTGCACGAGGTTCAGGAAGTAGTTCAACGACCATTGATCCTGCGCGTCGCCGCCCGGGGTTCCGAACGCGAGCCAGGGCTTGCCGTCGCGCAGGGCGAAGGACGGCGTCAGCGTGGTTCGTGGGCGAGCGCTCGGGCGCAGGGAGTTCGGCAGACCTTCCTGGAGCCAGAACATTTGAGCGCGGGTGCTGAGGCAGAAGCCCAACGCGGGGATCGTTGGGGATGATTGCATCCAGCCGCCACTGGGCGTGGCCGAGATCATCATCCCGTTGGCATCGACCACGTCGACGTGGCAGGTGTCCCCCCGGGTCTCCCCTGATTTGGCGATCGTCGGCTCGCCGGACCCGATCAAATTCTCATAGCCGGCTGGAGATGCCGGGTAATGCGGCAGTCGTGCCTGGGCGCCGCCGGGGTTGCCGGGGCGGAGTTCCACGGAGGCCGTGTCGGTGATCAGCAGGCGACGCTGCGCGTTGTATTCCGGGCTGAGCAGAGCCGCCATGGGCACGTCGGTGAAATTCGGGTCGCCGTACCAGGCCTCGCGATCGGCAAAGGCGAGTTTGCAACTCTCCAGGATGGTGTGCACCCAGTCAGCGGAGCCGGGTCCCATCGCGGTCAGATCGAAGCCTTCGAGCAGCGCCAGTTGCTGCAGAAAGACGGGTCCCTGCCCCCAGGGGCCCGTCTTGCAGACGGTGTAGTTGTGATACTCGTAGGTGAGCGGCTGTTCCACCGTGGGCTCCCACCGGGCCAGGTCCTCGGCGGTCAACAGCCCCCGATGACGCTCCCCCGAGGTATCCATCACCTCGTTGTCTGCACAGAATTCACCGATGGCTTCGGCGACAAAACCGCGGTACCAGCAGTCCCTGGCCGCGCGGATTTGCGCTTCCCGCGCCCCGCCGGCAGCTTCGGACTCCGCGACTATCCGGCGCAGGGTCGCGGCCAGCACAGGATTTCGGAAACAGCTTCCGGTCGCGGGCACCTGTCCGCCCGGCAGCCAGGTCGCCGCCGAGGTGGGCCACTCGGTCGTGAACAGTTCCTGCATCGTTTCGATGGCAGCGGCTACCCGCTTGAGCAGCGGATGCCCCTCCTCGGCATAGTGGATGGCCGGTTCGAGCACCTGGCGCAGCGTCATGGTGCCGTGCAGTTCCAAGAGGAGCGTCCACGCCCCAAAGGCACCCGGCACGACCGCGGGCAGCAGGCCCGTCCCTGGCATCACGTCCAGGCCCAACCCGGTCACGGCCTCGATCGTTGCCGCAGCCGGCGACACGCCCTGACCGCAAATGGTGGATACCTGCTGGTCGATTTCCGACCAGACCAAAATCGGAACCTCGCCACCGGGTCCGTTGAGGTGAGGCTCAACAATTTGCAGCACGAAGCCGGTGGCTACCGCGGCATCGGCGGCATTGCCGCCGCGCTCGAGGATGCTCATTCCGGTGGCCGAGGCGATCCAGTGGGTGGAGGCCACCATACCGACGTTTCCGATGAGTTCAGGACGGGTGGTAAACAAGATTCGGGTCTCCTTGGCTGATGCGCGATGCGCCATTTTCTGCGGTGACGAGGTGGCAGGCGCTCTGGTGTTCGGGGCTCGTTACGCCGAGCAGACGCGGCACCTCGGTTCGGCAGCGATCAATCGCAATCGGGCAACGGGCGTGGAACGGGCATCCACTTATTACTTCGGTTGGACTCGGCAGGTGGAAGGAGTGAAATAGTTCGTCCGTTGTCTGGATACTGTATACGGTATAGAGACAGATCGTCTATGAATAGGACAATAACCATGGAAATTGAGATAGGGCTACTCAATGGCACGATTATCTTCGTGGCGGGGATCGTGGCCGGAATCATCAACGTGGTGGCCGGCGCGGGAACGCTGATCACCTTTCCGACCCTGCTCGCCCTCGGCATCCCCCCGATCACCGCCAATGTGTCGAACACCGTTGGCCTGGTACCGGCCTCCGTCACCGGCGCCTACGGCTACCGACGAGAGCTGCAGGGGCAGTGGCGCGCGGTCGGGCTCATGGCCGTCTTCTCCGCCGTTGGTGGGATCGTCGGCGGCATTCTGCTGCTGGTTCTGCCGGCATCCGCCTTCTCCGTTGTCGTTCCCTATCTGCTGCTCTTGGCGGGCGTGCTCTCCGCCATTCAGCCGCGCATCGCGCGATTCGTGCGACGCAAATCTGACGTTGCACATGCCGATACCCGCCCGGTGACGATTGGTCTTATCCTCGGCGTGCTGGCGACGGGCGTGTACGGCGGCTATTTCGGGGCAGCCCAGGGCGTTGTCCTGCTGGCCCTGCTGGGTATCCTCTGGTCAACCGATATGCACCGGGCCAATGGCGCCAAGAACGTTCTGGCCGGTGTCGCCAACGTCGTGTCGGCGGTGATCTTCATCTCCAGCGGCACGGTCGACTGGATGATTGCCGTCCTGATCGGCGTCGGCTCGGCCCTCGGCGGCTGGCTCGGCGCCAGAATCGGGCGGCGCCTGCCGGCTCCCGTGCTGCGCACGATTCTCGTGATCGTCGCGCTGACGGCCGCGGTCGTGCTGCTGGTCACCTGATTACTTCGGTCAGGCAATCTGACACACTGGGTGCAATGAGTCTCAGCGACAACGAGGTGCCGGCCTGGTGGCGGGGGCTCGGCCTGCCCGGGCTGGTCGACCTGCACACCCACTTTCTCCCCGAGCGGATGCTGCGGCGCGTCTGGGCCCACTTCGACGAGATCGAGCCGCTCATCGGCCACCCGTGGCCGATTCGGTACCGCGAGGACCAGGAGTCGCGGCTCGCGACGATTCGCCGGCTCGGCGTGCGGCGCTTCACCGCGCTATCCTATGCGCATCGTGCCGGGATGGCGGCCTCCCTGACCGATTTCTCACTCGATCTCGCGAAAGAGCATGCCGACTGCGTTCCGAGCGCCACGTTCTACCCGGAGGAGGGCGTGCTCGACCAGGTGCAGTCCGCCCTCGACCGCGGCGCTCGAGTGTTTAAAATTCACGCGCAGGTCGGGGCTTTTGATCTGCGCGAACCGATCCTCGACCCGGTTTGGGGGCTGCTCGCCGACGCCGCGATTCCGGTCGTGATCCATGTCGGCAGCGGGCCGGTTGCTCGGCCGGGGATCACCGGGCCGAATGCGCTTGCCGGAGTGTTGGTCCGGCATCCGCTACTCACGGCGGTCGTCGCGCATCTGGGCGCCCCGGAATACGGCGAGTTTCTCGACCTGGCCGAGCGGTATCCCTGGGTGCACCTTGACACCACGATGGTGTTCACCGACTTTTTCGAGCAGCTCGCGCCGTTTGACCCCGCCCTGCTCTCGCGGCTGGCGGACCTGCCCGACCGGGTGGTGCTCGGCAGCGATTTTCCCAACATTCCGTACCCGTATGCGCACCAGCTGGAGGTGCTCGAACGCCTGCGCGACCGGGAGCCGCGACTCGACGACGACTGGCTACGCGCGGTCTGCTGGTACAACGGGCTACGCCTGATCGGCGAATAGAAGCGTGCCGGACCGACTCACAGCGGTCCTGCCCTAACGCGTACGCGTTCGACCTGGTGTTCGCGAAGGCCTCTGGCCGGCAGGTCATCGACTCTGGTTCCGAGCAGGTCGCCCCGCTCGTGTTCCCAGCGAGCCAACGCGAACAGTCCCGTTCCTGGCGCTATTCGACCTCGGTCAGCGGCAGAGTGGCGCACCGCCTGACGACCGCGCGCAGCACCGGCATCTTCAAGCCGATGAAGACGTCACCTTCGCCATATTGGCCGGGACCGGTTTGAAAGAACCGGGCAACCCGGACCTCCAGCGCGAAAAGAGCCGAAACCGGCGATTCGCAGCGCCCAACCCGGCCCGGAGTCATGGTTCGTTGCGAGAAATAGCAAGAAAACGCCGCTCTGCGCCCGATATTCTGAAGGAGCACGCCCGCCGCAACCGCGGCACTCACGCGAATCGGAGGTTCCCATGTCGATATCTGTTGAAAAAACACACGTAGCTAACGCTCTGGTCGGAGAGCCCGAGGTTCTCGAAGACGGCGTCGATCTCGCCCAGCATCCGTCCTGGCGCGACCTCAAGGCCGCGGCGACCTCGCTACAGGGCCTGCAGTCGCAGGACGGTTCGATTGCCGACGCCGCGTGGCATGCGGATGCTGACGTCTCCGTTTCGCGCATCACCGCAGCGATCACCGACCTCGCGCCGCGCTTCACACACGATTCCACCTATCTCGAAGCCCTGATCGTGGACTTTGACCGCTGGGCCGCTGAGGGATTCGGCGTGCCCGACTTCTACGATTCCCTGATGGCTTTTCAGCCGCAGCAGCACCGCATCAACGGGCTGCGCCACCTCGTGGTATTCCCGATGTACACGCAGAACGGCAGCGCCAACCGGCTCGTCGAGGCCGTGCTGATCGAGGTCATCTGGCCGGAATTCATCGGCGAACTTGAGGCCGGCTATACGAACAAACTGTTCGTGCCAATTCGTTTTCTCGATTTCACGCCTGGCTACGACACCAACTCGGCCGTACTCTTTCCCGAGACGGTCGCGATGCGCGAGATTCCGACGTTTACCTGGGGGGCGATTTTCGCCGACCGTGAAGCCGCCCGTTTTCGCCGGGTCGTGCGCGCGGCCGCCGAGATCACGCGGCTCGAGCTGCCGTCCGAGGCTACCGCGCTGCTCGACGACCAGCACCTCACCGAAGAGACCTTCGTGATGTGGGATCTCATCCACGACCGCACGCACATGCGCGGCGACCTGCCGTTCGACCCGTTCATGATCAAGCAGCGCATGCCGTTCTTCCTGTATTCACTCGAAGAACTGCGCTGCGACCTGACCGCCTTTCGCGAGTCGGTCACGATCGAGCGCAGTGAGCTGGCCAGCCCGGAGGCGCGTCGGCACGCGAAACTGGTGCAGTACGCGGTCATCTTCGACCGCATCTTTCGGTTCGCCATCACCGGCAACCGGGTGCGCAACTATGACGGCCTCGGCGGCCAGCTATTGTTCGCCTGGATGCACCAGCACGGTGTTCTGCACTGGACCGACACCCGCCTCACCTTCGATTGGGACGCCGTTCCCGAGGTGGTCATCGCACTCGGAGCGCAGGTCGACGAGCTGTACTGGGCGTCGATCGACCGACCGAAGAAGGCGCACTGGCTCGCGGCCTACGAGATGATCTCGAAGACCCTCACTCCGAATCCGGCGTCGACCTGGGCCCGCGGCCTGCCGCTCGAGGTGCTCGCCGGCGCCCCGAAGGGCTACACCGACCAGGTTCTCGACGACGAATTTCCGCTGTCGATGTTCTTCGAAGCGCTGGAAAAGAAGATGCGCACGGTCATCGACTCGACGGCCGGTATCACCGCCAGCGCGGTCGACTGATGGGTGCCAGTCTGGCCGTCGCTGGCCGAACCGTGCTCATCGCCGGGGCGACCAGCACGGCCGGCCTGGCCGTCGCCTCGTCACTAGCGGATGCCGGTGCGCGCGTCGTCGCCGTCGGCTCCAATCTCGCCCGCCTCCAGTCCGTGCTCGCGGTCGCGCCCGAGGCCGCGCTCTACGAGTGCGACCTCACTGACTTTGCCGCGGTGACCGCGCTGGCCGGCGCGATCGGCCCGATCGACGGGCTGATTCACCTGGTGGGCGGCTGGCGCGGCGGCGGCGGTTTGGCCGGTCAGACCGACGAGGATTGGGAATTTCTGCACTCGCACGTGGTCACCACGCTGCGCAATACCACCCGGGCGTTCAACGCCGACCTGCTGGCCGCGTCGGCCGGGCGGCTCGCCATTGTGTCGAGCGTGTCGGTAGACCGGCCGACCGCTGGCGGCGCGAATTATGCGGCCGCGAAGTCCGCGGCCGAAACGTGGGTGCGCGCGGTCGGAGCGGGGTTTGCGAAAGCGGGCGACACCGCCGCGGCTGCGATCTTCGTCGTCCGTTCGCTCGACGGGCTCGAAACGGAGCTGGCTACCCGGGTGACGGGTTTGTGGGAGGATGCGGCGGCATCCGTCAATAACAGTCGGGTCCTGCTCAAGGCCGACACCGAAACCTAATGCTGTGAAACACAGGCCGCGCTGCCGAAACCGGCGCACGCGCCGGCCGGTGGATGTGTCGCGCCGGCCGCCCGCGCTACCGTGAAGTCACGCACAACGAAGGGGCGGGCATGCTCGACATTCGGGGAGTCACCAAGAGCTACGGAACCCGGCAGGTGCTCAGTGACGTGAGCTTCACCGTCGGGGACGGCCGCATGACCGGCTTCGTCGGCGCGAACGGCGCCGGCAAGACCACGACGATGCGCATCATTCTCGGTGTGTTGTCGCCCGACTCGGGTACCGTGCTCATCGACGGGGTTCCGGTTACGGCGAGTGATCGCCGCCGGTTCGGTTATATGCCCGAGGAACGCGGCCTCTACCCGAAAATGAAGGTCGCCGAGCAACTCGTCTACCTGGCGCGTCTGCACGGGCTGACGCCGGCATCCGCTCGCCGCAACACGACCAATCTGCTGGAGCAGCTCGGCCTCGGCGAACGGGCCGGCGACACGGTGGAGTCACTGTCGCTCGGCAACCAGCAGCGCGCCCAGATCGCCGCCGCGCTCGTGCACGACCCGGAGTTTCTCGTGCTCGACGAGCCATTCTCCGGCCTTGACCCGCTCGCCGTCGAGGTGGTCATGAGCGTTCTCGCGGGTTACGCGGCGCAGGGCGCGCCCGTGCTGTTCTCGTCGCACCAGCTTGACATCGTCGAACGGCTCTGCAACGACCTCGTCATCATCGCCGAGGGTGAAATTCGCGCCAACGGCTCCGGCGAGGCCTTGCGCGACCAACACAGTCGCCCCCGGTTTGAGATTCGTACCGCGGGCGACATCAGCTGGATCCGTTCGCAGCCCGGCATCACCGTCGTCGACTTCGACGGCGATTACGCCGAATTCGAGGCAGAAACGGATGCCGCCAGCCAGGCGGTCCTGCAGCACGCGATCACGCTCGGCGCCGTTCACACCTTCAGCCAGCAGAGACCCAGTCTCGCCACCATCTTCAAGGAGGTCATCGCATGAGCAACGCCACCCGCCCGGTGCACACCGCGCCCACCTTCGCCCAGAGTGTCTGGCTGGTTTCCAACCGCGAGATCGCGGCGCGGCTGCGCAGCAAATCGTTTCTGATCGCGACCGGCATTTTGCTGCTCATCTCGATGGGCTCCGTCATCGTCGGCAGCATTATGAGCCAGAACACCAGCCTGACCAAGGTCGCCGTGGTCGGCACCGCGATCAGCGTCGTCGAGCAGACGCAAGCCTTCGACATCGTGGAAGCATCCAGTGCCGAAGACGCCGAGGCGCTCGTGCGCGATGGCACGGTCGATGCGGCCGTTGTGCCGTCGACGAATCCCGCTTCCTTGCTCGGCATCACCGTGATCGCGCTCGATTCGGCGCCGGGCGAGGTTCTCGGCGCGCTCAGCGTGAACCCCGAACTTGCGATTCTCGAACCGGCCGAGCAGGACGGTTTTCTTGCGTACCTCGTGGCGATCGGCTTTGGAATCATCTTTCTCATGTCCGCGACAACCTTTGGCGCCACGATCGCGCAGAGCGTCGTCGAAGAGAAGCAGACCCGCATCGTGGAGATTCTCCTGTCAACGATTTCGGTGCGGGCCCTGCTCGCCGGCAAGGTGCTCGGCAACAGCCTGATGGCGTTCGCGCAGATCGTCTCGATCGGCTTGTTGGTCTCGATCGGCCTGGCGGTGACCGGGCAACGGGTGCTACTGGCCGACGTTGGCCCGGCGATCGTGTGGTTCGCCGTGTTCTTCGCGTTTGGCTTCGTGCTGCTGGCCGCCCTCTACGCGGCCACGGCATCGATGGTGTCCCGGCAGGAAGACGTGGGATCAGCGACCTCGCCGGTGTTGTTCCTCGTCATGATCCCGTATTTCATGGTGGTTTTCTTCAACGACAACCCGCTCGTGCTGGCGATCATGTCGTACGTGCCGTTCTCAGCGCCGGTCGGGATGCCGGTGCGCATCTTCCTGGGCCAGGCCGAATGGTGGGAGCCGGTGCTCTCGCTCGTCGTGCTCGCCCTGTCGACGATGGTGGTGATTCTGATCGGGTCGCGCATCTACTCGAACGCGCTGCTGCGTATGGGCGCCCGCGTCTCCCTGCGCGAGGCTCTGCACAAGTAGCGGCATCCACTTCGTGCAGACGGCCAGACGAATGCGGGAGGATGGAGGGGTGACCCAACTCCATGATCTTTCGTCCCGCGGTTTCGCCTCCGACAATTACTCCGGCATTCATCCGGAGATTCTGGAGGCGATGACCCGGGCCAATGGCGCCCACCAGGTCGCCTACGGTGAAGACGTCTACACGGCCCGGCTACAAGAGGTCTTCGTCGAACAGTTCGGCGCTGGCGTTGAAGCGTTCCCCGTTTTCAATGGCACCGGCGCCAACGTCACCGGGCTGCAGTCAATGCTGCCACGCTGGGGCGCCGTGATCTGCTCGGCCACCGCGCACATTCACACTGACGAGGGCGGCGCCCCTGAACATGTCGGCGGCTTAAAGCTGCTGCCGGTCGTGACCCCCGACGGCAAGCTGACCCCGGAGCTGATCGACCAGGAGGCCTGGGGCTGGGGCGATGAGCACCGCGCCCAGCCGCTCGTCGTGTCGATCACCCAGACCACCGAGCTCGGCACGGCCTACACCGTCGACGAGGTGCGCGCCATCGCCGATCACGCCCACTCCAAGGGCATGACGCTGCACATGGATGGCGCCCGCATTTCCAACGCCGCCGCCAGCCTCGGGGTGCCGCTGCGCGCCTTCACCCGCGATGCCGGCGTCGACGTGCTCAGCTTCGGCGGCACCAAGAACGGCATGATGCTCGGTGAGTGCATCGTGGTACTGAACCCGGCGGCATCCACTGGTCTGAAATTTCTGCGCAAGTCGAACATGCAGCTCTCCAGCAAGATGCGTTTCGTTTCGGCGCAGCTGATCGCGCTGCTCGACGGCGACCTCTGGCTGCGCAACGCCAGCCACGCCAACGCAATGGCCGCCCGGCTGCGCGGTGCGCTGGAGACCGAGCTCACTCAGGGCACCATCACCGGGCTGACCTTCAGCCAGGCCACCCAGGCCAACGCCATCTTCGCCACCCTGCCCGACGGTGTCGCCGACCGGCTGCGCGAATCCTTTCGCTTCTACGACTGGGATGCGTCCAAGAACGAGGTGCGCTGGATGTGCGGCTTCGACACGACCGAAGACGACATCGACCAGTTCATCGCCGCCATCACCCGAGAACTGTCATGACCTTCAAGGATCAGCCCTGGCTCGCCTCTTACGCGCCCGGCGTGCCCGGCACCATCGACGAGACCACCGAAACCCTCACCGAGATGATCGAGGCCTCGGTCGAGACCTTCGCGTCGAACATTGCCTTGGATTTCTTCGGCGCCACGACCACCTTTGAGCAGCTCGGTGAGCAGATCTCCCGAGCCGCCAACGGCCTGCGCAAGCTCGGCGTGAGCCCGGGTGACCGAGTGGCCCTCGTGCTGCCGAACTGCCCTCAGCACGTCGTGGCGTTCTACGCGGTGCTGCGCCTCGGCGCCATCGTGGTTGAGCACAATCCGCTCTACACCGACCGCGAGCTGCGCCACCAGTTTGAGGACCACGGCGCCAAGGTCGCGATCGTCTGGGACAAGGTCTACGACGCCGTCCGTGCTTTTCCCAGAGATATGGGCATAACGGATGTCGTCACCATCGACCTCACGCGCGCCATGCCGTTGTCGAAACGGCTGGCCCTCAAGCTGCCGATCAGGAAGGCCCGGGACGCTCGCGCCTCCCTCACCGCCGGGCCCGGAAAGGGGGCGATCAGCTGGGACTCCCTCGTCGGAACCCGCAAGCTGCATGCCTCGCATCAGCGCCCACTGCTCGGGGACACCGCCGTTTTGCAGTACACGAGCGGCACGACCGGCACCCCCAAGGGCGCCATTCTGAGTCACTACAACCTGCGCGCCAACGCCGCCCAGGGCTCCGCCTGGGTGGCGGGCCTGCGGCCCGGCGAGGAAACCGTGTACGGCGTGCTGCCCATGTTCCACGCCTATGGCCTCACGCTGTGCCTCACCTTTGCGATGAGCATCGGTGCCCGCCTCGTGCTGTTTCCCAAGTTCGACGAGAAGCTCGTGCTCGACGCCACCAAGCACGCACCGCCCACCTTCCTGCCGGCGGTGCCGCCGATCTACGACCGCCTGGTCACGGCCGCTGCGAAGAAGAAGGTGAGTCTCGCCGGCATCCGTTTTGCTATTTCTGGTGCCATGAACCTGCCTGTGTCGATCGTGGAGCGCTGGGAGAGCGCGACCGGTGGGCTGTTGGTCGAGGGCTACGGCATGACCGAGGCGTCGCCGATCGTGGCCGGCAACCCGATCGGCCCGAGCCGCCGCCCCGGAACGGTCGGCGTGCCGTTTCCGAGCACCGACATTCGCGTGGTCGACCCGGAGGACCCGACGGTTGAGCGCGGCTTCGAGGAGGAGGGCGAGCTGCTCGTGCGCGGTCCGCAGGTGTTCTCGGGCTATTGGGGCCGCCCGAGCGAGACCGCCCAGGTGCTGCTGCCCGGCGGCTGGCTGCGCACCGGCGATATCGTGCGGGTCTCCGCCGACGGCTTCATCACCGTCGTCGACCGGATGAAGGAACTCATCATCACCGGCGGATTCAACGTGTCGCCGTCTGAGGTCGAAGAAGCCCTGCTCTCGCACCCCGACATCGTCGATGCTGCCGCGGTCGGTCTGCCGAGCGCGAACGGCGGTGAAGACGTCGTGGCCGTGGTCGTATTGGCTGGCGGCGCCGAACTCGACGTGGCCGCGGTGCGCGAGTACTGCCGCACCCGGCTCTCGGCATACAAGGTGCCGCGCCGCATCGTCGAGGTCGACGACCTGCCGCGCAGCCTCCTCGGAAAGGTGCTGCGCCGCGAGGTGCGGGGCCGACTGCAGGGCAAGTAGACCGGTCGGGCTCCGCCGGCGAGCAACATCCAGCCGGGTCGGTTCATTGTTGCCCGCCGCGGCTCGGCGAGCTTTGCGAAGATCAACGATGCTCTCAGGGGCTTCAACAAGGCGTGGGCCGACGCGGCATCCGTTCTGATCGTCAGCGTGGCGAAGCTGTCGATCGATGAGACCCGCGAGAACCCGTGGGCACGCTACGACATCGGTCAGGCCGTTGCCCACCTGTCGATCCCGGCCCAGCACGACGGACTGCACACCCACCAGATGGGCCGATTCGATGATGCTGCTCGTCAACGACTAGCTCGCAGCGCGTGGCCCACGGAGTAACAGCGTCGGAACCAACGAACCGACAATGATCAGGGCCGTGAGCCACGCGAGATGTACATCGAGCGGGAACGGCCAATACATGGTCACCCCCACGCCGGCAAGGGTGACAATGAGTGCCCCCAGGGCCGGCCCCCACACTCTCCGCCACGCCACCACGAGGGCGGCGGCGGGTAGCCAGTAGGCGACTTGGCTGCCCGCGCCCATGCCCCGAACCATGTCGGCCGGTGCCAGCAGAAACGACACGGCGTCGACCCAGGGCCCGAAGAACATCGCGGCGCAGTGAAAAACCAGGGCAAGCCCGCTGACGAACGCCACCACAGCCCCCAGCCATCCCACGCGCACCGAACGTTCTCGCAGCAGCGGGTGCCCCACCACGAGCCGCAGAATCGCGGCGGCGATGGCGAAGGCCAGTAACCCTCCCCAGAGGAACGGTTGGTTCACAATTGTCCCTCCAGAGCGGGCCAGACGGTGGGTCAGGGGCGGAGCAGCACCTTGATAGCGCGGCGCTCGTCCATCGCGGCGTAGGCCTCGGCCACCTCGGCCAGCGGCAGCTGCAGGTCGAACACCCGGCCCGGGTTGATCTGGCCGGAGAGAACCTCGGGCAGCAACTCCTCGACATAGCTGCGAACGGATGCGACACCACCGTTCACGCCCACGTTTGTTCCAAACAGGGTGCGGATCGGCAGTTCGGCGCCGCCGTTGGGTACGCCGACGTAGCCGACCATTCCGCCGGGGCGAGCCGATCGGATGGCCTGATCCATGGATTCCTGGGTTCCGACGCACTCGAGCACGTAGTCAGCGCCGACGCCGTCGAACAGGGCCTGCACGGCGGCAACGCCCTCATCGCCGCGCGCCTCGATGATGTCGGTCGCACCGAATTCGCGGGCGACGGCCTGGCGGTCGGCGTGGCGGGACATGGCCACGATGCGGCTCGCGCCGAGGCGCTTGCTCGCGAGAATGGCGCAGAGTCCAACAGCTCCGTCACCGACGACGACCACGGTGCTGCCCGGTTCCACGCCGGCCGAGACGGCCGCGTGGTGTCCGGTGCCCATGACGTCGGCGAGGGTGAGCAGGCTCGGAACGAGGTCATCGCTCGGAACTGTCGGCGTGGCAACGAGCGAACCGTCGGCGTGGGGAACACGCACCCGCTCGCCCTGGGCTCCGTCGGCGAATCCGCCGAGCTGGTCGTCCGCGCCCCACCAGCCGCCGTTGAGGCAGGAGGTGCTCACACCGTTCTGACAGTTGACGCAGGTGCCGTCGCAGTCGTAGAAGGGCGCAATGACGAAGTCACCGACCTTGACGGTCGAGACGTCGGGACCGATGGCTTCGACGATGCCGACGAATTCATGGCCGATCCGGTGCGGTTCCTTGGTGGGGGCGATACCCCGGTACGGCCACAGGTCTGACCCGCAGACGCAGGCCGCAGTCACGCGAACAATGGCGTCACCACCGGTCGAGAGTACGGGTTCGGGAACTTCTTCGAGGCGAACATCCCGTTCGCCATAAATCACAGTTGCGAGCATGAATTAAGCGTAACCCGCGACTCTGGACATCTCCCTTTTACACGCGAGAGCGGGAATCGGCTAGAGCAGGTCCTCCTCGAGGGGAACGTCCAACAGCGTGGGGGCGGATTCGACGGTGAGCGAGTCCCCGTCGGCTTCCAGACTCACGAGCACCGTGTCGCCGTCGCGAATCTCCCCGGAGAGCAGCGCCCGCGCCAGGCGGTCGTCGATCTCACGCTGCATGAGGCGTCGCAACGGACGCGCACCGTAGATCGGGTCATAGCCACGTTCGGCCAGCCAGCGGCGGGCATCCGGTGTCACTGCCAGCTCAAGGCGACGCTCGGCCAGGCGCTTCTGCAGCCGGTCGACGTCGAGTTCAACGATCTCACCGAGCTCATCGGTGGTGAGCGAGGAGAACACCACGATGTCGTCGAGCCGGTTGACGAACTCGGGCTTGAAGGCCTGCCGCACGAGGCCTTGCACGGCCTGTTCCTTCTGCTCCACCGACAGGGTCGGATCGACCAGAAACTGCGAACCGAGGTTCGAGGTGAGCACGAGGATCGTATTGCGAAAGTCCACCGTGCGACCCTGGCCATCGGTCAGCCGACCGTCGTCGAGCACCTGCAACAGCACGTCGAATACCTCGGGATGCGCCTTCTCCACCTCGTCGAACAGAATCACCGAATACGGGCGACGCCGCACGGCCTCGGTGAGCTGCCCACCCTGCTCGTAACCGACGTAGCCCGGAGGCGCTCCGACCAGGCGCGACACCGAGAACTTCTCGCCGTACTCGCTCATGTCGATGCGCACCATTGCTTTTTCATCATCGAATAGAAACTCGGCGAGCGCCTTGGCGAGCTCGGTCTTGCCGACGCCGGTCGGACCGAGAAAGAGGAAGGATCCGGTCGGCCGGTCGGGGTCGGAGATCCCGGCGCGTGAACGCCGCACGGCGTCGGCGACCGAGCGAACTGCCCGCTTCTGCCCGATCAGGCGGTGGCCGAGCTCATTTTCAAGGTTCAGCAGCTTGTCGGTTTCGCCCTGCAGCAGGCGGCCGACCGGAATGCCGGTCCAGGCGGCGACGACAGCGGCGATGTCCTCGCTCGTGACCTGGTCGTTGACCATGCGGGGTCCGACTGATTCTTCTTTTTCGGCGTCGGCGAGCGCGCGTTCCATCACCGGAATATCCCCATAGAGCAGCCGGGAGGCCTTTTCGAGGTCTCCTTCCCGCTGAGCCCGGTCCGATTCGATGCGCGCGGTGTCCAGCCGCTCGCGCAGTTCGCCGACCCGGTTGAGCGAGGCCCGCTCGGCGTCCCAGCGGGCCTGCAGTTCCCCCAGGTTCGCCTGGCGCTCCGTGAGGTCGCTGCGCAGTTTTACCAAACGTGCTTTCGACGCGTCGTCTTTCTCCTTCTTCAAGGCGAGTTCTTCGAGCTTGAGCCGGTCGACGCTGCGCCGCAGCTCGTCGATCTCCACCGGAGAGGAGTCGATCTCCATGCGCAACCGGCTCGCGGCCTCATCGATCAAGTCGATGGCTTTGTCGGGCAGCTGGCGGGCGGTGATATACCGATTCGAGAGGGATGCCGCGGCCACGAGGGCAGAATCGGCGATTGTCACCTTGTGGTGGGCTTCGTAGCGTTCCTTGAGCCCGCGCAGAATGGCGACGGTGTCTTCGACCGAGGGTTCGCCGACGAGCACCGGCTGAAAACGGCGCTCGAGCGCGGCATCCTTTTCAATGAATTCGCGGTACTCGTTGAGGGTCGTAGCGCCGATCAGGCGTAGTTCGCCGCGGGCGAGCATGGGCTTGAGCATGTTGCTGGCCGCGACGGAGCCCTCGCCGCCGCCCGCGCCCATGAGCGTGTGCAGTTCGTCGACGAAGGTGATGATCGCTCCGTCGGCGTCATTGATCTCCTTGAGCACGGCCTTGAGCCGTTCCTCGAACTCGCCGCGATACTTGGCGCCAGCCACGAGGGCGGCCAGGTCGAGCGAGACCAGCTGTTTGTCCTTGAGCGAGTCGGCAACGTCACCGGCCACGATGCGCTGGGCCAGTCCCTCGACCACGGCGGTCTTGCCGACGCCGGGTTCGCCGATCAAGACCGGGTTGTTCTTGGTGCGCCGGGTGAGCACCTGGCTGATCCGGCGAATCTCGGCGTCGCGCCCGATCACCGGGTCGAGCTTGCCGCTGCGGGCGATGTCGGTGAGGTTCACCCCGTAGAGCTCGAGGGCCGTCTTGGCGTCTTGCTGCGGTGGTCGCTGACCGGCTTGCATGAGCTGTCTCCTCTAAAGTTGAGCCTTGCTGGCTCAAGTTTAGTCCCCCCAGGCTAACAGCCGAAATAGGTCGCCGAAAATTACAAAACTGAACAACTTGTGCGATGAAGCCCGCTGAACACCAGTCAGATAGTGCAGTTTGTGACGTGCTGATTGGTCGAATTGTCAAACTTCTGCTGCATCACTACGCTCTGAACCAGACCCGTCATTGCCGACGCTTTACTCGACGCGCATGTCTGGCATACCCGTCCCGAGTGAGGTTGAAAAGTTATGGTGCAGCAACGCGAAGCCATCAGCAGACTGCCCGCGTACAAGCAGGGCGCCGCAGCGGGCGATTCCGGAGCGTTCAAGCTTTCCTCGAACGAGAACCCGTTTGCGCCGCTCGCCTCGGTGACCGAGGCAATCGCATCCGCTCTCGGGGAGATTCATCTGTACCCGAGCATGGCCGTCGCCGAAGTCACCGACCGTATTGCGGCCCGGTTCGACGTCTCGAGCGACAACGTGGCCTTCGGTGCCGGGTCGGTCGAGGTGCTGTCCCAGATCATCCACGCGAGCGCCGGGGCCGGTGACGAGGTCATCTTCGCCTGGCGGTCATTCGAGGCTTACCCGATTCTGGTGCAGGTCGCCGGTGCGACGCCGGTGCCGGTCGCACTCACGAGCGATGAGTGCCACGATCTGAACGCTATGGCCGATGCCATCACCGCGCAGACGCGATTGATTTTGGTCTGCAACCCCAACAACCCGACCGGCGCCTTCGTCACCAGCGAGGAACTGCACGCGTTTCTGGCCCGGGTCCCCGAGAACGTGCTGGTCGTCGTCGACGAGGCCTACGTGCACTTCAACCGTGACGCCTCCTCCGCTGTTGGCATTGATTTCTTTCGCCGTTACCCCAACGTGGCCGTGCTGCACACCTTCTCCAAGGCCTATGGCCTGGCCGGCCTGCGCATCGGCTACGCGATCGCACCGACCGCTGTTGCCGCGAACCTGCGCCGGGTGGCCCTGCCGTTCGGTGTAACCGCGCTCGCCCAGCGCGCGGCCCTCGCCTCCCTCGACGCGGAGGCCGAGCTGACCGTGCGCATCGACCAGATCGTCGCCGAACGCACCCGGGTGCTCGGGTCATTGCAGGCGAGCGGATGGCGCGTAACCGACTCGCAGGGAAATTTCGTCTGGCTCCGCACCGGCGACGACACCGACCGGGTGAACGTCGTGTTCATTGCCGAAGGCATCCTGGCCCGGGCTTTCCCCGGCGAAGGCCTGCGCGTGACGATCGGCACGGCCGAGCAGAACGACCGCTTCCTGGTCGCCGCCGCGGCAGCCCTGGCGCCAGCCACCGTCTAGCACCCCCTCACCGTTCGGCCGCAGGTTCCCGCGCGCCGTAGCAGCATGAATTCAAAGGAGAATTTCCCAGCATGAAGCACACCAAATCCCTGTCAGCCCTCACCCTCGTTGCCGCCGGCGCCCTCACCCTCAGCGGCTGCGCGGCCAGCGAGCCGACAGCATCCGCTTCAGACGACCTGATCACGATCGGCATCAGCCAGATCGTGCAGCACCAGGCGCTCGACGACGCCCGCGAGGGTTTCAAGCAGGCCTTCGCTGACGCCGGCTACGTCGAGGGCACCGACATTGAGTTCGACGAGCAGAACGCGCAGGGCGAGCAGGCCACCGCGAGCACCATCGCCGCGAAGTTCGCCGCCGACAAGGTCGACCTCGTGCTCGCGATCGCCACGCCCACCGCGCAGGCCGCCGCGCAGACCATCATCGACATTCCCGTGCTGTTCACCGCAGTGACCGAGCCGAAGGAAGCCGGACTGGTCGAGAGCTGGGAGAAGCCGGGCAGCAACATCACCGGCACCAGCGACCTGAACCCGGTCAAGGAGCAGCTCGAACTGATTCAGGAGATCCTGCCGGACGCCCAGTCGGTCGGCATTATCTACAGCTCGGGCGAGGTCAACTCCGACGTGCAGGTTGAACTCGCCAAGGAGGCAGCCGACGACCTCGGCCTGACCATCAAGGAAGCCACCGTCACCAACTCGAGCGAGGTCGCCCAGGCCACCGAGTCGCTCGGCGACGTCGACGCCATCTACATTCCCACCGACAACCGCGTCACCGAGGGTCTCGAAGCCGTCATCCAGTATTCCGAGGCCAACCAGATTCCGCTGTTCGGCGCCGAAAACGGCCAGGTCGAGCGTGGCGCCATCGCAACCTACGGCATCAGCTACACCGACCTCGGCTACCAGACCGGCCAGATGGCCATCCGCATCCTCGAAGACGGCGAAGACCCCGCCGACATGCCGGTCGAGACCCTCGACACGATCGAGTTCATCCTCAACCCGGCCGCTGCCGAGCGCATGGGAGTGACCCTCACCGAGGAACTCATCGCCAAGGCCGACCGAATCATCGAGTAGAAGGACTACCCAGATGAATGCGGCTCTCGAACTCGGCCTGCTCTACGGAATCATGGCGTTGGGTGTCTACCTGACGTTTCGAATCCTCAACTTTCCCGACCTCACGGTCGACGGAAGTTTCACGACCGGGGCCGCGGTTGCCGCGTCGCTCATTATCAATGGTGTGCCGGCTCCCCTCGCCACCCTCGCCGGGGCGGCGTCGGGAGCGGTGGCCGGCCTGGTCACCGGTGTGCTGTACACCAAGGGCCGCATCGACGGCCTGCTCGCCGGCATCCTCACCATGATCGCCCTGTGGTCGATCAATCTGCGCATCATGGGCAAATCCAACCTGCCGCTCTTGCGGGAGGACACCCTGATGACGCCGCTGCGGGACGCCGGCCTGCTCGGCGGGGCCTGGAGCATCCTGATCTTCGCCGTCGCCGCCCTGGTCATCAAGTTTGCCATCGACTGGTTCCTCAGCACCGACCTCGGCCTGTCGATTCAGGCGACCGGCAATAACGAGCAGATGATCCGCAGCCTCGGCGTCAACACGCACCGCACCACGATTCTCACCCTCGCGATCTCGAACGGGCTCGTCGCCCTCTGCGGCGCACTCATCGCTCAGTACCAGGGCTTCGCCGACGTCAGCATGGGCATCGGCCTCATTCTGGTCGGACTCGCCTCGGTCATCGTCGGTCAGGCCGTCTTCGGCCGGCGCACCATTTTTCTCGCCTCGCTCGCCGTCATCGGCGGAGCCGTCATCTACCGCCTGGTGATCTTCTTCGCTCTCGGCGCCGGGCTCAATCCGAACGACATGAAGCTCATCTCGGCGCTGCTCGTCGTTGCCGCACTGCTGCTGCCGCGCTGGGGCTTCCTGAAACGCGTGCCCTCGCTGCGCGAGATGCGTTCCGCCGCCGCAGTGAAAGCGAACTAGGAGTCTCATGCTGCTCATTCAGAACATCACCAAGACCTTCTTTCCCGGCACGGTCAACGAACGCGTCGCCCTCAACGACGTGTCACTGCAGCTGAACACCGGTGATTTCGTCACCGTTATCGGCAGCAACGGCGCCGGAAAATCCACCCTGCTCAATATGATCAGCGGCAAGCTGCCGATCGATTCCGGCGACCTGTCGATCGACGGCAGTTCCGTCAAGCGGATGCCCGACTACGCGCGAGCCGCGCACGTCGGCCGCGTGTTCCAGGACCCGATGGCCGGAACCGCGCCCGACCTGAGCATCGAGCAGAACCTCGCGCTCGCGCTGCGCCGCGGTCAGCGTCGCGGGCTCGCCTGGGGTGTCACCCACAAACGTCGGGCGTTCTTTCGCGAGGAGTTGCTCTCGCTCGAGCTCGGCCTCGAAAACCGACTCAAGGCTCGGGTCGGGCTGCTTTCCGGCGGCCAGCGGCAGGCGCTGTCTCTGCTCATGGCGAGCTTCACCCAGCCGCGCATCCTGCTGCTCGACGAGCACACCGCCGCCCTCGACCCGCAGCGGGCCGAATTGGTCACGACGCTCACCGAAAGCATCGTCGCCAAGCACCATCTCACCACGCTCATGGTCACGCACAATATGGAACAGGCGCTGCGCCTCGGCAACCGGCTCATCATGATGCACGAGGGCCAGATCATTCTCGACGTCGACGCCGAGCGCAAGGCCACCATGACGGTGCCCGACCTGCTCGCCGAGTTCGCGAAGATCAAGGGCGCGTCCCTCGACGACCGGGCGCTGCTCGGGTAATTTGCGACGGCAAGGAGCGCCGGTTCGGCCCTGCGGAATTGCGCAGGTCGGGCGGCGCTTCGTGGGTCAGGGACTCAATCGCGGCTGGCTCGGCGGCGTCTGAGCCGGACAGGCGGTCTATAACGACCTTGGTGACGAAGAGCAGGCCGTGGTCCGGTTGGACCTCCAGTGCATCTTCACTGTCACACCATTTTGAGCGGATGCAGTCCACCATAGTGAACACCACTCGTCACACACGAAGACGGTATGACGGGTTATACTTGCATCATGAAGACTGCGATCTCGGTTCCCGATGGCGATTTCGAGCGCTTCGAGCGCATCGCGGGCAAGCACGGCATGAACCGGTCGGAGTTCTATCGACTCGGCGCGCAGCGCCTGGCCGACGAGCTTGAGGGTGGCTCCGAGCTGACGGCAATCGCTGACGCGGTGCTGGCACGAACGGGACAGCCTTCCGGCGACGGAGCGTTCCTGCGTGAATCTGAGCGCCTGATCCGAGAAAAGTCCGAATGGTGACGGCGCGCGGGGATGTCGTCTGGGTCGATTTCGGGTCGTCCCGCGGCTCCGAACCGGCGAAAGTTCGCCCTGCGGTCGTTGTTCAGGAGGACTGGCTGTTAGCCACGAACATCGCCACAGTACAGGTCGTCCCGTTGACGTCGAACACGGGACTGGAAGCATTCCCGGGGAACGTCCTGATACCCGCCGAGGCCTCCGGACTTGAGAAGGACTCCGTCGCCATTGTCTCTCAGGTCGGTCCGGTCAGCCGGGAATTCCTCGACCCCTATCCCGCCGGGCATGTACCTGCATACCTGCTCGCCGAGATCGGCGCGGGCATTCGCCTCGCACTCGGTTTATAGAGCCAGAACGCCCCGCGGCAGCTAACTTAGCCGTCTGACTGAATGCCCTTCGGGCAATTCGCCGCCGCAGAACCCAGGCTATGAGCGACCAGGGCGCGATGGCTCCGCTGATCAACACTCCCGCTATCCGCAATCCCGGTGTCGTCAGCGTAAGTGCGACCAGGGCGCAGAGAGCGCACGGTGGTGGAGCCACGTGCTGTGGTACGGCGCCAGAGCATCCGCATTCACCCGGCGCCGTTCACAACTGCGGATACTTGTGGATGATCAGCTGAACGGTGGCACGAGAGACGAAACGAACTCAAATATGCAAGTCCTCTTGGAGTACAAACTGTTGCAAGACTTCGCTCACGATACGCACTGATCTAGAAACTGGACGGGCCCTAGCGGGAGTTTCCTAGCTATTTCCGGAACGCCAGATTGCGCTGAAGTCAATTCCAGTGCTGGTCTGGCGTTCTTCGGCGTGGTGGCGTGACTTTT
>NZ_SOHG01000058.1:0-24302 GCF_004403155.1 Cryobacterium sp. Hh7 | reverse complement strand
ATCGGCAGCAAGGCCGACAGCTTCGCCACGCCCACCACCACAACACCGCTCAGAATTCAGCGACGCTGCTCACTCAAGGCGGACCGGTGGATCGAGGCTTAGCCGACGTCGCGACGATCAGCCTTCTCCATGAACGCACGGCTCGAGAGAATGCAACGGTCAACGAACAGTTACAGCGTGCCCTCAATAGCAGAGTGTTCATCGAGCAGGCCAAGGGAGTCATCGCTGAACGAAACGGCATCAATATGGATGAAGCTTTCCAGCGGCTGCGCGAGCACGCCCGTTCGCGTCAGGAGCCGATGCACACAAGCGCCGCAGACGTGATCAGCAGCCGCGTCATGATCTAGGTCGGGTGTCGCGATTCACGCACTGCGTGAGCCATGCTGTCGTCGAGGTACTGGCTAGAGTTCTGACCTGGATTGGTCCTCCCGACCCTGCCGCGCCAGACCACGAAACCATCGAGCGCGGGACTAATGCAGCCGGGGACTGGACGGTCTGTGATCGACCAAGCTGACACCTGGTCCCCGTCACCGTCGGCAATACGCCCGAGATGACGTTCACCGATCAAGGTCACCGGGAACGAAGCGTGCCCGGCCAGGCCGTCGCGAGCGTCCCAACACACACAGCAAGGCCCACACTGACCGCGACTAAACTAGTGACTTCGGTTTAAGGGGTGCGTGCGTGATCGACCAGGAGCTTGTTCGGGAACAGAACTATGTCCAGTCGCTGTATGAGCGGTTGGATGCACTAGCGGAAGAGGCCGAACATCAGCTGATCGAGGTGCGCCGCCTCGACGTGGGCGGCAATCACCAGTCCCGCAGCGAGCGCGATACCTTCGCCCGCCTGTACGAGGATCGCATCGTGCAATTACGCGAGGTCGACGACCGGCTTGCCTTCGGTCGGCTCGAGACTATGCCGGACGACTCCGGCGACTCGGTCTACCGTTACATCGGACGGGTCGGGCTGCGCGACGAGGACCACAAGCCCCTGCTGCTGGATTGGCGGGTGCCGCAGGCCAGCGCCTTCTATCAGGCCACGGCCGCCACGCCGCTCGGTGCCCGGGCCCGCCGTCACCTGCTGTCCAAGGGGCGCAGCATCATTCGCATCGAGGACGAAATTCTCGATGCCGCTCTGCTTGCCGACCCGGATGCGCCCACGCATCAGGGCGAGGGGGCCCTGCTCGCGGCCCTCACCGCGCAGCGCACCGGGCACATGTCCGACATCGTCTCGACCATTCAGGCGGAGCAGGACCGCATTATCCGCTCGGAGCTGGCCGGAATTCTCGTCGTGCAGGGCGGCCCTGGCACCGGCAAAACCGCCGTCGCTCTGCACCGCGCCGCCTACCTGCTGTACACGCACCGGGAACGCCTCCGCGACAGCGGTGTGCTCATCATCGGCCCGTCACGCTCGTTTCTGCAGTACATCGAGGCCGTGCTGCCGTCGCTCGGCGAGACCGGAGTCGTGCTCGCCTCGGTCGGTCAGTTGTTTCCCGACGTCGAAGCGACCGAAGAGGATGCCCCGGCCGTTGCCGCTCTCAAAGGCCAGGCGTTCATGGCCGACCTCATTGCCCGGGCCGTGCAGTCCCGGCAGCGCACCCCGGCCGCCGCGCAGGTGCTCGTCGTCAACGGCGACCGCATCGTGCTGCAGCCGGAGCTGGTCGCCCAGGCGATCGCGCGCGCTCGCGGCACCGGCAAGACCCACAACGAGGCCAGGGTCACGTTCGTGAAGACGGCCATCAACGCGCTGTCCCGGGTGTGGCTCGAGCAACTGCAGCAGCAGGGCCGGTCGATGGACGATACCGACCTGCCGATGCTGCGCGAAGATCTGCGCCTGGCCGATGACGTGCGCGTAGCGCTGAACACCGCCTGGCTGCCGCTGACCCCGCAGAAGCTGCTGCAAGATCTGTATGCGCGGCCGCAGTGGCTGGAGGAGCTGACTCCGCGCTGGCGTTTTGCCCAGCGCAAGCTGCTGGCCCGCGCGCGCGACGCCGAGTTCACGATCGCCGACATTCCGCTGCTCGATGAGGCGGCCGAACTGCTCGGCGAGTACAACGCGGTCGACCAGGCGAAGAAGCGCGCGCTCAAGGAACAGCGCAAGCGTGACGTGGAGAACGCCGAAACGGCCATTGAAAACATGCGGGTGAAGGGGCTGGTCAACGCCAAAGACCTCGCCGCTCGTGCCGGCGAACTCGATGAGCGGGCCACGACCAGTGAGCGTGCCGCGCGAGACCGCAGCTGGACCTACGGCCACGTCGTCATCGACGAAGCGCAGGAACTCTCCCCGATGCAGTGGCGGCTCGTGTTGCGGCGTGGTCCGCGCAGGTCGTTCACGATCGTCGGCGACATCGCGCAGGCGGCGAGCGCTGCGGCATCCGCTAGCTGGAAGGAGGCGCTGCAGCCGGTACTCGCGGGATCGCCGGAGGCCGACCGCTGGCGGCTCGAAGAGCTCACCGTGAACTACCGCACGCCGAGCCAGATCGCTACAGCGGCCGAAACCGTCGCGATCTCGCACGGCTTGTCGATCACGCCCTCCCGCACGGTGCGGTCCAGCGAATGGCCGGTCGAGACGGTAGCGGATGCCGCGTCGGCGGTTCGCCGTGATCTGGCGCTCGGCGCCGGCGGCACCCTCGCCGTGATCGTCGTCGACGCCGGTCTCAACGACCTGGAAGCCACCCTGCGCGCCGAATTCGGCGACCTGCTCGGCGTCGGTGCGCTCGGCTTGAGCCGGGACATTGCGCTGATCACCCCACAGGACGCCAAGGGGCTGGAGTTTGACGCTGTTATCGTTGTTGACCCAGCTGCGATTCTCGCGGCCTCGGAGCGCGGTGCCGGGGCACTCTACGTTGCGATGACCCGCGCCACGCAGCGGCTGTACCTGGTGGGCGACGCGCCGCTCGGTGATGCGCGCGGCTGACGTCGCTGTTGACGCCGTCGTCAACGCGGATGCCGAGCTGCCCTGATCGAGAAAGTGTCTTCCCAAGGTGCGCAGCGAATTGACCTTGGCTGCTCAAACGAGCTTTGAGCCCCGTTCGCTGATCGTAGACAACTCTTAGAAAATCGCACCATAATACTGAGATTGTCTCGCTTTCACGGGCGTTTCGGAGTATAATTGTGGGTGAAGGAGGCATCGTCGCCATGACCCTCACCGTCCCGCCCGCAGCAGCCGGTTCGATGCCGGAGTTTGAGAGTTCCCGGGTTGCGGTGATTGCTCAGGCCGGTGCATTGTTGGCTTCCGTTGTTGACGGGGTGCGGTTTAGTCATCTTGATGACGGTGAAGCGGTCGCGGTCATGGCCGCGCTGGAGGGCCTCGGGCGCAAGGTCGATGCGGCCAGACTGCGGTCGACCACCGACATTGGAGTTCGCGCGGAGACCGACCTCGGCAACGGATCTTTGGCGTATAAAAACGGATGCCGTAACCGGGTTGAGTTCATCACCCAACTTGCCGGCATCTCCGGCCGTGAAGCCAAGCGTCGCCTGAAACTGGGCGAGACGGCGGTCGAACGCACCCCGCTTGGTTTGCCGGTCGCGGCCCGGTATCCGGTCATTGCCGAGGGGCTCGTAAGTGGGGAGCTTGGGGTGGAGTCGGCGGAGATCATCGCCGGCACCCTGACCGCGTTGCAGGGCCGGGTCTTGCCGGACGACCTCGACCGCGTCGAACGTGC
This sequence comes from Cryobacterium sp. Hh7, assembly GCF_004403155.1. NCBI lineage: Bacteria > Bacillati > Actinomycetota > Actinomycetes > Micrococcales > Microbacteriaceae > Cryobacterium > Cryobacterium sp. Hh7. Next base: position 20,641 of record NZ_SOHG01000058.1, on the reverse strand, counting down.
ACTGGTGGCGTCGGCGACCGGGGAGATCACGCCGGAGACAGTGGGGCTGCCGGGCGCGGGCATCCGCTTCGCGCCCGACATGCTGCGGGCACAAGCCCTGGAGTGGCAGGGCCGGCTCGACCCCGACGGCACCGCGCCCAACGACGACGCCGTCGAGGCGAAAAGCACGTTGACCTTCGGCCTGCTGCGCAACGGGCTCTACCCGGTGCGCGCCAACGTCACCCCGGAACTGCGCGGCATCATGGACACGTTGTTCGACACGTTCCTATCGGCGCGGTCCCGCACACCGCGATTTGAACCCACCGAACCCGGCAATGACCCCAGCGAGCTGGACGGCGTTGACATCGACGGCCCGAGCACGAAGAGTGAGCGCTTCGGCGCCGACCCGTTCGGCGCCGACCCGTTCGGCGCCGACCCGTTCAGTGCCGACCCGTTCAGCGGCGATACCCGCTTCGACGGGGACCGCCGCACCGGCGGTGAGAAGCGTGCTGACATCCTTCGCTCCGTGTTTGAAGCGGCCGCGCGCGACCCGCAGACCCCGACGATGGGCGGTGCGGCCCCGACCGTCATGATCCACATCAACGCCAGCGACCTCGACCAGGGCCGTGGCGTTGGCTGGATCGACGGTATCGAAGCCCCGGTCTCGTTCCGCCGGGTGAAAGAAGCCATCTGCACCGGCGGCGCCCGAAAGGTACTGTTCGGCGACAACGGCGACGTGCTCTACCTCGGCGACACAGTTCGCTGCTTCACCGCCAAGCAACGCACCGCCATCGCCGCCCGCGACGGAGGCTGCATCATCCCCGGCTGCACCATTCCCGCCCGGTGGAGCGAAGTCCACCACGTCATCCCCTGGCAAAAACACGGCCTCACCAACATCGACAACGGCGTCCTCCTCTGCTGGTTCCACCACCACACCATCGACACCAGCGGATGGAGAATCCGCATGATCAAGGGCCGACCCCACATACTCGGACCACTGCTCTTTGACCCAACCCAAACCTGGCGACCCGCTCACAACCACCGAGCCAACACCCCCAGCCCCGAACCTTACCGGCCCGAACGACCATGGCGCACCTGAGTCTCCGGCGACGCGTGCGCCAGCGGCTAGTCATTCCGGTCGGGTAGCGTTGAAGCATGACAATGGAGTCTCACCCCACGCCCTTTTCCAGTCTCGATGACTACGTGGCGCTGCCGCGGGTGGAGGGCCTCGCGCTCTCGCCCGACGGGCAGCGGGTCGTCCTCACTGTTGCGACCCTCACCCGCGACCAGACGAGCTATGAGCGGGCACTGTGGTCAGTGGCCGCCGACGGCACCGGCGTTCCGACCCGCCTGACCCGGTCGGCGAAGGGCGAATCCGGGGCCGCGTTTACGGCCGACGGAGACGTTTTGTTCGTTTCCACCCGCCTCGACGCGGCTGCTGACAAGGGTGCTGACACGGACGCCGTGGCCGCCCAGCTCTGGCTGCTGCCTGTTGCCGGCGGCGAGGCTCGCGCGATCACCCGCCTGGCGGGGGGAGTATCCGGCATCGCCGCGGTGGCGTCCTCCTCCTCCAACCTCGTGATCGCCGCCGAGCTCCTGCCGAGCGCCGCCGACCTCGAAGCTGAAGGCGCCGCCCGCAAGGAACGCACCGAGAAGAAGGTCGCGGCTATTCTGCACGAGAGCTACCCGGTGCGGTTCTGGGACCACGATCTCGGTCCGGCCGAACCCCACCTGCTGGCGCTCGACCTCGCCGACCTGCAGGACACGATCGCACCTCCCGCCAGCGCCAGCGACACGGTCAGCGAAGCGGATGCCCCCGCTCCTTATCCAGCCGACCTCCCGCGTCCCCGAGACCTCACGGCCGCCCCCGGTCGCACCATGGATACCGCCGGCCAGGCCCTAACCCCGGACGGATCCACGCTAATCGTCGCCCTGCGGGTTGCTGAGCAACGCTCCGGTCGCTATGTGCTGGCCTCCATCGACGTCGCGACCGGCACCCAGACCACCCTGTTCGACGAATTGAAGGTTGACTTCGAATTCCCGGCTGTGAGCCTCGACGGTAGACAGATCGCCTTCGTGCGAACAGCCGTCAGTACCCCGGAGGGTCCGGCCGACCAAGAACTCTGGGCTGCCGACCTGGACGGCCGCCGCCCGCGTCGCCTCGCCGCCGAATGGGACCGCTGGCCGACCAGCCTGGTCTTCGACGCGGACACCGAATCCAACCAGGCCCTTATCGTCACGGCCGACCACGACGGCCGCGGTCCGATCTTTCGCGTACCGCTAGACGGCGGAGCGCCCGAGCAGCTCACCACCGACGACTTCAGCTACACCAACGTCTGCGTCGATGCCCAGACCGGCGACCTCGTGGCCTTGCGCTCCTCCTGGATCGCGCCGGCGCATCCGGTGCGCATCGGCCGTTCCGGTGCCGTCAGCATGCTCGCCACACCGGCCGCGCTCCCCGAGGTTCCCGGCACGATCACCGAGGTTGAGACCGTGGCCGAAGACGGAGCGCGAGTACGCGCCTGGCTACTGCTGCCTGCGGGAGCCGGGCAGGAGCATCCGGCCCCGCTTCTGCTATGGATTCACGGCGGCCCGCTGAACAGTTGGAACGCCTGGAGCTGGCGGTGGAGCCCGCTGCTCGCCCTAGCCCGAGGTTACGCGGTGCTCTTGCCCGACCCCGCGCTCTCGACCGGCTACGGGCTCGATTTCATCGCTCGCGGCTGGAACGCCTGGGGTTGCAAGCCCTACACCGACCTGCTCGCGATCGTTGATGCAGTCGAAGAGCTGCCCGAGATCGACGAGACCCGCACCGCAGCGATGGGCGGATCATTCGGAGGCTATATGGCCAACTGGATCGCCGGCCACACCGATCGGTTCCGCGCCATCGTCAGCCACGCGAGCCTGTGGTCGCTCGACCAGTTCAACGGAACGACCGACGACTCGCAATACTGGCAGAGCATATTCTCGGCGCAAGGCATGATCGACAATTCGCCGCACCAGGCGGTGCGCGAGATCGTCACGCCGATGCTCGTCATTCACGGTGACCACGACTACCGGGTGCCGATTGGCGAAAGCCTGCGGCTGTGGTCTGAGCTCGCCGAACACCACGCAGGGGTCGACGGCAGTACCCAGCACAAATTCCTGTTCTTTCCCGACGAGAACCATTGGGTACTCAAGCCTCAACACGCGGTGGTCTGGTACCAGACCGTGTTCGCTTTTCTGGACCAGCACGTGCACGGCGCCGACTGGAAGCGGCCGCGCCTGCTGGGCTGATCAGGTCAGGGGCACCCCGCAAGTCGGTTAAAGTGGAGAGCTGGAAAGGAACCAGCTATTGAGTGACATTGCAGGCGAATTGGCGCGGGTGCGCGAAGCCTTCGATAAACCCACCCTGCGACTGCTCGACCGCAAATGGGCGCCGTTCGTGCTCGCTGTGTTCAAGAGTTCGTTCAGCCGTGAGCATCGCAGCGTTTCCTGCGAGGCACTGCACACCCAAGTGGATGCTTACCTCGCCGACCTCCGCAGCATCGGCCTGGATGCGCCCGAGAAAACGGGCCGCGCCCTCTGCGTGCAGTGGATGAACGACCTCTGGCTCTACCGGGAGATCAGCGACGCGGGGGAGGAACACTACTCGCTCACCAGCCACGCCCTCGAAGCCCTGCTGCTCGTCGACGGTCTCGCCCGAGATCGGGCGCTGATCAGCGAATCCCGCCTCACCACGATCGTCGACACCGTGCGTCATCGCGCCACCGAAGCCAACCCAGACCGCGAGGAGCGGGTGCGGCGTCTCGACCAGCAGATCCACGAGCTCAGCAGCGAGCGTGACCGGCTCTCCGACGGCGGCGACATTGAGCCGGCCTCCAATGAGCAGATGCACGAGGGCTACGCCAACCTCATCAACCTTATTCAGCAGCTGCCGAGCGACTTCAAACGGGTCGAAGAGTCCGTCGCGGCCATGCATCGCCAGATCGTCAACGACTTCCGCGGCGAGGAACGGCCGATCAGCGAGGTTCTCGATGACTACCTCGCCAAAACGGATGCCCTCATGTCGTCGACCGCGGAGGGTCGCGCCTTCGAGGGCGCCTTCACCCTGCTGCGCAACGACGCTCTGTTGCAGGGGCTGAAAGCGGATCTCGAGACGATTCTGCTGCATCCGTTCGCCCTCGAACTCAGTCGCACCGAACGCCGCAGCTTCATGAGCACGGTCACCCTCATTCGCAAGGGCATCGACGACGTGCTGACCCAGCGCAAGGGGCTCACGACCACGCTGCGCGAGCACATCGTCAACCATGACGTCGTGAAAGATCGCGAGCTTGAACGTGTGCTGCGCGACGTCAATCGCGAGCTCGCGACTTGGATGCAGACCGCCGGGCCCCGCTCCACTGTCACCGCCGAACTGATGCCGGGCACCCTCGACGTTGAGCACCTGCACGAACGGTTCTACGATCCGGTCGCCCACCGCGCTCCGCCCGCGCTGGCCGATGTGTCGGGCGCCGCGCCCGCGGCGCCGAGCCTCGACGCCCTGCGGCAGCAGGGTGGGCCACTGCTCCAAGAACTGCGCGACGCACTGGTGGCGGCTATCGGCGTGAAATACGGGACGGGGGAGGCGGCATCCATTGGCAGCGCCTTCAACGGGCTCGACGCGAGCCTGCGTCGGCCGGTCGAGATCCTCGGCCTGCTGCAGCTCGCCGCCCAGCTCAGCCCGGGCACGGCGGGGCTGGAGCGCTTTGAAACGGTGCGACCGGATGGCTCGGTGCGTTTCTTCGAGGTGCCGCGCCTCATTTTGACCGACGACGACACGGCGGCATTGGCCGCCCAGAATTTGGGTTCCGAGAATGACTGACGACCTGGCTGACGACGACACCGGCATAGACAGCGACCCGGCCAGCCTCTCGCTGTTCGAGGGGGATGAGGGCGGCCTGAGCGTGGAGCAGCGCCGGACGCTCGTGCTGCTGCTCAAGCACCGCTATATTTCGTCGGCACTGCAGCCGGCCGAGTGGCAGACCCTGCTGAAGTCGCAGAGCCTGCTCAAATCCCGGCTCAACGACGTCTTTCTCGACCTGCACGTTGACCTGCACTACGAGATCGCCTTCAAACGGCAGGCCCTCGCCGAGGGCGGCGAACGCTTCCCCACCCTGCTGCACGACGTCGCCTACAGCCGGGAAGAGACCATTCTGCTCGTGCTGCTCCGCCAGCGTTTTCGCAGCGAACGCGCCAACGGCCTGGAAATTGTTCTGGTCGACCGCGACAACCTGGTCGACAACGTTGCCCATTTTCGGCCGGAGCACGCGACCGACCTGTCCGGCGACGCGCGCAAGGCGACGGCCGCCGTCGACAGCCTCGCCAAGGCGCGGGTGCTGCTGAAAACCAGCGACCCCGACCGCTTTCGCATCTCCGCAGTGATCGAAGTGCTGCTGCCGGTGGAGCGCCTGCGTGAGCTGCTCGAGTGGCTGCGCGTCGAAAATAACGAACCGCTGATGGAGCCCCTGGTATGAACGATTCCCCGCTGTTCTATATCAACGGCGCCACCGAGGGCACCACGCAGTGGCGTGCCGAATCGATGCAACTGGTCAATTGGGGCGGCTTTCATGGTCACCACGAGGTCGACTTCAGTGCCTCGGCCACGCTCGTCTCCGGAGCTTCCGGCACCGGCAAGAGCAGCCTGCTCGACGCCTACCTCGCCCTCATGATGCCCTCGGACACCCCGTTCAACGGTGCGTCGAACGACGCCGGCTCCGGCCGGGCCCGCAGCGTCGACCAGCGCAACCTGATGACCTACCTTCGCGGCAAGACCGACGCCAACCGCGAAGCCGGCACCGACGAGCTGACCGACCAGGTGCTGCGCGGCGCAAACGCAGCCACCTGGGGCGCCATCGCCATGACCTTTGTCGACGACAACCAGCGCCGCTTCACCGTGCTGCGGGCCTACTTCGTGCCGCGCGGCGCCCACAAATTCGCCGACGTCACCATGAAAATGGCTACGACAGACGGATGCCTCGACCTGCGCGACCTCGCCGCCATCGCCGAGAATCGGTTCGACAAGCGCGCCCTGAAAGCCCACTTCGACGGCCTCGACGTCTTCGACACCTACGCGGCGTTCGCCCAGACGCTGTACACGCGGCTCGGCATCGGTGCCAACGGTGAGGGCAGCAAAGCGTTGCGCCTGCTCGCCCGCATTCAGGCGGGCCAGCAGGTGAAAACGGTCGATGGACTGTATAAGTCGATGGTGCTCGAAGAGCCGGCCACCTTCGCCGCCGCCGACAAGGCCGTCGACCACTTCGAAGACCTCGAGCGCTCCTACGGCGCCATGGTCACCGAGGCGCAGAAGGCGCAGGTGCTCGAACGCCTGCCCGAGCTCAACGCCGGCTATGAGGCCGCGACGGCCAAAGCCGATCTGGTCGACACCTTCGGCGTGCACCGGGCCGGCGATACCCCGTTCGTGCTGTGGCAGTTGCAGACCGAGCAGGCCCTCCTCGAGACCGCCGCCGACACCAACCGGGTTGCCCGCCGGGATAACCGGGTTGCCCTGAGCGAGGCGCGTGACGGGGAGACCGCTCTGAAAACTCGGGTGGCCGACTTGCAACACCAGCAACGCAACAACGGCGGCGACCTGCTCGAACGCCTGCAGAACGAACTCACCCAGCTGCGCCACCGGCACGACGACGTGGCGCGCGAGCGCGCGAGCTTCGACGATCGGGTGCAGAATCTCGCCCTGCAGCTCGATTCGCCCGCATCCTTCGCGGCAGCTCAGCGCGCCGCCGAAGAATTCGCCGCCGGGTTCGCCGCCGCCGAGGCCGCACTGGAAGCGACCCGCTCTGCGCTGCAACGCGAGTCGTACCCGGTGGAGGAGGGCATCCGCTTGCTCAAGCAGGAACGTGCCTTTCTGACCGGACGCGAGAGCCTCGTGCCCCAGCAACTGCATCAGGCCCGGCTGCTGATTTCCGAAGCGGCGAACATTCCGGTCGATGAGCTGCCGTTCGTGGCCGAACTGATCGACCTCGCCGCCGGTGAAGAGCAGTGGCGGCAGGCCGCCGAGGTGACCCTCGCCTCGGTCGTCAAGGTTCTGCTCGTCGATGAGACCCGGCTCGCTCAGCTCAGCGCGGCGATCGACCCGCTGCAGCTGCCGCTGCGCATCCACTTTGAGGGTGTTGAGCTGAAGCCGCACGTCGTGGCCGTCGGCGACGCTCGTTACGTCTCGGGCAAGCTCGACGTGAAAGACTCGCCGTTCAGCAGCTGGGTGCAGGCGCGCCTGCGGAGCGCAAACCTCGACGCACTGTGTGTGGCCAGCCCATCCGAGCTGGGTGGCGCAGGCGCACGGGTGACTTCGAGCGGGCAGACTCGCAATGGGTCCCGGGGCGCCCACGGCGCAAACGCGGGTCAGAAATCGATCATCGGATTCTCCAGCCGCGCCCGGCTCGACGATATTGCGTCGGAACTCGCGGCGCAGGGGCGGGTGGCCGATGCTGTCGCTGGACGGGCATCCGCTGTCGCAGACAGCTTGGTCGGACTGCGCGATAACCAGGCCGCTCACCAGCACATTCTCGACACCGACTGGTCGACCATCGACGTTGCGGCGGCCGCCGAGCGCATTGCGGGCAAGAAATCCGAGCAAGAACGGATGCTCGCCGGCAGCGATATCCTGCGCGCCCTGAACGATGAAGAGGGCCGGCTGGCCCTCCAACTCGATATTGCCGGAAAGCAGAAGCACGCGGCCGACCAGACCGGCGCAATGCTGGCCGAGGAGCAGAGCAGCATCGTCGACGCGCAAGACACGGTGAGCGGGCGGCTGGACCAGATCGACCAGGGCGACGCGCTCGTGCTCGCGGCCGAACATGCCGCGCACCTGAGTGAGCAGTTTGCTCTGGTCACCGACCAGAACGACCTTTCCGGTTTTCCCGCCGGCCTGAAACGCCTGCGCGAGCGGTTGATTGCGCAGTCGGCGCAGGACCGCGACAGCGCGGCACGCGATCGCGCGGCCATGATCGGCATCTTCGAGTCCTTCCAGAGCCGCTGGCCCGACCCGAACATCGGCGTCGCGCTCGAATCGGTCACGAGCTACACCGACATTCTCGACGCGATCCGCACCCTCGGCCTGTCGGAGCGGCGGCAGGAATGGAAGCGCCGACTCTCCGCCTGGAGCGGCCAGGACCTCGTGCCGCTCACCGGCGCGTTCAACTCGGCAATCGAGGAGATCGAAGACCGGCTGCGACCGATCAACGAAATTCTCGCGACCCTGCCGTTCGGCGCGGGCCGGGACCGCCTGCAGATCGCCCTGCGCCGCCTGCACCCGGGTGACGCGACCTCGTTCCGCAAGGAGCTCAAGGCGCTCTCTTCAGGCGCGACGGAGCAATTTACCGATGATGAAACCGAGGACCGCTTCACCCGGCTGCAGCGGTTCATGGCTTTGATTCGCCGGCCCGACGGGCTGAACAACTCCCAGCGGGACCTGCTGCTCGACGTGCGCCAGCATGTCGAAATCACCGCAGTGCGCGTGACGCCCGACGGCGTGGAGGTGAGCACCTATTCCTCGCTCGGCGGCAAGAGCGGTGGCGAGTCGCAGGAACTCGTGGCCTTCGTCGTCGGCGCCGCCCTGCGCTTTCAGCTCGGCGATGAGAGCCGCACCCGGCCGCGTTTTGCCCCGGTCTTTCTCGACGAGGGTTTCGTGAAATCCGATGCCGAGTTCGCCGGGCGTGCGGTCGCCGCGTGGAAGGGCCTCGGATTTCAACTCATCGTCGGTGCTCCGCTCGACAAGGTCACCGCCCTGGAACCGCACATGCAGTTGGTGCTCTCGATCACCAAGAACACCGCCACCGGTTACTCCTACATCACGCCGCTGGCGTCACCGGAGGTCGCTGCCTGATTCACTGACGCGGATCAACGCTGGCGAACTCTACTCTTTGGACTGCCAGCGGCTTGGGCGTAGCATGTTGGAGGGTCGGCGCGTGGAGTGGCCAACGAGATTGGGGCAGAGGTGATCGGATCGCGGCAACTCCATCGCAACCCCAGCTTTCGTAACCCCACTTTTCTCTCAACCTGGCTGCTCTGGCTCGTCGGTTTCCTCGCTTTTCCCATAGCCAGCCTCGCCGGAACCGCCGTCGGTGGGCGGGTCAGCAACCCCGTATCGGCCCTGATCGGTGGCGCAGTCTGCGGAGTCGTGATCGGCGTTGGACAGGTGCTGGTCAGCCGGCGTCGACTCGATCCGCTGATCTGGGTACCGCTGTCGGCCATCGGAATGGGCCTGGGGCTGCTACTCGGCTCAACCGTTGTTGACTATCGAACCACCCTGGCCGAACTAGCCCTGATGGGCGCGGTCACCGGGCTCGTTCTCGGCACCGCGCAGGCCATCGCCCTGCCGCGGCGGGCCAGACGCCGCTGGCTGTGGGCACTGGGTGTAGCCGCTCTTTGGGCTCTCGGCTGGACTTTGACCACCCTCGTCGGGGTCGACGTCGATGCCCAGCACACTAATTTCGGCGCCATCGGTGCGGCAGCTGTTACCGCATTGTCGGGGCTGCTGCTGCACTTTTTGCTACCGTATCACCCCGCTTCGGGCGTGTGGCTACCTTCCCGACGGGTCACGACCTCGACGCTTGGACCCCAATGAGGGGGATTGTTTCCGTCCAGTAAAAGCGAGAACGTCCCGACGTAATAGGCTCTGCAGAGCGGATGCCCCGAATCAGTGTCGGCATCGGCATGACCAGAACGGGCGGCCCGGGGCCGCCAGATCGGAATTACCCGTGGACTTCTCCGCCATGCTCGCCGAGACGACCGGGCTGAGGTCGGACGTCGTCAAACAGGTCGCGTCCGTGGCCGCCGACGTGCTCCAGCTGAGCCGCACCATTCACGCCGACCCGGAGCTGTCCTTTCAGGAGCACCGGGCATCCGTTTTGGTCGCCGCCCGACTTGAAGAAGCGGGATTCGCGGTAGAACGCGGTGTGGCAGAGCTTGGGACAGCTTTTGTGGCGACCGCAGGTAGCGGACCGCTGACGGTGGCCGTCTGCGTCGAATACGACTCGCTGCCCAACATCGGTCATGCCTGTGGCCACAACATAATCGCCGGCGCGAGCGTAGCGGCCGCACTCGCCCTGCTCCCACTCGTGGATGACCTCGACATCACCCTGCGGGTGATCGGAACTCCAGCCGAAGAGCACGGCGGTGGCAAGGTTGTGCTTCTGGAACGCGGCGTGTTCGATGGTGTGGGCGTCGCCATGATGACCCACCCCGTTCAGGACGGAATGTCCTACAACCCGGAAGGAACGACGAGCCAGGCCGTCGGCCGATACCGGGCGACGTTCCGCGGCACAGCCGCTCACGCTGCGGCGGCACCACATCTGGGAGTTAACGCTGCGGATGCCGCAGTGTTGTCGCAGGTGGCGGTGGGGCTGCTGCGTCAGCAGATTCCCAGCGATCACCGAATCGCTCTCTATGTTTCTGAGGCCGGATTTGCGACGAACATCATTCCCGACACGGCGGTGGTGGAATTTGAATGCCGAGCCTTCACTCTGGCTCAGTACGAGGCGCTCCTCGTGCGCGTTCGTCGGTGCTTTGAGGCTGGCGCGCTGGCGACGGGGGCGACGCTGGAGTTCGAGCAGACCGAACCCCTCTACGAGCCGCTGCTCCAGGACGCGGTGTTGTGCGCCCATTGGAACGAGGGCATGGCGTTCTTCGGGCGCAACGTTGAACGATCGGCGGGGTTGAGCGGTGGGTCAACGGACATGGGTAATATTTCCCAAGTCATCCCCAGCATTCACCCGTGGGTGGGCATCCCAGGGGCTCAGGTTCCCATTCACTCGCACGGATTCGCGGCCGTCGCTGATACTCCGGAGGCCTACGAGATCATGTTCGAATCCGCCATCGCGATGGCGTGGACGGTGCTCGGCGTCAGCACCGACACGGTGCAGCGCGAGACTTTCATCGCCGCAGCACAATCGCGCTCGACCGCGCAGACCACTGGGGAATCCGATGAACACTAGCGTCACGCCGACCAAGCCCGCCGAGCGGTCGGCACCCGTTCGACTGAAAAATGCCTGGCCGATCCTTGCATTGGCATTTGTCATCGCGGTGGGATGTCAGGCCATCGGGTCCCTGACGATCGACCTCGGCGTTGGAACCATCATCATTTTTCCGATGGTCTGGGCCATTCTGATCGGTGCCGTGGTGTCGGTGCAGACAATCAAGCCGCTCGGGCTGAACCTGCAAAAGATCGCCAACGCGTTCGTGGGCATCGCCGTGATGCTTCTCGTTGCCCGTTTGGCATTCTCGATCGGTCCGAGCCTTCCCCTGTTGCTCGACGCCGGGCCAGCCCTGCTGGTGCAGGAAATCGGTCATCTGCTGGGCACGGTCGCCCTCGCTTTGCCGCTCGCGGTCTTGCTGCGCATGGGCAAATCCACGGTGGGTGCCACATTTTCGCTCGACCGCGAACCAGCCTTCGCTATGGTCAGTGAGAAGTACGGCCCCGATTCCGACCAGTATCGCGGAGTGCTCGCGATGTATGTGTTCGGAACGCTGTTTGGTGCCGTGTACATCAGCCTGCTCGCGTCGCTTCTGACCTCAGCCGATATCTTCGACCCCCTTGCCCTCGCCATGGGCGCCGGGGTGGGGTCGGGGTCGATGATGGCCGCGGCCGCAGCGAGCATCGTGGCCCAGTTTCCAGCGCAGGCCGAGCAGATTCTCGCCATGGCCGCGGTGTCCAACCTCATCACCACGGTCCTCGGCGTTTACGTCGGCATCTACATCGCCCTGCCGCTCGCCGACCGGTTCTACCGGCTGTTGACTCGGAAACAGGTCGATCAGCAGCAGGCAGTGGATGCCACCGCCGTCGATGAGAACCGTCGGTTCCGGGAAGCCGCTGCGGAGGCCGCCGCGCCGGTGAAACTCCCGATCTGGCTGGCAATGAGCGTGCTCTCCATCGTCGGCATCGCGACGGCGTCGGTGGCCGCAAAGTCCTTTTCCTGGAGCATCGTCGGCGGCTACGCCATCATGGTCGCGCTGATTCTGGTGAGCATGTTTCTGGCGAAGGTCTCGCGAAAGATTTCGGCGATTGTCTGGGCAACGACCATCGGAGCGCTGATCTCCAGCCCTTGGTCTCCGGTCGGCGAGCTGCTCACGGCTCTGGTGACCAGCGTCGACTTTCTGTCCCTGGCGACCGTCGTGCTCGTCAGTGCGGGGCTGAGCCTCGGCAAGGATATGCCCCTGCTGAAGCGGATCGGCTGGAAGATCATTCCCGTCGGACTCGTGGCGATCACGGCCTCGTTCGTGCTCTCCACCGTCTTCGCCGAGTTCTCCCTGGGTTTCTGGTAGCAGTAACGGATGCCTTCAGGAGTGGTCCCAGACCCAGCGCGCAGCCTCGCCCAAGGCCCGTTCCGCCTGGTCGGCTCGTTCCTGCACGGCGAGGGCGGCTTCGATTTCATCGCACAGATCGTTGTCGACCAGCCAATCGATCGCCCGTGAAACGGCGCGTGCCTCGGCGAAACGGTGCCAAATCAGGTCGAGCCTGGGCTCTGCCTCCTGCACCGTGTTCGTGAAGCGGCGAAATGCTCCGGCACCGTTTAACGCTCGGGCCAAGCGGTCGGCGATGACGGGATCGGTGACGGCGTCCGCAAAATCGGACATATCCCGGTATTTGTCACGGGAGTCCTCGGCTCCAATTCCAATCCAGGCGGGGTCGTCAAGATCGATGTCTTCGGCGTCGCCCGTGATGACATCGCCGTCCATGATGGTCAGCATGTCCCCGGTCGCGGCGTTGTAGTAGCCACCCTCACCGTTGCCCAAGGTCATCACCAGCAGGTCCAGGTCAATGGTGGCCAGGGTGCGGTGCCGCGGCTGTTCGATAGTCATGCCCCCATAGTGGCCGCAATTCGGCGGGCAGGGGCACAAATAGTGCGATTCCGACTGCCCCCGCCGTCACCGCGCTAACTCCGGGTCGGCGCGCCCGCCATAGCTGGTGCGCCGAGTATACGGGCGACGTATTTAGCCGCGGTGCAGTCCCTTTTCGAGTACCTCGAGGTGCAGGTCATCGCGCCTGGGCACGCCGAATCGCGTGTCGACGTGGAAGGGTTTCCGCACGCCCGTGCGACGATAGCCGCGTCGTTCATAGAACGCGATGAGGGCGTCGCGCAGGCCAATGACGGTCATGATCATCACGGTCGAACCCCATTCGGCCACGGCCAGGCGTTCGGCCTCGACCAGGATCCGCGTGCCGTCACCCTGACTCTGGCCCGTCGGGCGCACGGCGAACATGCCGAAATAGGCGGTGTCGCCCAGGTCTTTGGCGATGTGGGCGCAGCCGACCAGATCGACGCCGCGTTCAGCGAGAATGACGAGGCTGTCGGGGCGATCGAGGTCCGCGTGCAGCAGGTCAGCGTCGATGCGCTGCCCATCGATGAGGTCGGCCTCTGTAGTCCAGCCGGCCCGGCTGGCCTCGCCGCGGTAGGCGTTCGTCACCAGCTCCAGCAGGGCCGGAATGTCGTCGTTGGTCGCGCGGCGAAACGTCAGGGTGTTCATTGCCCCACGATATCGCCCGCACCCGAGCCTCCCTCACCCCGTCAGCGCGCGCTGATCCAGTGGCCAGGCGAACATTCGCGCGAAGAAGCCGCCGGTGGCCTTCTCCTTGACGTGGCCTTCGCAGCGCTGGCTGCGCGGCACATTCTTCATCACCTGGTCGACGTGCTGGCCGCACCCGGCCCGGGTAGTCTTCTGGCAGGTCTTGCAGGTCTGGCAGGTAACCGCTCTGCACATGTTGGTGGCCTTTCACATCGGGGATGTGACGTAAACACATACACCTCGGGTATATTGCGAATTCGTGCAGACTGACCGAATCGGATGCCCCGGGCCCGGCCGGTGTATCGTGCCATCAACGAGCGCGTGGCTGGCCGACACCACGGCCACGGCGCTCGTGAACCCCGCGGAGAGAGAGAGGCGCCCCCATGAGCAGCGACCCACCAATCGACGACGTCACCGACGACGACATCGAAGTCACCCATTCCAAGGCCTGGGCGGCTGGCGTTCCGGGCGTGCTGCACTCGATGGAACCGGCGATCACTCAGATGGGCGCCCGGCGGGGGATGCGGGCTCTGCTCTCGATGAACCAGAAGGACGGCTTCGACTGTATGAGCTGCGCCTGGCCCGACCCGGGCCAGCGCAAGGCCTTCGAATTCTGCGAAAACGGTGCCAAGGCCGTCACCTGGGAGGCCACACCGATCACAATTCCCACCACCTTTTGGGCCGAGCACTCGCTGGCCGACCTGCGCGAGAAGAGCGAATATTGGCTTGGCATGCAGGGTCGGCTGATCGAACCCGTGTACAAGCCGGCTGGCAGCGACCACTACCGCCCGGTCAGCTGGGCCGAGGCGTTTCGGGTGATTGCGGCCAAGCTCAACGGGCTCGACTCACCCAACCAGGCCGCCTTCTACACCAGCGGCCGCGCGTCCAACGAGGCCGCTTTCGCCTATCAACTGTTCGCCCGCGCCTACGGCACCAACAACCTGCCGGACTGCTCCAACATGTGCCACGAGTCCACGGGCTGGGGCATGGGCCAGACCGTCGGAATCGGCAAAAGCACGATCAGTTACGACGATTTCGCGAAATCAGACCTGATCATCATCATGGGCCAAAACCCAGGCACCAACCATCCGCGTATGCTCACGGCGCTCGAAGAAGCCAAGGATGCCGGTGCCCAGATCGTCGCCGTCAACCCGCTGCCCGAGGCGGGCCTGCGCCGCTACAAAAACCCGCAACGGGTGCGCGGAATCATCGGTCACGGCACCGACATGGCCGACCAGTTTCTGCAAATTCGCATTGGTGGCGACATGGCGCTGCTGCAGGCGGTTTCCAAACGGGTACTGGACGCCGATGCGGCCGCCCCCGGCACAGTGCTCGACCAGGCCTTTCTCGACGAATATTGCCACGGGCTGGCCGAGTTACGGCAACATTTGTCGCAACTTGACGAGCGGATGGTCCTGGCCGCGACAGGCCTGCGTGCGGCCCAAATTGACGAACTTGCGCAGCGCTACCTCAATGCCGATCGGGTGATTATCACCTGGGCGATGGGGCTGACGCAACAGAAAAAGGGCGTCGAGACCATCAAAGAAATCATCAACCTGCTGTTGTTGCGCGGAAACATCGGCAAGCCCGGTGCTGGAGCCTCCCCGATTCGCGGACACAGCAACGTGCAGGGCGACCGCACCATGGGCATCTGGGAGCAGATGCCGCCCGCCTTCCTCGACGCCCTTCAGGCCGAGTTCGGCTTCGATCCGCCACGTGCGCATGGCGTTGACTCCGTCGACGGCGTGCGTGCCATGCGTGACGGAAAAATGAAGGTGTGGATGGGGCTCGGCGGTAACTTCGTCGCCGCCATGTCCGACACCGGCATTGCCGAGGCTGCCATGGCCCGCACCGAAATGAGCGTGCAGATCTCGACCAAGCTCAACCGGTCCCACGCCGTGACTGGCGAGGAAGCCCTGATTCTGCCGACCCTGGGGCGCACGGAAATCGACGAGCAGGCCAGCGGCGAGCAGTTCGTCTCGGTGGAGGACTCGGTCTGCGCGGTGCATCCGTCCTGGGGCAAGCTCACGCCGGTCGCACCGAACCTACTCTCCGAAGTCGCCATCGTCTCCCGGCTGGCGAGCGCCGTCCTGGGCGAGCGGGTTACCGTCGACTGGGCCGGATTTGAGGCCAACTACGATCGCATCCGCGACCACATCGCCCACGTGGTCGGTGGGTGCGAGAACTACAACGAGCGCATCCGGCAAGACGGCGGGTTCGTGCTGCCGAACGGGCCGCGCGATTCGCGCACGTTCACCACCCCTACCGGCAAAGCGATGCTGACCACGAACACCCTCGAACACCTCGAGGTGCCACCCGGGCGCCTGGTGCTGCAGACACTGCGCAGCCACGACCAGTTCAACACCACTATCTATGGCCTCGACGACCGCTACCGCGGGATCAAGAAGGGCCGTCACGTGGTGTTCATCAACAAGAAGGACCTGATCGCCCTCGGGTTCGCCGACGGCGACCTGGTCGACGTGCACAGCGAGTTCAGCGACAACGTCGATCGGGTGCTACGCGGGTACCGGCTGGTCGCCTATCCGACGCCGCGTGGCTGCGCGGCCGCCTACTATCCAGAGGCGAACGTGCTCGTGCCACTCGACAGCGTCGCCGACGGCAGCAATACGCCGGTGTCGAAGGCGGTCATCATCCGATTGGAGCGGTCGGAGGTGTGATGCGGATGGTGGGAGCTCCTGCGCAGTTTGAGCTACTGAGCGGTTTGAGCTCCTGCGCAGTTTGAGCTACTGAGCAGTATTGACCCAGCCGGTTTCGTCGGGTGCCTCGTACGCGGGCTGCCGGCAGACAGCGATCACGATATCCGCTGCCCGGGCGATGGCCGCGTGCGACGCCATCTCCGAGTTGGCGGCGGCCAAACCGGCGGCATAGCCGACGACGAAAGTTGTGATCGGGGCGGCCATCGGATTGACCGCGTGGGCGGCTTCGTCTGCGACATTGAGCACGAGGTGGTTGTCTACGTCAAGGTCTAAAATCTGGAGGGCCTGGCTGAGACGGCGGGTCCACTGGTTGAGAATGTCTTCGTCTACAGCGTTGTGGGTCACAGCAGCTCCTTCAGTTGCCTGGTATCTCGGATGCATGGCTGATGAGAGGATACCCGGAACCAGAAAACTGTGTGCGAAGCAACGGTATCGAAGGGCGAACTACCAGCCCACGGTACCAGTAGAGCCTTTGAACGGCCCCACGATTTTCTTAGTGATCCAGCCGCCGTAATAGTCGCCGTCCTGCGCGCGCACCGTCTCACCGTCGACGGTGCAGCGGTCCATCGCGCCCGGGTAGACGGCGATACGTTCAGCCAGAATTTCGTACCCCGGTGACGGTGTGGAATAAAACCAGCCCGCACGGGGGCTGGAGCCGATCGAGAGGTAGCCGGCCACACCCTTGTATTCGCAGTAGCTGTGGCCCGCTGCCGGCTTCAGCAGACCGGCGGCAAAAGCACTTCGCGGCAGGTAGTACACGGGCGGGTGACTGGTTTCCAGCACCCGTACGACGTCGCTGGTGTCGACGATCGTCGCGCCGTTCAGCTCGATCGTGACGTGTTCCGTGGTGTGTTCAACCAGAGGTGGGCGCGGGTAATCCCACACTGATTCCTGGCCGAGACGTACCGGGTCGCGTTTCACTGGCTCAATCATGCCCCGATAATAGGGCGGCAAGCTGCGAACTACGTCGGCATTCAGTTTGTGCGTTGCCGCGCCACACTCGTTCAGAGCTCGACGGGGGCTGCTAGTGCGCCCTGCGTTGGGGTAGCCATGGAATAGGCCCGATGATTGCGTGGTTCGGTTACACGTGCCAGCAATTACCACTACCCGTATGCAAGCCGGGACGTTCTCGAATTGACAGAGCAACGCGGGGCAGATGTTGGCGATGCCACGACCAAAGCACTTTTGAACGAGGAGATCTACCCATGACCACTGTCCCCACACTCACTCTTAACAACGGCACGTCCATACCTCAGCTTGGCTTCGGCACATTTCAGATCACCCCAGAAACGACCAAAGCGGCGACCCTCGCCGCCCTTGAGGCCGGCTACCGACACATCGACACGGCGGAGATGTACGGCAATGAGAAAGAGGTCGGTGAGGCGATTGCAGCGTCCGGTATCGCCCGTGCCGATATCTACGTCACGAGCAAGCTCAACAATGGGTTCCACGACCGCGCCGATGCCCTCGCCGCGTTTGACCGCACCCTCGAAGCGCTCGGCTTCGACTACCTGGACCTGTTCCTCATTCACTGGCCGCTCCCGGCCGTCGGCGACTACGTCGCAACCTGGAAGGCGATGGAGGAGATGCAGAGCTCCGGGCGCGTCCGGACGATTGGCGTGAGCAACTTCCAGCAGGCGCACTTGCAGCGCCTGTTCGACGAAACCGACACGGTGCCGGCCGTCAATCAGATCGAGGTACACCCGTACCTCACGCAGGATTCACTGCGTGCATTCAACACCGAGCACGGCATTGCAACCGAGGCCTGGTCGCCGCTCGCGCAAGGGGCGGTTCTCTCTGACCCGGTGATTATCGGGATCGCCGACCGCCTCGGTAAGACCGCCGCGCAGGTTACCCTGCGCTGGCACCTGCACCGGGGCGACATCGTCTTCCCGAAGTCGGTCACCCGCAGCCGGGTCGAGGAAAACTTTGCCCTGTTCGATTTCTCCCTCACCGAAGCGGATATCGCCGCCATCACTGCGCTGAACCGCGACGAGCGCACGGGCCCGAACCCCGACGAGTTCAACTACATCCCGTAGCTTGCCGGCAGCGGCGGCCGGAGGCTGCCGCTGCCAATAAATCTGGCTACAGTGTGCGCATGGTGAGCTCGGATGCGCAGGTTTTGATGGTCGACGGCCCGCACGGCGATCTGGATCCCCAGCCGGGCACGGACTTCTCCGACACCATTCCGGTCGCTGTCGAACGGAAGAGCCTGCTGGCCGAGGCCGGTCTGACCGCGTTTGTGAAGACATCCGGAAATCGCGGACTGCACGTGTTCGCGCCGATCACCCCGACCCGCGAATTTCTTGACGTGCGGCACGCGGTCATCGGCGCGGCGCGTGAGCTGGAACGACGGATGCCCACCCGGGTCACCACAAACTGGTGGAAGGAAGAGCGCGGCGAGCGCATCTTCATTGATTACAACCAGGCCAACCGCGACCGCACCATGGCCGGTGCCTACAGTCCCCGGCCGCTGCCGCACGCGCCGGTGTCCTGCCCGCTGGAGTGGAGCGAACTCGCCCAGGCCGACCCGCACGCCTTCACGATTCTCACCGTGCCGAACCGACTGCGCGACCAGGGCGACCCATGGGCGACCATGCATGAGCAGCCCGGCTCGATCGACGTCCTGTATTCGTGGTCGGAGCGCGATTTGGCCGATGGCCTGGGTGAGTTGCCGTTTCCGCCGGACTTTCCCAAGATGCCGGGGGAGCCGCCGCGCGTGCAGCCGAGCCGGGCCCGTCGCCCCGACTAGCGCTACGCGTTCAGTTCACGATGCGCTCGCCGGGCACGGGCGGCTCCGGCGGGGTGCCGGTGCCGAAAGGACGGCCGCCGAGATCGGCGCGAGAATGCGGTGCCAGCCAGGCGGCGGCATCCGGACCCTTCGGCACTATGCCGCTGGGATTGATATCGACGTGGGTCACGTAGTAATGCTTCTTGATCTGATCGAAATCGATCGTGTCACCGAAACCCGGAGTCTGGAAGAGGTCTCGGGCATAGGCCCACAGCACCGGCATCTCGCTGAGCTTGTTTCGATTGCACTTGAAATGACCGTGATACACCGCGTCAAAGCGTGCCAGAGTCGTGAACAAGCGGATGTCCGCCTCGGTTATCGTGTCGCCCACGAGATACCGCTGCCCGGCCAGGCGTTCTTCGAGCCAGTCGAGCCGAGCAAACAGGGCGTCGTAGGCCCGCTCGTACGATTTTTGGCTGCCCGCGAAGCCGCACTTGTAGACGCCGTTGTTCACATCGTGAAAGATTAGGTTGGCGACCTCGTCGATCTGGGTCCGCAGGGCTTCGGGGTAAAGGTCGGGGGCGCCGGCCCGGTGGTGTTCCGTCCACTCGGTCTCAAAATCGAGGGTGATTTGCGGGTAGTTGTTGGTGACGACCTTGCCAGAGGCAACATCGACGATCGCCGGCACGGTGATGCCGCGCGGGTAGTCGGGAAAACGGGCGAAGAAGGCCTGCTGCAGGCGTTCGATGCCGAGCACCGGGTCGAGCCCGTCGGGGTCGAGGTCGAAGGTCCAGCTGTTCCTGTCGTGGGTCGGGCCGGGTAAGCCCAGTGAGATGACGCCCTCGAGGCCGAGCAGGCGGCGCACGATCGTGGTGCGGTTCGCCCACGGGCAGGCCCTGGCTGCGACCAAGCGGTAGCGACCCGCGTCGACCGGCCAGCCGTCCCGGCCGTCCCGTGTAATGCGGTCCTCGATGTAATTGGTGTCGCGGTTGAAGTCCAGGCCGGGCGTGATGTAACTGGGATTCAGGCTCATAGTGCCACGCTACGCGCCCCGGGCCGTTTCTAAACCGCTTCGCCGAGCTGCTCGGCGATTTCGGCGTCGGTGCGGGCGTCGATGATGCCCCACATTATGTGGGTGGGGCCGCTGCTGTCGCTCGGTTCGGTGCGTGGCCGGCTGGCCCAGCCGTGCGCAACGACGGCGGCACCGAGGTATTCGAGGGAGTCGGCGATGCGGGTTTTACGAATCTTGCCGGCCAGTATGCTGCCGTCGGGCGCCTGACGCCAGCCGCGCTTGTGGGCGACGACGCGAGCTATTTCTTCGTTGGTCAGCCAGCGCGAAAAGCTGCGGGTGGGCGGGTCGATGGCAATCAGCTTCATGCCGACACTGTACCCGCCCGGCCCCGGCACCTCGTCACAGGCGCCGATCGGGGCGATAATCACAGGACCACCCGAATCGACAAATTCGACACCAACTGGATGGTCAATATCGCCGGTGTCGCTGCCGATTCCGGGTTGGCTCCGAGCCCGGTGACGCGGAATTTCGGGACGACGTCACCCGGTGACTCGTCGGTACGTCGGCTAAGCCTGAATCCACCGGTTGACCTTGAGGTTTTGACGGCGCGTTAAACCGAGAATGCCCCTCTGACCAGCTAAAATAGTTGTTATCTAGACAAGCTAT
>NZ_SOHG01000050.1:0-17715 GCF_004403155.1 Cryobacterium sp. Hh7 | reverse complement strand
TTGGCTACCGCGCCAGCAACACCCAACCCACGCCGAGACATGGACCCGTATTCCGCGGCATCAAGCCGAAATAGGCGTTACTGACTCACGCTCCTAGCGGGTGAGTGCCCCGATGATGCGCAGGATGCTCGGCAGATCATCGGTCGCCGCCTCGGGGGAGGCCGGCGCGAACCCGGTGATCGTCGCTCCGGCGAGGGTGAAATCAGCGCGCAGGGCGGTGATCGCTTTACCGAGTTCGGCCACGCTCAACCCGAACGGAATCAGGTCATTCAGGCCGCCAAGAGCTGACGGATCGAGCACATCCAGGTCGATGTGCACGAAGACGTGCTTCGCGCCGATGGCAGCGACGGCCGCGACCAGGGCGGCCGGGTCGGTCAACTCGGAGCAGGACACGCTCACCAGGCCGCGCTCCTGCAGCAGAACGTCTTCGGCATCGTCGACATCGCGGATTCCGGCCAGCACGACGCGGTCGAGTGACACGCTGCTCGTGGCGGCGAGTTCCAGCTCGGCTGGCCCTTCGCCGCTGATCGCGCGCAGCACCATGCCGCAGAATCCGCCGGACGGTGAGGTCTCTGGCGTGTGCAGGTCGGGGTGGGCGTCGAACCAGACGACGGCCAGGTCACCCGGATGCGTGCGCGCCGCGTGCTCGACAGCGGTGAGGGCAATGCCGCAGTCGCCGCCGATGGAGAGCGCCCAATCGGCCGTGTCCTTCAAAACAGCGGTGTGGCGTTCCCGCACCTGCTGGATCGCGGAGAACCGGTGCACCCCGGTATCGAGCGCGTCACCGGCCTCGACCGGCACGTCGACCAGACGCGTGGCCGAAAAGGGCAGGTCGCCTTGAATGGCCGCCGCCCCGTCGACCAGGCGCATTGCGCGCGGAGAAATCGAACCCTGCCACTGCGGTACTACAACGAAGGTGGGAGCCATACCTCAGTATGGCGCAGCGGCCGGGGCCAACAACATCCGCTTCGCCGAGAGCGAATTTCTCGCCGGGCTCGCCGGCCAGGTCCTGAGTGGACAACTTTGGTGGGTGCCACCGGGGTGTCACCCACCAAAGTTGTCCACTGAACGCTCAGCGCTCGAGGGCGGCGGTGTTTCCGGCTTTCAGGGCCGCGAGGCGGGCATCCACTTCGGTGAGCTCGCCGAGGTCGTCGAGGCTTTCGAACTGGGCGTCGAGGCTCGACGCGGCGAGCTCCTGCGCGCCGCGAACCCGGGCTTCTTCGCGACGAATCTTGTCCTCGAAGCGGTTGACCTCGCTTGTCGGATCCATCATGTCGATGCTCTTGACGGCATCCATCACCTGTGCCTGCGCCTTGGCGGTCTTGGAGCGCGCGACGAGCTCTGCACGCTTGTTGGTGAGTTGCACCAACTTCTCTTTCATGGCGTTCAGGCCGGTCTTGAGCTGGTTGACGACGGCGGTCTGGGCCTGAATCTGCGGCTCCGCGGTCTTCGCTTCCTTCTCCGAGGTGAGCTGGCGACCCAGCGCGACCTTGGCGAGGTTGTCGAACTTGTCGGCGTCGGCAGCGTTGCCGACCAGGCGCAGCTCGTCGGCTTTGCGGCTCGCGGCCAGGGCCTTGTCGCCCCACTCCACGGCGGCTTCCTGGTCTTCGCGGTAGTCGTCTTCGAGCAGCCGCAGGTTGCCGATGGTCTCGGCGATCGCGCTCTCGGCGTCGGAGATGCTGCTCGAGAAGTCGCGCACCATCTGGTCGAGCATCTTGGCGGGGTCTTCCGCCGAGTCGAGGATGGCGTTGATGTTCGCCTTCGCGAGCTGGGAAATACGGCCGAAGATGGACTGCTTGGTCATTCGGGTGTCCCTTCCAAAGGAGTCGTCCTGGTCGAGCTGACCCGCCAGGAAAGTGCGTGCATGACCAAAGTTTAGGGTGACCGGCAGAGGCGAGTCTGGGAACCTCAGGAAATCCGTGCGATTGCGATGTTGCCCTGTGTTACAGGGCAACTCGCGTACTACGGGCCTGCCGCCCACAATGGAATCAGGACAGCAATGCGACAGGACGGGAGCCCGGCATGAACCAAGAATTCACGAACCGGATGCTCGTCGTCGTCGAGGTTACCGGAGCGCGCCCCGACCGCCCCGCCTATCACGCCAAGGTGCAGGTGCTCAATTCGCGCGTCGCCGCCGATGCCGAAACCGCCGGCTGGGCCGTCACCCGGGTTGCCGCTGCCGACGTCACACCGGTCGAACTGCTGCGCATCACAGCGGATGCCGACGCCCTCATTATCGTCGGCGGCGAAGACGTCACGCCCCACTTCTACGGCGGCGCTACCGGCTACGAGGGTGAGACGGCGCACTTCGCGGTCGCCGACGAGGGCCAGATAGCCCTGGTGCAGCGTGCCCTCCTGGTCGGCACCCCGTTGCTGGGCATCTGCCGCGGCCTGCAGATCATCAATGTCGCCCTCGGCGGCAATCTGGTGCAGCACATTGATGACGGCATTCACAAAAACATCGACGTGCCGATCGACCAGATTCTCTCCACCCACGACGTCGTCCTGGCCGAAGGCAGCACCCTGGCCGCCAGCCTCGGCCGCATCGACATCTCGGTGCAGAGCGCCCACCACCAGATCGTCGACCGCCTCGGCGCCGGACTTGTGGCCGCCGCGCACGCCTCCGATGGCCTGATCGAAGCCCTCGAGCACGAGAGTGCTCCGATCACCGGTGTGCAGTGGCACCCCGAAGCGCCCGACTCCCCGGTCGATCAGCTCGCCCGGCTTCTGACCGGTCTGGCCGAGCAGCACGAGGCGCGCTCGTTGCGCGTCGACGCCCCCGCGCTCGCCGCGTAACCGGCCGGGGTCAGCATCCGCTGAACGACCCACGCTGGTCTCGGGATCGCCACCAATTCGTTGGCCGATCCTGCCGAGACCGCCATGGCACGGCCCTCGCGGCGCCGCGGAACCGAAAAAGCCCCGGCACTTCTCGCCTGGGGGGAGGTGAGAAATATGCCGGGGCTTTACGTGGAGTGGGGGAACTCCGTGTGTAACGGTACGGGGCATGGCCTGAGAAGAGGCTGATAAAAAACAAAAAAGAGTCTACCCCCGCGCCAGAATGAGATCTCCCGGTCGGCCGGTTTGTTACGCATCCGATGCAACGCGTCGAGCGCACAGCGGTCGGCTGACTGAACTGAACCGAGGCCGCCGTTCCAAAAACGAGGCGGTGCCGACCCGGGTAGGGAGTCGACACCGCCTCGGATGCTCGAGTCGGCTGGTGTCAGGCAGCCTGGTGCTTGGCGGCCTGGCGCACGCCGGCGCGGTTTTTGGCGGCCTGGTGTTCGGTGGCCTGGTGTTCGGTGGCACTGACAGCGCTTGTAGAGTGGCTCCAGGCGAGGAGTTCGGCCTGCGCCCGCTTACGGCTCGCAGCGGTCTGTTTGGGGGGAACCGGAACGATCATTCGGGAGCCCGGGCAGTCCTTGGAGGAATTGGCCAGGGAATGGTAGGTCGCGAAGCGGGTATCCGACGTGATCCACACCATTTGTTGGCATTCGGGGCACTCTGTCTGCAACATTTTCACGATTGTCCGTTCCATCGCCGACTCCGGGTAATCGGTTCGATAATTCCAACCTAGCGGGGATAGACAGCGTGATGTCCTCCCCGTGATGGGGACAGCAGGAAACGCCAAACGGTGGTATTTTACTCCGGCAAGCGCTTCCGCTCATTCTGATTTCCCCGCCCGCAAGAGCCGATGAAGTGGAGATACGCCTTGAACATTGATTGGGAATTCAACGGACTGCCGCTTCACGTGCTGATCGTGCACGCGGTCGTGATCGTGGTGCCACTCGCCGCTCTGTGCGCGCTGCTCACCGCGTTCTGGCCGGCCGCTCGGCGGCGATTGGGCATCGTGACGCCCCTGGTGGCCCTGGCAGCGCTCGTGCTGGTTCCGCTCGCCGTGCAGGCGGGGGAGTGGCTGCAGTCCCGGCTGGTCAACGTGACCCCGTTGCTCGGCACGCACACCTCGCTCGGCAACACGCTGCTGCCGTGGGTGATTGCCCTGTTCCTCGTGGCGGCACTGCAGTGGTTTTGGTACCGCTACGTGACCGCCGAGGGCGCCCGTTTCGCATCCGCTCTGCCACACCGCACCGGACGCCTCGCGGCCACCATTGTTCTTGATCTTGTGGTTCTGGTCAGCGCGCTTGGATCGGTCGTCACGGTCGCGCTTATCGGGGAATCTGGTTCGAGAGCGGTCTGGACCGACCTTTTCACCTCGTGAGGGTGCCGCATCGAACGTGCGACACCCTCACGCGCCCCTCAGGCCCGCGGCCTGGGCGGCTGCGGCTTCTGGAATGCCAGCTCCCCGCCAACGCGCCCGCCAAACGGCCGGCCGTGGTCGGCGAATTCCTCCCGAAAGTAGCCCATGCGCCACGGGCCCATTTCGAGCCGCGACCCGGTGCGCAGAATCTGGCTGTTCCCGGTGCCTCCCTCGGCCGGCCGAGAGCTGCTCGCGACGTCACCCATCGCAAACAGAACGTACTCATCGTTGTCATCGTGGCGAATTTCGGCGTGCAGCGGTTTCAACCCGGGCAATTGCAGGTCGGCATCCGCGGACGAGCCGATCGTCGTCACGCCCGGCAGTAGATCGAATTCCCGGGGCATCTGCCCGTTCCAGTTCTCCGAGCCCACGACGAAGATGAGGCGGGGTCGCCCGCTTCCCGGCGTGTAGTGCGTTGTGGTGATCTTTCGCCGGCGGTGTCGATCAAAGGTCGGTGCGAGCGGAAACACCGTCGATGGCGGCAGCGGAATGGCAACCGGCATGCGTGCACGCCCGCGCATTCGTGCCTGCACGAGCGGCCCGAGGGCGTTTCGGGACCCGAGCAAGATGTGCGGTGACCGCGTCAACAGCCGTTGCGAAACGGATGCCTGTACGTCGCCGAGACGCGCAATCAGCCCGATCGGGCCCGTGATGGAGACGGTCAGACCGCGGGAGGCCAATTCGGCAGCCAGCGCGCGCAGCGGTTCCAGATTGAGCGCACGCCCCTGCACGAACATTTCCGGGTTACTAGTGAAGACGGTGATCTCCGTGCCGTTGGCGGTCACCGTGCCCTGCATGGCATCCGCTGACCCAAAGGAATCGCCGAACTCTGCTCCGGTCGAATCCGCACCGGAGGAAGCTTTCGACGCACCGACCGCACCCGTCGGTTCGACCAGGGAAAAGGCGAGATCGATGTGCAGACTCACCGGGGAGCCAGCCAGTGTTGAGCTCGCCGAGGAGCTCACGATCAGCCCCGAAACGGATCGGAGCCGAGCGACTTCTCGTCGCTCGTGGTTACCCGCAGGGTGCCGTTGAGCTTCCAGATGGCCCGGGGAGCATCGGGGCCGATGTCACGGGGAACTTCGACGACCATATCGATGAAACTGTAGTTGATGGCCGCACCCTTACCGGTGAGGTACGACCACATTTCCTGGCCGAGATCCGCCCAGTCCTTGATGGTGTGCTCCTCGGATTCAGGGGTGCTCTCAACGTTGCCCAGGTACGTCTGTCGTTCAGTCACGGTAGGTTCCTTTTCGCTCGCACAGATGGTGGTGCAGGTACCGGCAGTGCGCCGGTCTCGCGCGGGCACAGCGTCCGCGAGATTTATCTAGCGTAGTTACCTAGTTGCGTGCGGTAAAGGATTGTCCCCAAACGGGGAACGGGTATTATTCGGCGTCGAGATCCGTCTCCAGAATCTTGACCAGGGAATCGAGAGCCTCGTCGGCGCCTTCGCCGTCGGCACGCAGCACGACGGTATCGCCGTTGGAGGCGCCGAGACTCATAATGGAGAGGATGCTCGACGCGTCCATGGCATCCTCGGCTGGCTCGCCGGCCATGGCGATGGTGACCTCGAGGGGCAACTCACCGACCGCGGCGACAAAGATTCCGGCGGGGCGGGCGTGCAGGCCTACGCGGCTTGCGATGACAGCGGTTCGTTCAGACATGGGGTCCTCCAGGGTAAGCAGTGTTGACAAAGAGTGAGGGCAGATTACAAACCCAGCGTATTAAGTATGGGGAGTTTCTCGCGAACGATTCGACGGGCATCCGTTGCTGAATGTGATTTGAGGGCCAGGGCGGCCAGTTGCTGCGCCTCGGGCAGCGTCACGCTCGCGAGCACGGCGGCGACGGCGGAGAGGGCCCGTGCGGTCATGGACAGCGTCGAGACGCCGAGTCCGACCAGCACCACCGCGAGGGCGGGGTCGGCGGCAGCTTCACCGCAGACCCCAACCGGCTTGTCGTTGCCCTCGTCGCGCGAACCGGCCACGGTCAGGCGGATCAATTGCAGCACTGCTGGCTGCCACGGCGTGTTGAGGGCCGCGAGTGGGCCGAGCTGGCGGTCGGCGGCCATGGCGTACTGGGTCAGGTCATTGGTACCGAGGCTGACGAAGTCGACGTGTTCGAGAATGCTCGCGGCGGTGAGCGCGGCCGAGGGGACCTCGACCATGACGCCGGGTGTCGTGAGCCCCGCCGCGGCGCAGAGGCCGGCGAAATGTTCGGCTTCCTCGGCGGTGGAGATCATCGGCGCCATCACCCAGACCTGCGCCTCGGTGCCGTCGGCTGCCTGCGCGATGGCCTGGAGCTGACGCTCGAGCACTCCGGGGGAGGTGAAATCGGTGCGGTAGCCGCGCACGCCGAGGGCGGGATTCGGCTCGGAGGCATCGGTCAGAAACGGCAGCGGTTTGTCGGCGCCGGCGTCGAGGGTGCGCACGACGACCTTCTTGCCGGGGAACGCGTCGAACACGCCGCGGTAGGCCTCGACCTGTTCGGCGATGGTGGGTTCGGTGTCACGTTCCAAGAAGCAGAATTCGGTGCGCAGCAGGCCGACGCCCTGGGCACCGGCGGCTGCGGCTTTGACTGCATCCTTGGCGCCGCCGACGTTGGAGAGTAGCGGAACCAGGTGGCCGTCTTTGAGGCGCCCGGTGCCGTCGAATACGGCCAGGGCGGCGGTGGTGGTCGCCCAGGCCTGGGCCAGGTCGATCTCGTCGGCACCGGGGTCGACCAGAATCGTTCCGGCCGCGCCGTCCACGAAGACGATGGTTCCGTCGGTCAAGCCTTCGACGCCGACAGCGGCGACCACGGCCGGCAGCCCAAGGGCGCGGGCGATGATGGCCGTGTGCGACTGGGGTCCGCCGCTCGAGGTGACGAGGGCGAGAACCTTCGCCGGGTCGAGAGTGGCGGTGTCGGCCGGCGCAAGATCCTCGCCGACCAGAATGAACGGCGTGTCCGAGTACGGGATTCCGGGGGCCGGAACGCCGCGCAGTTCGGCCACGATCCGGCCGCGCACATCGAGCACGTCGGTCGCCCGCTCGGCCATGTAACCGCCGAGGTTGTGCAGCATTTCGGCCACCGAGGCGGCCGCATCCCAGATCGCCCGTTCCGGTGAGGAACCGTTGGTGATGAGCTTGACAGCCGCCTTAACCAGCATCGGGTCGTTCGCCATCAGCGCCGTCGCCTCCAGCACCTCCCGGCCGGCGCCCGAAGCGCCGACCGAGCGAGCTGTGAGACTGGTTTGCACGGCCTTTGCTGCGACCCGCAGGGTAGCGGATGCCTCTTCCGGCGAGCTCCCCTCGGCCAGGCGTTCGCCCGCAGCGGGTTCACGCACGGGCTGGG
The DNA here is from genome assembly GCF_004403155.1 of Cryobacterium sp. Hh7. NCBI lineage: Bacteria > Bacillati > Actinomycetota > Actinomycetes > Micrococcales > Microbacteriaceae > Cryobacterium > Cryobacterium sp. Hh7. The sequence goes on along the minus strand of NZ_SOHG01000050.1, from coordinate 10,130 downwards.
GCATCAACAGGATGGAGCCGACGATACGGCCGGGGCTGACACCGACTCCGGTGAAGGTGCGGCCGGTTTCGGCCTGGTCGGTACTGGCCTTGCCTGAAAGCGTCTGCACGATCGTCCTCAATTCCTTGATCCCCAGCCTGCGGCTGGCGTCACTGTACTGCGTGGCATTCTTCGCGGGGAGTTCCCGCACGGGGTACTTTCCGGGTCAGGCGTTGACCGGGGCGGCGTCCACGACTGCGGGCTTGCGCACCGCGTAACGCTTGAGCCCGACCACGGCGAACGCTGATACCACAGTACCGATCGCAATGGCGAGCACGAACAGCAGGAAGTTGTCGATGGCGAAGAAGACGAACATTCCACCGTGCGGTGCCTTGCTCGTGATGTTCCAGGCCATGGACAGCCCGCCGGTGACCGCTGCGCCGAGCATGGCGGCCGGAATTACCCGGAACACGTCGGCAGCGGCGAACGGAATGGCGCCTTCGGAGATGAATGAGGCACCCAGCAGCCAGGCCGCCTTGCCGTTCTCACGCTCAGACAGGCTGAACAGCTTCTTGTCGATCACGGTGGCGAGGGCCATTGCGAGCGGCGGAACCATACCGGCGGCCATGACCGCGGCCATGATCTGCCACGGTGCCTGGTTGGCGAGGCTCGCCGCGCCGAGGCCGGCGACGGCGAACGAGTAGGCGACCTTGTTGACCGGACCGCCAAGGTCGAATGCCATCATGAGACCGAGAATGACGCCGAGAATCACAGCGGATGCCCCGGTCATGCCGTTCAGCCAATTGCCGAGTCCCACGGTGAGCAGCGCGATCGGACCGCCGAGCACGAGGAACATCAACCCGGACGCGACGATCGATGCGATCAGCGGAATGATCACGACGGGCATCAGGCTGCGCAGCCAGCGCGGAACGCTGATCCTGGCAATACTCATGGCGACGACACCAGCGAGCAGTCCGCCGACTATACCTCCGAGGAAGCCAGCACCCATGAAGCCGGCGACGGCGCCCGCGACGAAGCCGGGCGCGATACCGGGACGGTCGGCGATGGCGAAGGCGATGTAGCCGGCCAGTGCGGGAACAAGGAAGCCCATCGACAGGGCGCCGATCTTGAAGAAGACCGCGCCGAGGTAGGTGAGCATGCCACCGTCGGGCAGGTTGAACAGGCTGTTGTTGATCACGACGTCATCGGCGACCTCCGTGATTTCGTAGCCGCCGAGCAGAAAGCCCAGGGCGATCAGCAGGCCTCCGCCGGCGACGAACGGAATCATGTAGCTGACACCGGTGAGCAGCGCGCGCTTGAGCTTCTGGCCCAGGTGCTCGCTCTTCTCGTTCGATGCGCCGCCGAGATCGACGGTGCCGCTGACGCGACGGGCGTTCGGGTTGAGTGCGGCCGCGAGGGCTTCCTCGATCAGTCGGCCAGGTTCGTCGATGCCGCGCTTGACCGGGACGTTGATGACGGGCTTGCCGGCAAAACGTTCCCGGCCGCGCACGTCGACGTCGACGGCGAAGATGACGGCGTCGGCGGCAGCGATGACTGCCGGGTCGAGTGGGGTGACGCCAGCCGAACCCTGGGTTTCCACCTGCAGGTCAACGCCGACGGCCTTGGCAGCGGCCACGAGCGAGTCGGCGGCCATGTAGGTGTGCGCGATGCCGGTCGGGCAGGCGGTGACGGCGACGATGCGCCCCCTGCTGGTTGACTCGGCGCCGGACTGAGCCGGACCGGTGCCGGCGTTTGCGTTCTCGGCGGCACCGGCCGCGTGGGCGCCAGCTGCAACCGGAACCGGGGCGACGACGTTGCCCACGAGATCGACGATCTGCTGCGCGGTCGACGCGTCCCGAAGGGCCGCGGTGAAGTCCTTCTTCATGAGCGACCGGGCGAGCTTGGCCAGAATCTTCAGGTGTTCCTGGTCGGCGCCTTCCGGGGCCGCGATGAGAAAGACCAGGTCGGCGGGGCCGTCCTTCGACCCGAAATCGACCGGGGTCGACAGACGGGCCAGCGCGAGGGTGGGTTCCAACACGGCCGACGAACGGCAGTGCGGAATGGCGAGGCCACCCGGAATGCCGGTGGCGGTCTTCGCTTCGCGAGCGAGGGCATCCGCGTACAACGCCTCGATCTCGGTGGCGCGACCTGACTCGACGACGAGCTCGGCCAGGCGCCGAATGACGTCCTTCGGCTCGCTGCCGAGATGGGTGTCCAGAGCAACGAGCTCCGGGGTAATCAGTTCACTCACTGGTCATCCTCCTTTGGATGTGCGGCCAGGACCGGCCGGGGGACCGATTCTGGGGCAAGGTCCGTCACGGTGACGGCGCTGGGGTTGGTTTGGTGCAGGGCGGGAACAGTCGAACCGGGTAGGGAGGCTGCGGCGGCGCCGTGGGCGGCGGCCTGGCGCAGGCGGTCGGGGGCGCTCGCGCCGAGGTTGCTTTGCAGCAGGTAACCGGCCAGGGCCGAGTCGCCGGCACCGACGGTGCTCACGGCGATCATCGGCGGCGTGGTCGCGAGCCAGCTGCCCTCGGCCGTGACGAGCACGGCGCCCTTCGCTCCGAGGGTGGCCAGCACGGCACCGACACCGCCTGCGATGAGCACGCGCGCCGCGTCGACGACAAGGTCGGGGTTTGCCTCGAGCGTGTCGCCGTCGAACAGGCCGCTCAACTCCGCGAGTTCCTCACCGTTGGGTTTGAGCAGATCGGGGTGGGCCAGCGCTGCTTTCGCCAGTGGGCCACCCGAAGAATCCACGGCCACTTTCGGTGCCGCCGAGCCGAGGCGTTCGCGCAGCTCGCGGATGATGCGGGCGTAGAAATCGTCGGGCACACCGGGCGGCACGGACCCGGCCAGCACCAGCCAGCTGGCGCCGGCCGACTGCTCGAGCACCAGGTCGACGAGGGCGTTTTGCTGGGCCGGGCTCAGTTCCGGTCCGGGTTCGTTGAGCTTGGTGGTCGTGCCGTCAGGTTCGGTGATCGCTACGTTGCTGCGCAGCGGTTTGCCGATGTGCAGGCCGAGGTGCGGAATGCCGTGGCTGGTCAGGGCGAGCAGCACCGGGTCGTCGGCGTCGCCGGGGAGGATGGCCAGGCTCGAGATGCCACTCGCTTCGAGGGCGCGGCAGATGTTGACGCCCTTGCCGCCGGGTTCGCCGTGGGCGGCGACGGCGCGTTGCACTTCGCCGCGGGCGAGCGGCCCGGCCAGTTCGATGGTGCGGTCGAGGCTCGGGTTGGGGGTCAGCGTGACGATCATGCGATCACCACGTCGACATCGGCTGCGGCCAGTGCTGCGGCAAGATCGGCGGATGGCGCGGCATCCGTTATCAAGGTGTCGATCGCTGCGAGGGCGGCGAAGGAGACCAGGGTCTCCTGGTCGAGCTTGCTGGAATCGGCGAGAACGACGACGCGCCGGGCTGCCCGGACGATCGCGGACTTGACCGCTGCTTCGACCGAGTCCGGGGTGCTGAGGCCGAAGGTCGCGCTGATGCCGTTGGTGCCGATGAAGGCGATGTCGGGGCGCAGCGCCGCGAGCTGGGCGACGGTGCCGGCACCGACGATCGCGCTGGTCAGCCCGCGCACCCGACCGCCGAGAATGTGCAGGTTGATGGCGTCGTTGCGGGAGAGTTTGGCGGCGATCGGAACGGCGTTGGTGATCACGAGCAGCTGGTCGCCGGCGACGGCGGGCGTCCAAGCGGCGAGGCGCTCGGCGAGGCGTTCGGTGGTGCTGCCGGAATCGAGCAAGATTGAGCCGGTTCGACTCGCGGGAATCATGCGCAGGGCTGCATCGGCAATGCGGGACTTCTCGTCGAGGCGTTGGGTCTGACGCTCGTCGAGGCTCGGCTCTGACAGGCTCAGGCGATCGATCGCGACGGCACCGCCGTGCACTCGGCGCAACTGGCGGGCGGCCTCGAGGGTGTCGAGGTCACGGCGCACGGTTTCGGCGGTGATGGTGAAACGCGCGGCGAGGTCGGTCACGGTGACCCGTCCCTCGGTTGCCACGAGTGCGGCGATCAAGAGTTGACGTTCTTCGGCGAACACGAATTGCCTCCTCGACGATGAGTGACACAGGTCACAAGAAGTTGGTTTCATTGACTTTAGCTGTGTTTATTTTTGTTTGTCAAGAAAAAACAAGATAAACAAAGAAATTGCCTCATTCGGGTGGAACGGATGCTGTCGGTCGGCCGTGTCGGTGGCCGACGGTAGCGTGAATGTTATGAAGATTCTGCACACCTCGGACTGGCACATCGGGCGCACCTTCCACACCCATTCGACCCTCGAACACCTGACGGTCGTGCTCGACGCCGTCGTTGCGGCGGTGCGCGAGCGAGGCGTCGACGTGGTCGTCGTGGCGGGCGACGTGTTTGACTCCGCCATGCCCTCGAAAGAGAGCTACGCGCTGCTGACGCGCGTCTTGCGGCGTCTGAAGGAGGCCGGGGCATCCGTTGTCATGACCAGCGGAAACCACGACTCGGCCACACGTCTGGGCTTTCAGGCCGAGTGGGCGGCGCTGGCCGGCATTCACGTGGTCACCCGGCCCGAGCAGTACCTCGAACCGATCACCATCAGTGATGAGCACGGGCCGGTGCACTTCTACGGCATTCCATTTCTGGAGCCCGTACTCATTCGACACCTGCACCCCGGCGAGCTGCTGAAAACGCACGAGCAGGTCCTGGATTTCGCCATGACGCAGATTCGGGCCGACCGGTCACTGCGCCGACTTACTGCGGGCGGCGGGCGCAGCGTGGTGCTCTCGCACTGCTTCGCCGCCGGAGTGACCCCGGCCACGGCGGCGAGCGATGTGGAGCGCGACATTACCGCCGGCGGCCTCGACGTCGTTCCGCTGAGCGTCTTCGACGGCTGTGACTACGTCGCGCTGGGGCACATCCACGGCCGGGCCACCCTCACCGACCGCGTACGCTATTCCGGGTCGCCACTGCACTACTCCTTCTCCGAGGTAGGCAAACCGCGGGGAGCCTGGCTGGTCGAACTCGATGCCTCCGGCCTCGGGCGGGTCGAGTGGGTCGACCTGCCGGTGCCGCGCCGACTGGCGGTGCTCACCGGCGAGCTCGCCGATCTGCTCGAAAATTCCAGCTACGCCGACAACGAGGGCGACTGGGTGAAGGCCATCCTCACCGATCAGGTGCGGCCGCTCGACGCCATGCGTGCGCTGCAGGGCCGGTTTGCGCACGCGGTGGCGCTCGAGCATCGCCCGGCGATTCGGGTCGACCCCGGCGATAACAGCTACGCCGAGCGCATTCGCGCGGCGACGAGTGACCCCGAGATCGTGGCCGGCTTCCTCTCTTTCGTGCGCAACGGCGTCGGACCGACCGAATTTGAGAGTGCGCTCGTCGCCGAACTGCTCACCGAGCAGTTCACCCGGGCGGTGAACTCGTGAAGATACTGCGGTTGCGGCTCGCCGGATTCGGCCCGTATAAAGACGAACAGCTCGTGGACTTCGAGCGCTTCGACAGTGACGGCATCTTTCTGATCTCCGGCAAGACCGGGGCCGGCAAATCGAGCATTCTCGACGCCATTTGTTTCGCCCTCTACAACCAGGTGCCGCGCTTCGATGGCAGCGAACTCAAGCTGCGCAGCGACCACTGCGAGGCTGGCGACCCGACCTTCGTCGAACTCGACTTCAGCGTCAACCAGTCCCGATATCGGCTGCGCCGCAGCCCGGCGTACGAACGACCCAAGAAGAATCAAGTCGGGGTCACCACGGCCGCGCCGACCGCCGTGCTGCAGGTTCTGGACGACGCCGACGGTTCCGATAGTGGCGGCTGGCGCGGAATAGCAGCCAAGCCCGGTGCCGTCGGGCACGAGCTTGACACCATTCTGCCGCTGAAGGTCGACCAGTTTCTGCAGGTGATTCTGCTCGCGCAGAATCGATTCCAACGATTCCTGCTCGCCAAGACCGAGGAGCGCCGCGCTGTCCTGCGCACCCTGTTCAACACCGGCCGCTTCGAACAGCTCGAGGCCGCGCTGATTCTGCGCCGCAAGGGATTGGACGAGCAGCTGGCGACGAGCCAGCGCGACCTCGAGCAAGACCAGACCGCTGCCGCACAGCTGCTCCGCGACGAGGGGCCGCTCGCCGCACCAACCGCTGGGTGGTTTGCCGCCGCCCAGCACGACCTCGCCGGGCAACTTGATGCTGCGACCATTGAGCAGGCGCGCACCGTGGCTGAACTGACCGCCGCGACCGACCGGCACCAGTCCCTGCTGCAGACCGAGCAGCGTCAGCTGCGTCGATCCGCTGCCGCCAGTGCTCTGGCCGCACTCGACTCCCGGCAGGACGACATCGTGCGGGAGCGCTCCGATCTGCAAAACGCCGCGCGTGCGGCCCGAGTCTGGCCGCAGGTTCGGGCGCGCCACGAGGCCGCCAGTGCACTCGCGGCGGCCGAGAGCGCCCTGGCCGCCGCACAGGCGCAGCGCGCGGGCGATCGCCCGGCCGAGATTGCGGGTGCGGGTGCTGGAGCTGCGGGTCGTTCGCGATCGGATGTGGCTTCCCCGGAAACGCTCGGGCAGCTTCAGCTGGTCATTGACGGGCTGCTCGGTCGCCTTGGTGCGCTCGAAGATGCCCTCGCCGACGAGCTCGCCCTCCCCGGGCTCGACAACGAGATCGCCGAGCTACTGATCGAACAGCTGGAAGGCACTCGCGCGCTCGATGCTGCCCGTGCCCAGGCCGATGCTTTGCCCGAACAAATCGAGGCAATCACCGCGGAGTACTCCGCGGCACAGCTCGCGGCTGCTCGTCAGCCCGACACGATGATTGCCCTCGACCGCGCCACCCTGACCCTGGAGGCCGCGCAGACTGTCACGCGGCTTGGTAGCGTCCTGCTCACCGCGCAGCAGGCCGAGTTGACCGCGAGCGGCGACAACGCCGACGCGGCCGCGCACTACGAGAGCGTGCTCGCTCGTCGCTTCTCGGGATTCGCCGCTGAGCTCGCCACCCGGCTGGTCACCGGGGACGCCTGCGCGGTGTGCGGGTCAACGGCACACCCCCAGCCAGCCCTCGGCCACGATGATCCGGTCACCACCCACGATCTGAACACCGCGCGCAGCACGGTCACCGACCGGCAGGGTCAGCTCCTCGTGGCCCAGAACGCAGTGCAATCGGTCGATCTGCGTCTGGCTGAAGCCCGCGCCCTCACCAGCGGCCGCGACGCGGCCACGATCACTGCCGAGCACGACGCAGCAACTGCGGCGCACCGGCTGGCCGATCGGGCCACCGCGACTCTGCCCGATTTGCACGCCCGGCTCGCTCAACTGCAGTCCACGATGACCCGGGCGGCCACGAGCGTCGACCAACTACGCGGCCAACGCGATCAGGCCAGCACCGCTCATGCCTTCAAGGTCAGCCAGAGGGAGGCCATCTTCGGCCGGCTTGCCGCGCAACGCGGCGAGTTCGACAGTGTGCGCGGCCAGGCCGCTCACCTGCACGACGAACTGACCCAGGCCCGCACCCTCGCCACCGCACTGAGTGTGGTCGATGAGTGCGGCGCAGCCGAAGACGCCGCGCAGAGCCGCCTCGCCGCGCAATTGGCTGAGGAAGCCTTTACCGATGAAGCAGCAGCGCTCGCCGCGCGGCTCGACCAGCCCGAGATTGAGCGACGCACGAGTGCTCTGCGGGTGCATGACGACGGGCTGGCGGCAGCCCGCGCGACCCTGGCCCAGCCCGACCTCGCCGATCTACCCACGGAGCCCGTCGACGTAGTACCGGCCGCGGCTGCCGCTGCCGCTGCGAGCACGGCCCGTGATGCCGCGTTGACCTGGCAGAGTTCGCTGGTCGATCGCGCCGGGATCCTCTCGGCGATCGTGCGCCGGGTTGGATCGCTGTTCGCGGCATCCGCTCAGTTGCACGAGATGCAGCAGCAGGTGCGTCAGCTGGCCGACGTCGTGCACGGCGACGAACCCAACACCAAACGCATGCGACTGGAGAATTACGTGCTGGCCGCGCAGCTCGAGGAGATCGTGGCGGCCGCCAACATTCGGCTGCGCACCATGACGAGCGGCCGCTACACCCTTGAACACGATGACTCCCTGGCTTTCGGCGGGGCACGGTCGGGCCTGGGGCTCGCCATCCGCGACGAATACACCGGACGGGCCCGTCCAACGCACTCGCTGTCGGGCGGTGAGACATTTCTCGCCTCTCTGGCCCTCGCTCTGGGGCTCGCCGAGGTCGTGACCGGGCAGGCCGGCGGCGTCACCCTCGATACCCTCTTCGTCGATGAGGGCTTCGGCTCCCTCGACGGTGAAACCCTCGAGACGGCCATGAGTACGCTCGATTCCCTGCGTGCCGGGGGCCGCACCATCGGGCTGATCAGTCACGTCGATTCCATGAAGGAGCAGATCCCCGCGACTCTTCGCATCGTGGTGACCGATCGGGGCTTTAGCGAAATTGAGGGCGGTGACGCCATGGGGTGACCGGCGCCGCTGGGCGTGCCAATCGTTCGGGGTTGTCTTCAGGTATTGCCGATCTGGGGTGGCCCTGTCACCATCGGAGCGTTGCCGCAATGATGCGAGCCGCATTAGGGAGCCCGAATGAAAAAGATCCTCTATATCGACCTCGACAACACCCTCGTCAACGTGCAATCGGGAATCGACCGCCTGACCAACGCGGAATACAGCCGCTACGAAAAAAGACTCGATGAGGTGCCGGGCGTTTTCGCCCGGATGGAACCGATCAGCGGCGCGATAGAGGCCTTTCGCACCCTGGCGAAATCCTTTGACACCTATATTTTGTCGATGGCGCCGTGGGGCAACGCGAGTGCCTGGCAGCACAAGCTGGAGTGGGTACAGGAACATTTAGGAGCGGATTCGACCGGTCCGGCCTACAAGCGGCTGATCCTCTCGCACCACAAGCATTTGAATCGCGGAGACTTTCTGGTCGACGATGGCATGGCCGTCGGCGCTGACCGGTTCGAGGGGGAGCTGATCAAGTTTCTGACACCGAAGTTTCCGGACTGGCACACGGTCACGCGCTATCTGCTGGAGCGGGCCGAAACGCCGCTCCGTTCGGAGCCGCGCGCCAAGCGGGAATCCCGGTCGCTGCGCTCGAGTGATCTGCAGACCGTGGTGTCCTCGGCTCGGTGATTTTTCCCGGCGGAACAGTCAGCCACTAGGTGTTTTGGTGATTGAGCAGGTGCCCCCGGCGTTGTATATTAATGCTGTCTAGATCAGTCCGATCGCCCTACCGGCCGGACTGATCTTTCTGTGTGCGGTGGAATTTCACGGTGCGATCTGTCTGCGACCAGCGCCTGAACTCACCGTCACCAACCCTGAGAGACCTCTGTGGGCGCGAACTATACATCTTCTGAAAGTCCTGACTAGGGGTTTACCCACATGTAAATCTGGGGTAATCTCATTTTTTAGACGGGCAATGTCCTGCCAGGGTGTTTTACCCTCGCGAGTCAATGCCACCAGATGATTGGGTGACGACATGGTGGAACTGAAGTCGGATTTCGTTCCGATGGGCGAAGTGAGCGCCGATGAGCGCTCCAGAATGGCTTTTGGCAAGGCCGGCGTGCACCGTGATGATCGGTATGCCGTTGCGGTGAATGCCGAGGGTGAAATTCTTCTGACGCCGCTCGTGTCCATTCCCCGCCGGGAACTTCTGGTCTGGGATGACGAGGGCATTCGTGCCGCTCTGGTGCGTGGCCTCGAGCACAGTTCCAAGGACGAAACGAGTGAGGGCGGTGACTTCACGCGGTACGCCGAGGAAGACCACCCGCTCGAGGACGAGAACGCCTCCGCCGAGCCCCGGTCATGAGCTTTACGCTCCTGCTCACTCGGGAAGCGGCATCCGGACTCTCCATTCTGGAAGCGAAACCGCAACTGGTCGGCCGACTCAGGCGCGTGCGAACCGCGCTCGGTCGGCTGCAGCTGAACCCCGAAGATCCGGCCCTGCGCTCGCACAAATATGTGTCGCTCGCGGGCAAGAAGGGCGAGGCCGTCTGGGACTCCTACATTGAGCACCGCACGCCCACAGCCGGTCGCATCTACTGGCATTACGGACCAGGACTCGACCGCATAACCGTCGTGATCATCACGCCGCACCCCTAGCGGGAGTTTCCTAGCTATTTCCGGAACGCCAGATTGCGCTGAAGTCAATTCCAGTGCTGGTCTGGCGTTCTTCGGCGTGGTGGCGTGACTTTT
>NZ_SOHG01000013.1:0-15238 GCF_004403155.1 Cryobacterium sp. Hh7 | reverse complement strand
TCCGGACCGGCGGTACCTCAACCAACTCCGATGCCGCTTGCATCTCCCACCCAACATAGCCCCCTCCCTCGGCGGCATGCCGTTGCCAGCACATGCAGCGCCAACCAATTGCCGTCATCGGGGACAGCGCCGCGCAAAGTCCGAACCGACTTCACGCAGACGGTGTGTCGGCGGCCATGACAGGCTGGGCGTTTTCCAGCCAACGTCGCAACACCTGAGTTTTAGGAGTAGCGATGACAGACGGTTCCCGAAGCCGCAAGAAGGTGACCGGCGCTGCCGATGGCCGAGACGCGCGTTGAAGATGCTCGGCTAATGAGGCAGGCAATCAGTAACGCCTAGGCGTGCCGAATGTTGAAGATCAACCGGCGTACGGGGATGCGTTGGCGTCACGGCCGGACTGTGAAGAACGCCCAGGGGCGTTGATTGTGGGCGCTAGATCCTGTGCAGGGCTCGTGAACGATCTTCCCTTCTATCGGCGTTGGAATCGTCCTCCGGGCGATAATCATCGGGGTACAGGCCGTAAAAAGTCCGCCTTACATTCCGCGGCGAATAAAGTCGGCCATGCGCTCCCCGACGAGAACGGCGGTCGCGGCCGGTCCGCGCACGGGCGTGGTCGGCAGGATCGAGGTGTCGGCGACGTGCAACCCCTCGACACCGTGCACGCGCCCGTATTGATCGACGACGGCCCCCGGATCATCTGCTGGCCCAAACCGTGCACTGCCGCACAAGTGGATAGCGGTGCCGAGGTGGCAGCGTAGCCAATCATCGAGCAGTTCATCGCTCTCGAGCACGGTGTCGGTCAGTTCGGTCAATCGCTTAAACAGGTGCCTGTAGGCATCTGTTCGCAGCAAATGTACCGCCACCCGCACAACTTCGCGCATGCGTTTGAGGTCGTGTTCGGTCGAGAGGTAGTTGTGGTCGATGCGCGGTTGCACGTCTGGATCGTCCGACTCGAGGCTGATACGTCCGCGCGAAGTCTCGGACTGCACGGCGACGAGCAGCGCGAGGTCCCCCCGAGAGGCGATCTGGTTTGCGAAGCGCCGCATCGACACCCCGCGCATCGCCCGAAGTGATCGAAGCGGACGCCTCGCTGCGGCGCGTACCCCGACCATGATGCCGCGCGCGCTGCCGGTCAACAGATACCCCATCGGTTTAAGCATCGGGAGAATCTCCAGATCCCCGGGCGCAGTAGAACCGGTCGCCGTGAAGTTCAGGCACGCCGACATCGACTGCGACGTGCGGTAGTCAACGATCTGTCGGCGCGGCTGCCACAGCACGGCGATATCTGGGTGATCGCTGAAATTCGCCCCGACCCCGGGCAAGTCGCGCACGACTGGAATGTTGAATTGTTCCAGTTGCTCCCGGGGGCCCACCCCTGAGACCAGCAGCAGATGAGGTGATTTGATCGCGCCTGCCGAGAGCACAATCTCTCGGCCTCGCAGCTGAACGATCCCGCCGCCCCGCGTGACCTCGACACCGATGGCTCTTGTTCCCTCGAACAGTACACGGCGCACGTAGCTGTCACCCGACACCGTGAGGTTTCTGCGGTGCCGCACCGGATTCAGATAGGCGATCCCGGTGTTCTGACGCACGCCGTCAAGCGTGTTCATCGGGAGCGGTCCGTGTCCCGGAATACCCTGATCGTTCTTGTCAGGTTCGTCGGCGAAGCCCAGCTCCACGGCCGCCGCGCGAAAAGCGACGGTCACTGGATGGTCCTGCGGAGGCCGACCGACGACCATCGGCCCCGCACCACCGTGAACGGCGGACTCGCCATACTGCAGGTCGGTTTCGATCCGGTGATAGAACGGCAATACCTTTTCCCAGGCCCATTCGGGTGACCCGATAGACCAGGAATCGAAGTCGGCTTTTCTTGCACGAATGAAGTACGAGCCGTTGATCGTCGATGATCCACCGAGGATCCGGCCGCGCGCGATTGAGTAGGGCAGTTTCGGTGTGAGATTACCTGTGAACGACCAATTCTGCGGATGTCCCGGCGTCGCTCCCTGCACGGTTCCAGCATCGAGTAACTCGGGCGGGAATTCGGCGGCGGACCGCGGCACCGGTCCTGCCTCAAGGAGCAGCACCCGTCTCTCGGGATCTTCACTCAGTCGGGCTGCGAGTGGGGCTCCGGCTGCGCCGGCACCGACCACGATCACGTCATAGTTCACGTCCGATAAGTTCGACACCGGTACCCGTGGGTTCATGCCTGTCCTCCGGGTCCAACTGTTGGTAATTCACCCAACGTGAAACCCTCCTTAAGCAGGAGCAAGGCCGACTCGAGCAGCTCAATGAGGTTGGAGCCGTCAGTTCTGAGCCACTGCTCGTACGCGGCGAGCGATGCACCGAGGAATACCCAGCCGATCACCGTCGGTTCGATCGCGTCAACAGCGACTCCCAAGCGGCCAGCCGCGAAATCCGACACCACAAAGCGCCACTCGGCATATCGCAGTGTGGAGTGCGCCACGAGCGCAGGAACGTTCAGCAACAGGTTCATCCGCTCGCGATGAAAGGGGACTTCTTCTGACGGAAATCGATTGAATTCGACGACCGCCCGGGCGAGCGCATCGACTAGAGACACGGTCGTGTCCGTAGCAGCGAGGAACGCGCGCATACGCGCGAGTTCAGCGTCAAAGTCACCCCAGGGCAGATCGTTCTTGGAGGGAAAGTAGCGAAACAGGGTTCGACGCCCGATTCCGGCGGCGGTGGCAATGTCGTCGACGGTCGTCTGGTCGAAACCACGCTCGAGAAAAAGCCGAAGTGCTACGTGGCTCAGGGCGGCGCGGGTCGTCAGTGGCTGTCGGCCCATCCGCGGTGCCACAGAGCATTCAATCATTTGTTCTCATCCCTATACTTTCGGCACTGAGTGCCACTAGTCTGGTGCATGCACGAGACTTTCGCCACCGATGTCGATTTCTATCGCAAGGAGAACCGCATGGTTTCCGCAAAAAAAACCAGCCCCACCGAATCCGCAACCGCCGGCCCTGAACAATCCGCGGGGTCCGATCTCGAATCCGACACCCTGGTCGAGGAGATCTCGATCGACGGCATGTGCGGCGTCTACTAAATCGCTGACATGCCAGGCCTGGATCTTGACCGGGGATGGGATCTCCATCCCCAAGTATCTGTTCGCCCGGAGCCGTTCGGTGCGCTGCTCTACCATTTCGGTACCCGCCAGCTCTCATTCCTAAAAGATACGACGCTTCTCGCCGTCGTGAGGACTCTCGCCGACGTACCTTCTGCCCGTGCAGCGTGCACGGCCGCGGGCATCGCTGAGAGTGATCTGCCCCGCTATCAGCGTGCTCTCGGCACCCTCGCGAAATCCTCCATGGTCGTTGAAAGGACCTCATGACGCTCCTTGATGCACCCCGAACGTCCCCGTTCGTTCTCGCCCCGAAAGATACTCCCCGAAAGACCGAGCGTCTCGTCGATCTCTTCGAATACGGCCTTGACGCCCCCATCTGTCTCACCTGGGAACTGACCTACGCCTGCAATCTGTCCTGTGTTCACTGCCTCTCGAGTTCCGGGCGCCGCGATCCTCGCGAGCTGACGACGGCAGAAGCGAAGGCAGTCATCGACGAGTTCGAGCGGATGCAGGTCTTCTACGTCAACATCGGTGGCGGCGAGCCGACTGTGCGTCCCGATTTCTGGGAACTCGTCGACTACGCATCAGAGCACCACGTCGGAGTCAAATTCTCCACCAACGGCGTGAAAATCTCCCCGGACATTGCCCAGCGTCTCGTCAGAAGCGACTACGTCGACGTGCAGATCTCGCTCGACGGCGCAACAGCGGAAGTCAACGATCATGTGCGCGGCCCCGGCTCCTACGCCACGGCTATGAAAGCCATGCAGAACATGTATGAAGCAGGCTTCAAGGGATTCAAGATCTCGGTCGTTTGTACGAGCCAGAACATCAGCCAGCTCGACGATTTCAAGGCCATCGCCGACAAGTTTGACGCTCAATTGCGGCTCACCCGCCTGCGCCCCTCTGGTCGTGGAGCGGACGTCTGGGACGAACTGCACCCGACCCAAATGCAGCAGCGCGAACTCTACGACTGGCTCGTCGCACACGGAGATGGTGTGCTCACCGGAGACTCGTTCTTCCATCTCTCTGCTTTTGGAGACGCACTGCCCGGCCTTAACCTGTGCGGCGCAGGTCGTGTTGTCTGCCTCATAGACCCCGTCGGGGACGTCTACGCGTGCCCCTTCGCCATTCACGAAGAGTTCCTCGCCGGCAATGTGCGCTCAGAGGGCGGCTTCCAAGAGGTCTGGCAGCACTCGGAACTCTTTCTCAAACTGCGCGAACCGCAGTCGGGTGGAGCGTGCACCTCATGCGCGTTTTTCGACACTTGCAAGGGCGGCTGCATGGCCGCCAAATTCTTCACTGGATTACCGCTGGATGGTCCCGACCCGGAATGCGTCCAGGGCTACGGCGAAGAGTTGCTAAAGAACCGCAAGGGCAAAGCGGTGGAGCTTCCAAAATCGTCAATCGTCGACCACTCCCACCGCACTACCCGAGCCGGACGCGAAGGAATGGGCCCGGTACAGCTCACACTGAGCCGTCGCGCCGGGATGGTTCCAGTGAACGCCAGCGACTGCGAAGTCAGTCCCCTCGTCGGGTTCACGCCCGAACAACCACCGGCAGGAGCTTGTGACGAGAGCCCACTGGCCGGGATGAACCTGCTCGCAACTTCGCAATCCAGCTGCGCCGGGGAGAGCTGCGGAGACGGAACGTGGGGTTGTAGTTAGAGTTCGCAACCCAGAGAGACGTGACAAGCGCCCGGTGCGCTTGCGACAGAGAGTCGGTGGTCTTCAGCCAAAAAATGCGTTATCAAGGATCGGAACGCGCGACTGCTTCGGCGAACGGGGACTCTGAGCCGTGAGGTGCAGCACGACGCAGTCGCGGAGCACGCCTTCCGATCGGAAGGCGTGCCGGTCTCAGTCGACTGTATAGAACCTGAACATCAAAAATGAGGAGGAAACCATGGGAAGAGTAGAAGGCAAAGTCGCATTCATCACGGGTGCAGCCAGAGGCCAGGGGCGTAGTCACGCTATCCGACTGGCACAAGAAGGCGCAGATATCATCGCGATCGATGTCTGTGAGGACATTCCCGGAGCGCCGTACGCCGGGGCCACGGAAGAAGATCTGGCCGAGACCGTTCGTCAGGTCGAGGCACTCGATCGTCGCATCATCGCTACTAAGGCAGATGTGCGCGATTTTGACGCCCTGAAATCCGCAGTGGATGAGGGTGTAGCGCAGCTCGGACGCCTCGACATCGTGTCGGCCAACGCTGGCATCGTAACCGACATGGCACCCACCGAGGAGCTATCGGAGGAGATCTGGACAGACATGATCAACGTGAACCTGTCCGGTGTCTGGCGCACCACAAAAGCAGCAATCCCGCACATCAAGGCGGGCGGGCGCGGTGGATCCATCATCCTGACCAGTTCCAACGCCGCTTTGATGGTTTATCAGAACCTTGCTCACTACACCGCAGCTAAGCACGGTGTCGTGGGACTCATGCGAACGCTGGCCCTTGAACTGGCACCACACATGATCCGTGTGAACAGTATCCATCCGACGCAGGTTAACACCGACATGATCCAGAACGAGGCAATCTACAAGCTATTCCGCCCTGATCTGAAGAACCCCACCCGCGAAGACTTCAAGACTGCATCGGTTGCTATGCAGGCGCTGCCGATTCCGTGGCTGGAACCAATTGATATTTCCAATGCGTTACTGTTCCTGGCCTCCGACGAGGCTAGATACATCACCGGCGTTACCCTGCCTGTCGACGCGGGCGGCAGCATCAAGTAAGAATATTCGTTTCACAACTCGACGAGGAGAACAAGATCATGGGAAGAGTAGAAGGCAAGGTAGCGTTCATCACCGGTGCCGCTAGGAGTCAGGGGCGCAGTCATGCATTACGACTGGCCCAGGAAGGCGCGGACATCATTGCTGTCGACATCGTCGGTTCGGTCGGGTCGGTGCATGCATACCCAATGGCCACCGAGGAAGATCTTGCCGAGACCGTGCGCCAGGTGGAAGCGTTGGATCGCCGCATCATCGCCACACAGGCCGATGTACGTGACTCAGCAGCGCTAAAAACGGTGCTGGCCGATGGAGTCGCTCAGCTCGGACGGCTCGATATCGTATCGGCCAACGCGGGGATCTTTCAGATGTCCCCGGCGCTCGAGCTTGACGACACCGCATGGCAGGAAACCATCGACATTAATCTGACCGGCGTTTGGAACACCTGCAAGGCGGCCCTACCGCACCTCATCGAAGGTGGACGAGGCGGGTCGATCATTCTTACCAGTTCGACTGCGGGGATTAAAGGACTCGCTAACACCGTCCACTACACAGCAGCCAAGCATGGGGTCGTCGGCATCATGCGGACGCTTGCCAACGAGTTCGCCCAATACTCAATTCGAGTGAACTCGGTGCATCCAACAACGGTCAACACAATCATGATCCAGAACGAAGACGTTTGGGGGTTGTTCGATCCGGCCAATGCGAACCCCACTCAGGATTCGGCAGTCGAGGCTTTCAAGAGTATCAACGCCCTGCCAGTGCCTTGGGTGGAGCCGGTCGATATCAGCAACGCGGTATTGTTCCTGGCCTCCGACGAGGCGAGATTCATCACCGGCGTTACCCTCCCCGTGGACGCGGGCAACCTCGTCAAGTAACCAATTGACGCGTGGCGACGCGAAGCGCACCGCCACATATGGAAGAAAAGAGACAGACATGGGAAACCTCGACGGCAAAGTCGCCTTCATCACCGGCGCAGCGAGAGGGCAGGGCAGAAGCCACGCCATTCGTCTGGCGCAGGAGGGCGCCGACATCATCGCGATCGACCTCTGCGAAGGCGTCGACAGCGTCACCACATTCTATGAGCCAGCAACCGCCGAGGACCTGGCGGAGACCGTACGGCAGGTCGAAGCTCTCGACCGGCGTATCGTGGCGAAACAGGCGGATGTGCGCGATATCGACGCGCTGACCAAGGCCGTGGATGAGGGCGTCGCAGAACTGGGACGGCTCGACATCGTCGTCGCCAACGCCGGAATCTTCACCTTCGGATCGGACACCCAGAAGATCGAAGAGCAGTCCTGGAAAGACCTCATGGACATTAACCTGACCGGGGTATGGCACACCTACAAAGCGGCTGCCGACCATCTGATCGCATCCGGTGCCGGTGGATCGGTCATTATTATCTCCTCACTGGCCGGATTCAAGGGACTCGCCAACGTCGCCGCCTATACGACTACCAAGCACGGCATCGTCGGTCTGATGAAGGTACTCGCCAATGAACTCGGTCCTCACGGAATTCGGGTCAATACGATCCACCCGAACTCGATCGACACGAAGATGGTGAAGAACAGCAACACCTACAAGCTGTTCCGCCCAGACCTTGACGATCCTCAGGCCGAGGATGCCGAACCCGCATTCGCCGGGCTGAACCCTATGGGCAAGGCTTGGATCGAGCCAATCCACGTGTCGAACGCGGTCGCCTGGCTCGCTTCCGACCAGTCATACTACGTCAGCGGAGGCCAGATCCCGGTCGACGGTGGAGCATCCATCAAGTAAACCAGCCCTGTTCCAGATGAAGGAGAACACGTGGCACCCACCAATACCATCGTCGACACCCAGAAACGGGTAGCAGCGCACCTCGTCGGACGGGAGCGTGAGCTCGAACTGACACTTGCGGCCGTCGCAGCCAGCCGCGACATCCTACTTGAGGGGCCGCCGGGGACCAGCAAAACCACCATACTGAAAGCCATCACCGAAGAATGGGGTATCCCCTTGCTCTTCGTCGAGGGTAATGCCGACCTCACCCCGGCCAAACTCGTTGGTCACCACAATCCCGCGCGGGTGCTGCGGGAGGACTATAGCTCCGACAACTTCGTGGCTGGGCCCCTCATCGAAGCGATGCAACGCGGCGGGTTCCTCTATATAGAGGAGTTCAACCGGGCACCGGAAGACACCCTCAACACACTGCTCACCGCGATGGCTGATCGTGCCATCGCGGTGCCCCGGGTCGGCACCATCATCGCGGCACCGACCTTCCGAGTCGTTGCGTCGATGAACCCCTATGACAACGTCGGCACGACGCGGTTGTCAACGAGCGTGCACGACCGGTTGAACCGACTCGCGATCGGCTATCAGGACGAGCCAGCCGAACGCGGAATCGTGACGCTTCGTACCCAGGCCGACGGTGATCTCGCCAATCGCCTCGTTATCGATGCGGTATCCGTCACCCGGGCAACGAGGCGTCACCCGGATGTACGCCAGGGAAGCAGCGTGCGCGGCGCAATTGACTGTGTCCTCGTCGCGCTGCAACTTGCACTGCTTCGACACCTCAGGTCACCGCACGACGACGGCTACAAAGAACTCGTCTATGATGCCATGACCGTCTCCCTGTCCGGTCGCATCCACCTCGACGAGGCCGCGGAAAGCTCGCCCGAACGTGTACTTCGCGAGATCTGGGAAGGTCGTTTCGTTTTGGAACCAGCCATTGCCGAGCCGGGTTGAAGGGAGGTCGAAGCGGATTCGCCCCTTGCGAGGCCGGACCGCCGGAAACGGGCCAGAACCGCGTTGGGTCGCAAGCCGAAGCAGCTCACGGAGGATCCGGTGGTCTTTGAGCCCGGCGGCGCGGGGAGCGCAGGCATGGTGTTGCGCGCGCAGGCAATTGGGCGCGGTCCCGCGCCCAAATCGTCCCCGGGCACCACTGAAGCGGGAAACACCGACGAAATAGGTGAAATAGTGCTCGGCGGCGCCGATGTGGTCGGCATCGATCCCAGCGTGCGCGAGCGAGCCCGGCAGATAGCTGCGCGGCTGGCTATCCCCCGGCCAAGAACAGACTCGCTGGCGCACCGCGGGTCGGGCAAGCCCGAGAGTTTGCCCTATCGGGCCGGGTCGGACGAGATCGATCTCGATCGCACGATCGAGATGCTCGCCGAACACCCAATTCCGGAAGACGAAGACATCATCGTGCGGGAGCGCATTCGCACCCGCCGGTCGGTAGTGCTGCTCGTCGATGTGTCCGGATCAATGAAAGGCGAGCGAGTGCAGACCGCCGCCGCGACGGTCGGTGCCCTCGCGGGTGAACTCCAGCACGATTCCCTGGCCGTCATCGCATTCTGGTCGGACGCGGCCATCCTGCTCGGTCTCGGCCGGGAGGTGAAGCCGATGGATCTGCTCAGTTCCATCTTGCAGATGCCCGCCCGCGGGCTCACGAACATCGCCTTCCCACTCGAACTCGCGGCGCGTCAGCTGGCGCAGGTACCAACACGGGAGGCACGCGTGATTCTGTTGTCGGACTGTGTGCATAATGCGGGTCCGGATCCACGGGAGAGCGCGGTCCGGCTGGGGCGACTCGACGTACTCATCGACGTGAGCGGTGAAAAAGACATCGCGGTGGGCCGCCAGCTCGCGACTGCCGGGCATGGAACCGCTCATCTCGTGCGCACCCACCGCGATGTCGCTCCGGCTATCGGTCGACTCTTTAGAACCTAAAACGAATACTAGAAAGCAGGAACCCCCATGGCAAAAAACGCATGGTTCGAAACCGTTGCCGAGGCACAGCGACGAGCGAAGAGAGTACTTCCCTCCTCCGTCTACGGGGCTCTCGTTGCGGGGTCTGAGCGCGGGCTGACCATCGACGACAACATGGCAGCGTTTGGCGAACTCGGCTTCGCACCGCATGTCGCCGGGCACCAGGCGGTGCGCGATCTCACGACAACAGTGATGGGCATACCCATTTCTTTGCCGGTCATCATTTCCCCCACAGGTGTGCAGGCTGTGCACCCCGACGGTGAAGTGGCCGTTGCCCGGGCATCCGCTAACCGCGGCACCATCATGGGCCTGAGTTCGTTCGCCAGCAAACCTGTTGAAGACGTAATTGCTGCCAACCCGAACACGTTCTTCCAAATGTACTGGTCGGGTTCGCGAGAATCGATGGTGCAGCGAATGGACCGGGCGCGGGCCGCCGGCGCCAAGGGACTCATCGCCACCCTCGATTGGTCCTTCTCCAACGGTCGCGACTGGGGCAGCCCGCAGATTCCGGAAAAGATGAGCCTGAAGACAATGATCAATTTCGCGCCCAACGTGCTCCCCCACCCACAATGGCTTCTGCGCTTCGCGAAGTCCGGGCATATCCCCGACCTCACCGCTCCCAATCTCACTCCTCCCGGCGGCACTGCACCAACATTCTTCGGCGCCTACTACGAGTGGATGCAGACGCCACCACCCTCCTGGGAGGACGTCGCCTGGATGTGCGAAACCTGGGGAGGACCCTTCATGCTCAAGGGCGTCACCCGCATCGACGACGCCCATCGAGCCGTCGACGCGGGTGTAACCGCCATTTCCGTGTCCAATCACGGCGGCAACAACCTCGACGGAACACCGGCGACGATCCGTATGCTCGCGTCGATCGTCGAAGCCGTTGGCGGCGACGTGGAAATTGTGCTTGACGGTGGCATCCGTCGGGGCAGCGACGTGGCCAAGGCCCTCGCGCTCGGTGCGCGCGCGGTCATGATCGGCCGCGCTTATCTGTGGGGCCTCGCTGCAAATGGCCAGGCCGGAGTCGAGAACGTACTCGACATTCTGCGCGGCGGACTTGACTCGGCCGTTCTCGGCCTTGGCCATGATTCAATCCACGAGCTATCACCTGCAGACTTCTACATCCCGCCGACGTTCTCGCGCACCCTGGGCGCGACACTGAGCAACGTCGAGGCAACGACCCGGCAATAATCACGTCACCATCATTCACGTCACCGCCACGGCGGCGGCGCCCGGTACTTTTCGGGGCCAGACTAGAAGTCGAACGAGGGGTCACAAGTGCACGGTGAATTGGCGTATAGCACCTGGCCATCGCTGCCGCCGACCCCAGTCGTGCTCGTACCCCTCGGGTCGACGGAGCAGCACGGACCACACCTGCCGTTCTCCACCGACACCATAATCGCCTCGGCGGTGGCAGAGCGAGTCGCCGCGGATCTGACCATCAGGGGGCATTCGGTCGTCGTCGCCCCCGCCCTGCAGTACGGGGCGAGTGGTGAGCACCAGGATTTTCCGGGAACCGTGTCGATCGGCACCGAAGCGCTCACGACGATGATTATCGAACTGGTGCGCTCCCTGTCGACCTGGGCTGGTCGCATTGTGCTCGTCAACGGCCATGGCGGAAACCTTGCTGCGCTCACCGCATCCGTTTCTCTGCTCCGGGACGAAGGTCACACTGTTGCCTGGGCTCCGTGCACGGTTGCCCGGGGACATGCCCACGCCGGAATCACCGAGACATCGATTCTGCTGCATCTCGACGCCAAGTTGGTCGATCTGGCATTGGTTGTACCTGGCGCGACGACGCCGATGTCTGCCCTTTTTAGCCGGCTCGCGTCGGAGGGCGTGCGAGCGGTGTCGCCGACCGGGATTTTGGGCGACCCGACCGGAGCCACCGCCATGACCGGCGCTGCCCTCATGGCTGAGATGTGCGACGGTGTGCAGCGCCGGATCCTCGGCGAGTCCATCGACCCCCGCGGTTGCCTCCGCGACCCCGACCGGTGCACAGTACCGGCACCTGTCGCCACGGAAGATCGAGCATGAAGCCGCCCGTCGCCTCGCTCCCGCCCGGTTTCACGGTCGAACTCAACCGCACGGTCACAGTGCGTGACCAAGGCCGATCCTTGGTCGGCGGCTCCCCGACCCGCGCAATCTATCTCTCCCGGGCCGCCGTCAGAATGTTCGCCGGGCGCCGCCTGGCCGTCGACCGTGCCGGCTCGGGTGCCCTCGTGGACAAGCTGCTCGAAATTGGCATGGCCGATCCGGTACTCGACACGCTCCCGGCAGCGGATGAGAGCGACGTCACCTACGTGATTCCAACCTACGGTCGGCCGCAATCCCTCGACCGCCTCCTCGCGAGCATTGGGCCACACAAATCCGTCATCGTCGTCGACGATGCTTCGCCCGATCCAAGCGAGGTGAAAAAGATCGCCGCCGCAGCCGGAGCTCGTTTCATCGCTCTGCCCGAGAATTTGGGTCCGGCCGGCGCACGTAATGCGGGGCTGCGATTGGTGCAGACGACCTATGTGGTGTTCGTTGACAACGACATGGTCGTCACCGACGGTGCTGTAGCAACATTGCTCCGGCACTTCGTTGATCCCAGGGTTGCCCTCGTCGCCCCGCGAGTGATCGGACTCCAGTTGTCGACCCGAGTCAACTGGATCTCTCGTTACGAGGACGCACGGTCATCGCTCGACCTCGGACCGACTCCCGCCACGGTGCGGCCTCGCGCGCGGGTGTCGTGGGTGTCAACGGCTTTCGTCGTGGCCCGTGTCGAAGCCCTCGGCGCCGGGTTCAGCGACGGTATGCGAGTCGGCGAAGACGTCGACCTCGTTTGGACACTCGTCGAACAGGGCTGGAGGGTGCGCTACGAACCGGCCACGACGAGCGCCCATGAACACCGAGTCACGTTTCCCGACTGGGCCAAGCGCAAAGCGTTCTATGGCACGGGCGGCCACGCACTGGCACTCCGACATCCAGGCAACATCGCCCCGGCGATCCTCGCGCCCTGGAGCGTCGGCGTCATCGTGGCGTTGCTCGCCCAGCGGGCCTGGTCGGTTCCTCTCGCCCTCGGAATTTCGGCCGTTGCCGCAGTGCGCATCTCGCGCAAGCTATCCCGCCATGAGCATCCGCTGCGTATCGGTATCGAGCTGACAGCCACCGGCGTCGCCGCATCGGTTTCGCAGACGATGGCCCTGCTCACGCGGCACTGGTGGCCAATCGCGGTGCTCGGCAGCATCATCTCCCGACGGGTACGCCGGGCAACGATCGCCGCCGCCATACTCGACGTCGTCCTCGACTACCGACGCACAAAACCGCAACTCGACATCGTGCGCTTCGGGATCGCACGCCGAGCCGACGACCTCGCCTACGGGACAGGTCTCTGGCTCGGCGCGCTCCGCGGGCACTCAACGGCGGCGCTCCGTCCCGACATCCGCGGACATCGCTAGCTATTCGATCACGCCGGAGCGCCGCAACTCGTCGACGAAAGCCTTGGCCCTTTTCGACCCCCCGATCCTGCCGATACCGACCGCCTCGCACTGCTGCTTGAACAACGGCGGATTGGTCGGGGCTGTCTCTTAAACGGTGTCTCCGGCCTGACGCGCTGGACTTAGGTCTGGCGGGAGAGGTGCCGTGATGACGACACTTGATGCTGTGACGAAGAAAACGAAATCTGAGCCCACTCGTGAGGCGGTGGCGGCGAAGGAATAGGTGCGCCTGGCCAAAGAGCAGGGCCTGGCCCTGGACGGTCCTGATGGGCTGCTGGGCAAGTTCACGAAAACATTTCTTGAGGCCGCGCTGAACGAGGAAATGACCGATCACCTCGGTCATGAAAAGAACCGTGCGCCGGACGAGTGTGACGACTCGAACGTGCGCAATAGGACCCGCACCAAAACGGTGATCAGGCCGTCGACGGGGCCGGTGACCATTCAGGTGCCCCGTGATCGGGGCGCCACGTTCACTTCGGTGATCGTGCCCAAACGACAACGACGTTTGACTGGCGTCGATGAGATCGTGCTGTCCTTGTATGCACGCGGTCTCACGACCGGCGAGATCAGCGCGCACTTCAACCAGATCCACGGCGCGCAGGTATCGAAAGAGACCATTTCCCGCATCACGGACAAGGTGATCGAGGAGATGCAGACGTGGCAGTCACGCCCGTTGGACGCGGGGCAGTTTCTAGGGGTCGTTGCGAATCGTGTGTGCCTTAGTTCTGTGTCCTAATCGTCTCATGGCCTGGTGGGGTGTGCGGTCTTTGAGGCAGGCTCTGGGTCGACCGTTAAGTTCGTCGGCCACAGCGTTGAGGTGATCTTGGTCCCACTGGCTGAGGTCAGTCCCCTTCGGGAAGTATTGGCGCAGGAGCCCATTGGTGTTTTCATTGGTCCCTCGCTGCCACGGCGAGTGCGGGTCGGCAAAGTAGATACGAAGCCCAGTCTTCGTCTCGATGCGCTTGTGATGGAACATTTCGTTGCCTTGATCCCATGTCAGCGTGCGTCGGAGCGACGACGGCAGGCTCGAGAACGCACCGATGAGTGCGTCACCGACGGTTTGTGCGCTGTGGTCGCTCTGGAGGAAGACGAGGATCGTCATGCGGGTCTTGCGTTCCACGAGCGTGGCAATTGCTGAGCCGTTACTGGTGCCCAAGATGAGGTCTCCTTCCCAATGCCCGGCTTGGAGCCGGGATTCGACGTGTGCTGGGCGTTCGTGGATGGAGCACATTTTGGTGGACTGCTTCAGTGAACCGTCTTTGGATCTGCCGCGCCCGCGACGGTGCCGGTACGTGCGTCCCGTGCGCAGGCTCGCGGGGGTGGCCACGATGATCAGCCCGCGATACACACCGTCGTAGATCGTCTCAGGACAGACGTGCCAGGTTAGTTTGTTCGGATAGCGTCGTCTCAGCCATCTGCTGATCTGGCCCGGCGACCATCGTTTCGCAAGTTTCACTGCAACGATGCTTCGAAGAGCTGGGACCTCCTCGAAGACGCGGACCTTCGGCCGCTTGCGCTGCAGATGCGCCCGGTTGTGGGCGAACCAGGGCTGGTATGAGCCGTCGGCCTTGCGGTTGCGTGCGATCTCTCGATAGACGCTCTGGAAGCTTTTCCCAATCCGGACAGCGATCTTTTTCACGGCCTCGCCTGCGGCGAGGCCGTCTCCGATTTCGATTCGGTCGTCCTGAGAGAAATAGCGGGAACAGATGGGGACGCGTTCGACGACAGTCATACTGCCAGCATCGATGAACCACAACGATCCGCAACTGAGCGACACTCCGACCTGTCGGGCCGCCTCAGACCCCGACAGGCCCTGGCGAATCAATACGAAGTAACGACGCTTAACCGCTGCCGGCATCTTGTTCGGTGCAAATCTGACCATTGGTTTCTCCCTGCTCGGGATTCGCAACGACCAGTAGAAACTGCCCGGTTTACGCGGCGATCTTCATCGATGCGATCGTGGTAAAGATCCGAGACGGGCAGGTCGCCAACCGGCCCATCTACGCGGCCATCGGCGTGACCTTGGACGGTGAGAAGGATATTCTCGGGTTGTGGGCCGGCACTGGCGGTGAGGGCGCCAAGTTCTGGATGTCTGTCCTTGTTAACGCCGACTGAAAACAGGGCCAAAAGCGCCAACTGAAAACAGGGCCACCAACCATTATGGAAGGTGATCAAATTGGATGATTGGGCTGAGATT
>NZ_SOHG01000069.1:0-13583 GCF_004403155.1 Cryobacterium sp. Hh7 | reverse complement strand
GGGAAGCACTGCGGCTTTCCGCACCTTTGGGGTACGTATAGATACATTACGGCCAGACCACCCACCCGTCAAAACGCCCCCCACCCGGGCGTGTCGCCCCGCTCCGCACCCAACTCCCCATACCTAGCTCGGAAGCCGGGCCCACCCTGTGAAGGCGGGCCCACGATAGAACATGGGCCCAGCGTCCGGGCCCGGGCTCGGACGCTGGGCCGTACTCGGCAGCCACCCACCCCAACGGGCCCACGTCATTCACTCACCCACCGGGCCCACCCTGTGAAGGCGGGCCCCGGTTATCGGCTGGGCCCGGGTTCCGGGCCCGGAACGTAAGTGAGGCGGAATTGGAACTGCGGATGTCGGGGGCTTGCGGGAGACTGGGGACGTGAGCCGATCATCTAAGACGACGCAGCAGCATCCG
Organism: Cryobacterium sp. Hh7; assembly: GCF_004403155.1. Classification (NCBI taxonomy): domain Bacteria; kingdom Bacillati; phylum Actinomycetota; class Actinomycetes; order Micrococcales; family Microbacteriaceae; genus Cryobacterium; species Cryobacterium sp. Hh7. The sequence continues at coordinate 13,168 of NZ_SOHG01000069.1, read as the reverse complement.
CTTGAGCATCGCGCCTGGATTCTGCGTCTCGGGTTTCGGCGAAGCCTGCTGCGGCCGGAGGACACCGAGCGCAGCGAGCGCGTCACCTACATCGAGTTGTTTTTCGACCTCATCTTCGTCTTTGCGCTGACTCAGCTCTCGCGCTATTTGTATGCCAACCAGTCCTGGGTGGGTGCACTGGAGTCGATCATTCTCGTGCTCGCCCTCTGGTGGCTCTGGGTATATACGACCTGGGTGACCAACTGGCTCGATCCGGCCAGGCTGCCGGTGCGCGGTGTCGTCATCGGCCTCTCCCTCGTGGGTCTCGTGATCAGTACCTCAATCTACGATTCCTTCGGTGACCAGGGGCTGATCTTCGCCATCGCGTATGTGGCCTTGCAACTCGGGCGCACGGTGTTCATGGTGCTCGCCCTCGCCCGGCACGATCCGGCCCTGCACGCGACGTTTTTGCGCATTCTGCTCTGGCTGTCGGCAGCCGGCGCCTTCTGGATCGTCGGGGCGCTGCTGCCGCTGACCTATCGCCTGCCGGCCTGGCTCATCGCCCTCGCCATCGAGTACGGGTCCGCGAGCCTCGGGTTTCGCGTTCCCGGGCTGAAAGCACCCGGTGTCGACGACTGGGATGTCTCCGGCCCGCATATTGCCGAGCGTAGCGCCCTGTTCGTGATCATCGCGATCGGCGAGTCCTTTTTGGTGACCGGGTTTGCATTTGTCGACCAGGAGGCATCCGCTTTGGGGATTGCCGGTCTGTTTCTCGCCTTTGTGAACGGCGTGGCCATGTGGTGGCTCTATTTCGATCACGGGGAGCGTGCCGGGAGCAAGGCGATCGCCGCGTCGAGCGAGCCGGGCCGCATCGCTCGACTCGCCTATACCTACGTGCACGCGATCGTCATCGCCGGAATCGTGCTGACCTCGGTCGCGGACAAATCAGTGCTCGAGCATCCGGAGGATGTCATGACGCTTCCGGTTGCCGTCACCCTGGTCGGTGGGCCGCTGTTCTACCTCGTCGGGCTGCTGCTGTTTCGCTGGATCGTCGCGCGCACCGTGCTCATCTCGCACGTCGTCGGAATTGCCGTGCTCGCCGTGGCCGGTGCGGCCGCCGCCCTCGTGACTCCGCTCGGGCTGGGCGTCGCGACCTCGGTCATTCTGGTTGCCGTGGCGGCGTGGGAGACGATCGCGCGCGTTCGCGCCGGCACCACAGACGACGACGCCGGTTGAATCACGCTAGTGCTGAGCGGATGCCGGGCCCACCTTACGAACGCGGGCCCAGTTTGTAAGCTGGGCTCAGGTTCCGGCCCCGGGCCCCGGACGAACTGGGGGGTCAGGTGGGGCCGTTGGCCTCTAGTGCTCTCCTGACGCGGCCGAGATACTGACATGAGCGACATTGCTGAATTTGATTGGAAGGCACTCATGGGCTCTCTTACCTATGACCGAGTCATCGTGGAGATCGACGACCGCACCCTGGCACACCTGCAAATGGTGATCGTTCAGAAGCTGCGCCGCGGCGAGAGCGTTCTGCTGTCCTGGCGCGATTCCGCCGAGGTGGGGTCCGGGCGCAGTTCGATCTGGCTCAATCCCGCTATTCCGCTCTACTTCAAGTTCGTGGGAGGTCGGGCGGCCACCCTCAACCGCCAGTGGATCGAAGACCTGAGCCGTTCGGCCAACAGCGCCCAAGGACTGGTCATAGTGAGCGAGGACGACTCCATGCCGGACACTCCTCTGTCGCCGCGACCCAGGACCACCGTCACCGCCCGGGCGTCCACGCGCGGAACCACCGTGCCGGTTCCCGCGTAGCGAGCGGGCTCAATCACGACCGAGGGGCGCGCCCGACCGCGGACCGAGCTCACGACTGCGGGCCCGCGCTCGATGCGCGGGCCAGCTGTTGGAGATGATGGAAGTTAGTGCTTGGCAACCAGGGTGAGCACGTCGTAGGACGCAACCAGCTCGTCGTTCTGGTTGGTCAGCACGGCATCCCAGCGCACCTCGCCGTACTCGTCGGTCTCGCGCGGAGTGATCTGCTTCGCGGTAAGCGCGACGCGGATACTGTCGCCCGGCGAGACCGGCGTGACGAAACGCAGGTTCTCGAGGCCGGAGTTCGCGAGTACCGGCCCGGGTGCCGGATCGACAAACAGGCCAGCGGCCCAGGAGACGAGCAGGTAGCCGTGCGCCACCCGGCCAGGGAAGAACGGGTTGGCTGCGGCCGCCTCCTCGTCCATGTGGGCGTAAAAGGTGTCGCCGGTGAACTGGGCGAAGGTCTCGATGTCCTCGAGGGTCACCGTGCGCGAGTCCGAGACGATCTGGTCGCCGATTACGAGCTCGGCCAGGCTCTTTCGAAACGGATGCGTGTCGCCGGCTCGCGCCGACGCGCCCTGGTGCCAGATTCCGGTGATGGCCGTCAACATCTCGGGTGAGCCCTGAATGGCGGTGCGCTGCATGTGGTGCAGCACCGCGCGGATGCCGCCGAGCTCTTCGCCGCCGCCGGCCCGGCCTGGGCCGCCGTGCACGAGCTGCGGCACCGGCGAACCGTGCCCGGTCGAGGTGCGGGCGTCGTCACGGTCGAGCACGAGTACCCGACCGTTGAAGGCCGAGATGCCGGTCATCAGGGCGACGGCCACTGACGGGTCGTGCGTGGCGATGCTGGTCACGAGCGATCCGCCGCCGCGCCGAACGAGGGCGATGGCCTCATCGATGGTGTCGTAGCCGAGCACGCTCGAGACCGGGCCAAAGGCCTCGACCTCGTGCACGGCGGCGGCCGACGCATCGTCGAAGCGCAGCAGCAGCGGCTCGACGAAAGCGCCGTCGGGAGCAAACCCGGTCGTGCCGTCCGCGTGCAGAACGGCGGGGGCATCCGTTTGACCGACGACGAGTTCGCCGCCGGCGGCCTGCAGGCGGGCGACCTGCTTGAGCACTTCGAGGCGCTGCGCGGTGGAGGCGAGCGGGCCCATGGTGACGCCCTGGGCGCGCGGGTCGCCGAGCACGATGCGCTCGGTGATGCGCGCCTGCACGGCCGCGACGACGTCATCCATAGCCGCGCGCGGCACGATCACGCGGCGGATGGCGGTGCACTTCTGGCCGGCCTTGACCGTCATCTCGGTGACGACCTGCTTGACGAAGGCGTCGAATTCGGGAGTGCCGGTGACGGCATCCGTTCCAAGGACCGAGGCGTTGATCGAGTCGGTCTCGTTGGTGAAGCGCACTCCCCCGGTCTGCACGGAGTCGCTCGCGCGCAGCTTCTCGGCGGTGGAGGCCGATCCGGTGAAGGCGACGAGGTCGCCGAGGCGCACGTCGTCGAATAGGGTCGGCACGCTGCCGGAGACGAGTTGCAGCGAGCCCGCGGGCAGCAGGCCGGAGTCGGCGAGGATACGCACGAAGGCTTCGGCGAGGTAGCCGGAGGGGGTCGCGGGCTTGACCAGGGTCGGCACCCCGGCGAGGAAGGCCGGCGCGAACTTCTCCAGGGCACCCCAGACCGGAAAGTTGAAGGCGTTGATCTGCACGGCCACGCCGGGCAGGCGGGAGTAAATATGGCGGGCGATGAAGGAGCCGTCCTTGGAGAGCGGCTCGACCGGTCCGTCGACGTAGACACGGGCGTTGGGCAGTTCACGGCGGCCCTTGGATGAGTAGCTGAACAGCACGCCGATTCCGCCGTCGATGTCGACCCAGGAGTCGACCTTGGTGGCGCCGGTCCGGCTGGAGAGCGCGTAGAGCTCCTGCTTGCGCTCGGTCAGCAGCAGCGCCATCTGCTTGAGCAGCACGGCACGCTGGTGAAACGTAAGCTCCCCGAGCGATTTTTGGCCGACCGTGCGCGCGTAGTGGAGCGCGGCGGCCAGATCGAGGCCGTGGGTGCTGACGCGGGTGACGACCTCGCCGGTCGAGGCGTCACAGACGTCGGTACCGGTCGAGGCATCGGTCGGGGTCCACCAGGCTCCCTGAACGTAGCTGGGCAGAATGGTCGTCATGGGCGCCTCCTTGGCGGTGGGATGAGGTGCGTTTTCGAGGATGGGTCGCGTTGTCGGAATGGCGGTCTCGACAGGCTCGACCAACGGATTGGGTGCGTTTTCGAGAGTGCCTTGCGTGGTCGGGGCGGGCATCAGGCCTCGTCCCAGTGGTAGAAGCCCTGGCCGGACTTGCGGCCGAGCTTGCCCTCGGCTACGAGTTTGCGCAGCAGCGCCGGCGGTTCGAAGCGGGCGCCGAGCTGTTTGTGCAGGTATTCGGCGATTCCGAGCCGCACGTCGAGCCCGACCAGGTCGGTCAGTTTCAACGGTCCAACCGGATGTTTGTAGCCGAGCATCATGGCGGCGTCGATATCCGAGGCGCTCGCGACTCCCTCTTCGAGCATGCGGATGGCTTCGAGGCCGAGGGCCACTCCGAGCCGGGAGGAGGCGAATCCGGGGGCATCGCTGACGGTGATCGGAGTCTTGCCGAGGGCGGAGACCCAGCTTTGGGCATCCGCTACCAATTCGGGCGAGGTGGCGCTGCCGGTGACGAGTTCGACCAGGTTGGAGGCGGGCACCGGGTTGAAGAAGTGCAGGCCGAGAAAGCGGGCCGGCCGTTTCAGCTCGTCGGCGAGGTCGTCGATGGAGATCGACGAGGTGTTGCTGGCGAGGGCGGCGTCGGTGGGAAGCTGCGCCTCGACCTTCTGCAGGGCCTCGATCTTGAGCGCCCGCACCTCGGGAACGGCCTCGACGACGAGCTCCCGGTCGCTGAACAGGGCAAAATCGGCGCCGACGGCGAGGCGGGCCTCAAGCTCCGAGCGGGTCTCGCCGGTGGCCCCGCGGGCAATGCTCGCGTCGACGGCGCGCAGCACGCGCTCGCGCGCGGCATCCGCTTCGCTGTCGTTGCGTTCGACGAGGGACACGTGGGCCCCGGCGAGCAGGAAGGCGTGGGCGATGCCGGCGCCCATGCGCCCGCCGCCGAGAACGCCGACGCGGTCGGGGACGCCGGATTCGCCGCGATCGCCGAGTTCAAGTTCAAGTTCAGAAATAGACATCAGACACGCTCCAGAATGAGGGCCGAGCCCTGGCCGACGCCGATGCACATCGTGGCGAGGCCATGCCCGGCATTTTCCCGTTCCATGCGGGCCAGCAGGGTCACGACCAGGCGCGCTCCGCTCGATCCCAGCGGATGCCCGAGCGCGATCGCCCCGCCATCCCGGTTGACGATCTCCTCATCGAGGCCGAGGCGACGGATGCAGGCGATGGACTGGGTGGCGAAGGCTTCGTTGAGCTCGATCGCCCCGAGGTCAGCGATGTCGAGGCCGCTGCGCTCGAGGGCACGCTGGGTGGCGACGACCGGGCCGAGGCCCATGATCTCGGGGGCCAGGCCGACGCTCGCGCCGACGACGACGCGGGCGCGCGGCGTCAGGCCGTACTTTTTCACGGCCTCACCGCTCGCGACCAGAATCGCAGAGGAGCCGTCGTTGAGCGAGCTCGCGTTGCCGGCCGTGACGACGGAGCCGCCCGCGACGATGGGGCGCAGGGCGGCGAGGCCCTCGAGGGTGGTGTCCCGGCGCAGGCCCTCATCGACGAGTACCTCGCCCTTTTTGGTGGGCACGCCGACGATTTCGTCAACGAAGTGGCCAGCATCGATCGCGGCAGCGGCGCGCTGATGGCTGCGGAGGGCGAAGGCATCCGCTTCTAAGCGGGTAATGCCGTCGAGCCGGGCGACCTCCTCGGCCGTCTCCGACATGGAGAAGGTGGCCTTGTCGCGGGCGGCGAGTTTGGGGTTGACGAACCGCCAGCCGATGGAGGTGTCGAACTGGGCGCCGGGCTTGGCCCAGGGGCGCTCGGGCTTGGCCTGCACCCAGGGTGCGCGGGTCATTGATTCGACGCCGCCGGCGATTATAAGGTCGGCGTCGCCGGCGCGGATCGCCTGGGCGGCCATCGTGATGGCGGACATTCCGGAGGCGCAGAGCCGGTTGACGGTAATTCCGGGTACGTGGTCGGGCAGCCCGGCGAGCAGCCCTGCCATGCGGGCGACGTTGCGGTTGTCTTCGCCGGCCTGGGTGGCAGCGCCGAAGATGATCTCTTCGATCAGGCCGGGGTCGATACCGGCGCGACGCACGGCCTCGCCGACGACGAGCGCGGCGAGGTCATCGGGACGAACCGAGGCCAAGGCTCCGCCGTACCGGCCTACGGGGGTGCGTGCTCCTCCAACGAGGTAGGCCTCAGCCATATTCTCTCCTGACGACGGTGTCTGCGTGTGCGTGCGGGAACGGGGAATAAGTTACCGACCGTTCGGAAAGTAATTCTGGCAGATGCGGGCGGGTTCGGCAACCCACCGACGCGGTGGCGGGCACACAAAAGGGGCACCCGCCGGTTGGCGAGTGCCCCTTTTAGTTCAAACGGATGCTAGATGTTGGCGAGTTCGCGTACAGCCGCGTCACCGGGGGTGGCGGAGGTGTAGCTCGCGTCAATCTCGGCACGGTCGAGCAGCTCGTCCATGCGGCGCTTGCGCTGCTTGGGGATGAGCGTCACGACGGTTCCGGTCTTGCCCGCGCGGCCGGTCCGGCCGGCACGGTGCAGGTACGTCTTGTACTCGTCGGGGGCGTCGGCCTGGATGACCAGGTCGATGTCGTCAACGTGGATTCCGCGAGCAGCGACATCCGTTGCGACGAGCACGTTGACCCGGCCACTCGTGAGCATCTGCAGGTTACGGGTACGACGGGCCTGGTTGAGGTCACCGTGCAGGCTGGTGGCCTTGACTCCGGCGTCTTCGAGCTGGTCGGCGAGCTGCTCAGCGTAGGCCCGGGTGCGGCTGAAGATGAGCGTCTTGCCCTCACGATTGACGAGCTCTTCGATGATGCGGCTCTTGTCGCGGTGTTCGATGACGAGCACGCGGTGGTCGATCGTGGAGGACGCCTGGTCCTCGCCGGCGACCTCGTGCACGGCCGGGTTGGTCAGGAATTCCTTGACCAGCGAGGCAACGCCCTTGTCGAGGGTGGCGGAGAAGAGCAACTTCTGGCCGCCGGCCTTGGTCTGACGCAGAATGCGCTGCACGGGCTCGAGGAATCCGAGGTCGCACATGTAGTCGGCCTCGTCGAGCACGGTGATAACGACTTCGCTCAGGTCCAGGCGACCCTGGTCGATGAGGTCTTCGATGCGTCCGGCGGTGCCAACGATGATGTCGACGCCGCGCTGGAGGGCGCTCACCTGACGGTGCTGCGGAACTCCGCCGTAGATCTGGGTGGTGAAGAGGCCGACGCTGCGGGCGATGGGCTGCACGGTGCGGTCAATCTGCAGCGCGAGCTCACGGGTCGGGGCCAGGATGAGCGCGCGCGGCTTGCGGGCGTGCTTGCGATCCTTGGCGCCGTTGTTCTCCATGAGCTTTTCAACCAAGGGAGCAGCGAAGGCGATGGTCTTGCCGGATCCGGTCTTGCCACGGCCGAGCACATCGCGACCGGCGAGAACGTCGGGGATGGTCGCGGCCTGGATCGGGAACGGGGCCGGAGCGCCGAGGGTGGCGAGCTCGCGAACGATGTTCTCGCCGAGGCCGAGATCGCCGAAGGTTACGCCGACAACGTCGGACGCGGTCGTTGCAATGGCTTCGAGACGCTCGAGGACGACGTCTTCGCCACCGGCGAAGGTGGGCTTGACACCCTCTTCGCTGCGCTTCGGGTAGAACTTGCTGTCGCCGTCGCTGGGACGGTCGTTACCGAAGTCGCGACGGGGCGGGCGGTCATCGTTGGAGCGGCGCGGGGCGCGGTCTTCGAAGCTGCGCGGGGCGCGGTCGCCGTAGGACGGACGCTCGGTGCGAGGAGCGCTGTTGCGGTCACCGTAGGAGGGACGTTCGGTACGAGCCGGACGGTCGTTGTTGTAGGCGGGACGGTCGGTGCGCGGAGCACGGTCACCGTAGGACGGACGCTCGGTACGGGGAGCGCTGTTGCGGTCACCATAGGACGGACGTTCGGTACGAGCCGGACGGTCGTTGTTGTAGGCCGGACGGTCGGTACGCGGAGCACGGTCACCGTAGGAGGGACGGTCGTTGTTGTAGGCCGGACGGTCGGTACGCGGAGCACGGTCACCATAGGACGGACGCTCCGTACGGGGAGCGCTGTTGCGGTCACCATACGACGGACGGTCGTTGTTGTAGGCCGGACGGTCGGTACGCGGAGCACGGTCACCATAGGACGGACGCTCGGTGCGAGCCGGACGGTCGTTGTTGTAGGTCGGGCGCTCGTTGCGCTCGGTGTTGGTGCGGCCGCCGTTTTCGGGGCGAACGGAACGCGAGCCGTAGGCCGGACGTTCGCTCGAGGGACGCTCGTTCGAGCGCGCGGCGCGCTCGTCTGCATTCCAGCGCTGCTTCTTGGGGGCACCCTCGTCAGCGCGGTATCCGCGGTGTCCGGGGCTCTTGCTGCCGGCGTTGTTGGAACCGCCGTGGCCCGATCCGCCCTTGGAGGCGTACTTGGGATCGAAGTTCTTACCGCCACGACCGACGGTGGAGTTGTGCGAATTGCCTTGAGGCATAAAGATATCTCTGGGTTGTGTTCAGTACATGGCAGAACAACATCGCACACGCGACGTAACTGAGAACCCGAGCAATCTGTGGTCGGGGCCGTTCACATACAGTGATTTTTCACCAGCGGATTACTGGGAAACCGGCCCAACTTGACTTACAAACCCATCCGCGCACAGCGCGGTGTCAAGAGCCGACCTATCGACGTTACCCTATGCCTCCTGAAAAGTCACGCAGATAGGTACACATTGCCTCGCTCTATTCTGAGGACATGACCATTTCGATCAGTATCGAGCCGCCGCGTCAGGCCGACGTTGAGGCGCTGTTGGCGGCCGGCACCGTCTTCGCGCACTCCCTCTACCCGGAGGAGAACAGCTTTCTGCTCAGCACCGACCAGCTCGAACGCCCGGGCGTTGCCGTCTACGTGGCCAGGGACGAAGACGGCGCAGCCTGCGGCATGGCCGCCCTGATTCCACTCGGCTCCGATCTGACTGCCGAGCTGAAGCGACTGTTCGTTTACGACGAGGTTCGGGGGCGCGGTATAGCCGGCCGCCTGCTCGACCGCATCGAAGCGGATGCCGCTGGCCGCGGTATCCGCTCTCTCGCCTTGGAAACCGGCCCACTGCAACACGCGGCTATGGCGCTGTACCGCGGTCGCGGCTACGAACAGATCGACTTGTTCGGCCAGTACATCGGCGAAGAGTTCAGCGTCTGCTTCGCCAAGAGCCTGTAACTCAGGCGGCGCTTTCGAGCACCCAGGCGGGGAACGGGTCGGCCAGGGTGTTCCAGAACATGGGTCCGGCGAGAAATTCAGCGTCGGTGAGCAGGCAGGCATCGAGGTTGGCGCTGAGTAGACGGGCGTTGAGGTCACGTCCGAAGAAGGCGATCTCCTGGCCTAGCGGGGAATCCGGGTCATGGCTCTGCATGCCGGTCGGTTCGAAGGTGATCGTGGGGCCGGCACTGCTCCACGAGCCGACCGTCGACGGCCGAGTGGCGAGGCGAAACAGGCCACGGGAACGCAGGATCTCACCCGACTCCTCGGCGCGGTCACGAAAGAATTCGGCCAGGCGCAGCGGATGGAACGGGCGCACGTCACGGTAGACGACACAGATCAGCCCCTGCGGACTGCGTGAGAGCAGGGCGGCACCGTTGAGCTGTCGCACCCAGCCGGGACTGCGTTGCAGCCAGGCGAACATGTCCCGGCGCGGCACCGGCCAGCTCTCGGCGCTGCCGCGGCCGTGTTCGGCAAACACGACGTGACTGGCCGGGTTGAGCAGGCGCACGAAGTCCCGAATATCGGCAGCGTCGCGGGCGTGCACGAGGTCGGTCTTATTGATCACGACGATGCTGGCCCACTCGACCTGCTCGATCAATACGTCGCCGACGGTGCGGTCGGGATCGTCGTGGGTATCGGAGAAGTTGACGTCGTGTTCTTCCGGGACGGGCGCGAGGGCTTCGCTGCGCAGGTCAGCCCAGAATCGCCCGGCATCGAGCACGGTGATGAGGTCACCGAGCCGCACCGCATGCCCATTCGCCAGCCGCTCCGGCGAGTCGCCGGTCTCAACGAGGGAACTGGCAATTTCCAGCGGGCCCACCGCGGTTGGCGCTTCGACGAAGACATCAATGGCGCATGCCTCCCCCCGGCCGCCCGGCACCGCGTCGGCAACCTCGGTGAGCACCGTGCGCAGGGCATCGGACACGGAGGTGGTCAGGGCGAATGGCTGCCGCCCGAGGGTCAGGGCCACCGAGGATTTACCGGCGCCGGCCAGGCCGCTCACCACATTCACCCGAAGATACGTTTCTGTCTGCATGCCTGTTACTCTAATTGATATTCGTTCTCAATAAGCAATGGAGAAATAAATGAAGGTACGCAATTCCCTCAAGGCGCTCAAGAAGGTTCCGGGATCGCAAATCGTGCGGCGCCGCGGTCGCACCTTTGTGATCAACAAGCTCAACCCCCGCGCGAAGGCCCGCCAGGGCTAGCCCGTCGCAGCACCTGCAGGCGGAACCGGGCTCGTGGCACTCGTTGTAGACCGAGGCACCAAATGGAACGAGTGCCCGCATCTCTAAAAAGTGCCGCGAGGCCGGGCGTTAGCGCGGGCGGCCACCGATGCGGCGGGACAGCTCGGCGGCCGTCGCCGCGACGGTTGCAGCGAGCGCCGGCCAGTAGTCGTCCGGGAAGCGGTCGCGCGCAAAGGTCACCGCGATCGCGGCGGCGGGCCACCCCGCATGATCGCGTACGGCGAGCGCGACCGAGGCGATGCCCGGCGTGATTTCGCCATTTTCGGTGGCGTAGGTGTCGGTTCGCACTCGATCGAGTACCGCCCGCAACTCAAGCCGGGAGCGCGGGCCCCGGCCGTCGCGCTGCTCGAGCGCGGCCTGGCTGGGGTACAGGGCGCGCAATTGGGCCGCCGGAAGCGCCGCCAGCAGGGCGCGACCGCTCGCCGTGAGGTGCGCTGGCAGCCGCACGCCGACGTCGGAAACGAGCGAGGGGCGGTGCGCGGCGCGCTCTTCGACCAGGTAGATCACGTCGCGGCCGTGCAGCACCACGAGGTGCGCACTCTCCCCCAGCCGGTCGACAAGCTGGGCAATCAACGGGCGACCGAGCCTGGAGAGTGGCTCCTGGCGGCTGAATCCCGTGCTCAGCTCGAAGGCGGCGATGCCGAGTCCGTAGCGGTGTTCCTCGGGCAGGTGCACGACGAACCCCTGCGCCACGAGCACATCGAGCAGCTGGTAGACGGTCGAGCGCGGCAAGCCAAGAGCGCTGGCCACGGCGGCCGCCGGTGTCGGTCCGCGCTGCGCAGCGAGGTGAGTCAGCACGCGCAGCGTGCTTTCGGCGGCCGGAACCTTCGATGCGGTCGCCATGGCGTTCCTTTCACGTCCTCGCCGAGCGGCTGCCACTTCGAGTCGAAGATAATGCTGCCGCGTTCGTTCAGGGCGAGTACTTCGCGTCCGGTATCCCGGACACGAAGCAGCATAGCGCCCTATCGTCTGGGGCCCTGGGGGTGTCGAATCGAACCATGACCCTCACGACCACGCCTCAGACTTCCGCATCCGCGCACGACCAGAGCGGGGCATCCGTTATCGCAGCCACCGTTGTCGTCGGAACCGGCGCCCTTTCCTTCGCCGATGTGATCGCCGTCGCGAGGCACAATGCGCGCGTCAGCCTCGATCCGGCCAGCCTCCAGCAAGTGGCAGCGACCCGCACCATCATCGATGCCCTCGCGGCTGACACCGAACCGCACTACGGGATCTCGACCGGTTTCGGCGCCCTCGCGACGACGTTCATCACCTCCGACCGGCGCGCGCAGCTGCAGGCGAGCCTGGTGCGCTCGCACGCCGCCGGCAGCGGCCCCGAAGTGGAACGCGAGGTCGTACGCGCCCTCATGCTGCTGCGGCTTTCGACGCTGATGACCGGGCGAACCGGAGTGCGCCCGACCACCGCCGAGACCTACGCGGCCGTGCTCAACGCGCAAATAACCCCGGTCGTGCACGAATACGGCTCGCTCGGCTGCTCCGGCGACCTCGCGCCGCTCGCCCACTGCGCGCTCGTCGTGATGGGCGAGGGGCAGGCGCGCGATGCCAGCGGCGCCCTGCTCGGCGGCGGTGACGCCCTCGCCACAGCCGGCATCAGGCCGGTCGTGCTCGCCGAAAAAGAGGGCCTCGCCCTGATCAACGGCACCGACGGCATGCTCGGCATGCTCGTGCTCGCCCTCGACGACCTGGCCCGCCTGCTCGTGACCGCCGACATCGCCGCGGCGATGAGTGTCGAGGCTCTGCTCGGAACGGATGCTGTCTTCGCGGCGGATCTGCAGCAACTGCGGCCCCAGCTCGGCCAGGCCGACAGCGCCGCCAACCTGCGCCGACTGCTGCAGGGCTCCCCGCTCGTCGCGAGCCACGCCGGCCCCGAGGATCCCTCGGTGCAAGACGCCTACTCGTTGCGTTGCGCCCCGCAGGTGCACGGCGCCGCACGTGACACCGCCACCCACGCCGCCCTGGTGGCCGGCCGCGAGCTGGACAGCGCCATCGACAACCCGGTTGTCACGGTCGACGGCCGAGTTATGTCGAACGGCAACTTTCACGGCGCCCCGCTCGGCTACGTGCTCGATTTTCTCGCCATTGCCGCAGCGGATGTCGCGAGCATGAGTGAGCGACGCACCGACCGTCACCTCGATGGGAGCCGCAGCAAGGGCCTGCCGCGGTTCCTCGCGCACGAGGTGGGCGTGGACTCCGGGCTCATGATCGCCCAATACACAGCGGCCGGGATCGTGTCGGAGCTCAAACGGCTGGCGGTGCCGGCATCCGTTGATTCGATTCCCTCGTCGGCGATGCAGGAAGACCACGTCTCGATGGGTTGGCATGCGGCCCGCAAGCTGCGCCGTTCGCTCGACGGGCTCGGCCGGGTGCTCGCGATCGAGATCATGACGGCGGCTCGCTCGCTCGATCTGCGGGCACCGCTTGAGCCGGGCGCCGCGACCGGAGCGGTACGCGACCTCGTGCGCACCGTGGCCGCCGGGCCCGGCCACGATCGCTTTCTCTCCCCCGAAATTGAGGGAGTCGTGGCGCTCGTCGCTTCGGGGGCAGTGCGCGCGGCCGCGGAATGCGAAGCGCCCGAGTTGGTCTAGCGGGAGTTTCCTAGCTAGCCTCGGTCAGAGTTCCAGAAGTGCTGGTCAACTCGGGTTTTGGCGGCTGGGTTTTGTATGACCTAACTTTTCTTCGG
>NZ_SOHG01000007.1:0-12705 GCF_004403155.1 Cryobacterium sp. Hh7 | reverse complement strand
CCCTGCATCACCCCAGTCTTAACGACCACGAGCCAACCCCCGGCAGGCGCGCCTTAAAAAAGGCGAAACCACACCCAAAGTTGTTCAGCAGACTCCTAGCGCGTGAGCCCCGGAAACTGGTCGTCGCGCCATTCATTCGGCAGCCGGGTGCCGGCTTTTGCCGCGTCGGCTTCGCGCTCGCGCAGTTCGACCCGGCGGATCTTTCCGGAGATGGTCTTGGGCAGCTCGAAGAATTCCACCCGGCGCACCCGCATGTAAGCGGGCAGGCCGGTACGGGCATGCCGAAGCAGGGCTTCGGCCGTTTCGACCGTCGGCTCCCAGCCCGGGGCGAGGTGGATATACGCCTTGGGAATGTTCAGCCGGGTGGCATCGGGCGCGGGAACCACGGCGGCTTCGGCGACCGCGGGGTGTTCGAGCAGCACGCTCTCCACCTCGAACGGCGACACCTTGTAATCGCTCGACTTGAACACGTCGTCGGTGCGGCCGATAAAAGTGAGGTAGCCGTCGGCATCCACTGCGGCGACGTCGCCGGTGTGAAAAAAACCGCCGCGAATGGCGTGCGCGGTAAGGTCGGGTTCGCCGTGGTAGCCGGTCATCAAGTTGACCGGGCTCGTCGACAGGTCGAGGCAGATCTCACCTTCCTCGGCGGGCAGTTCGGTGATCGGGTCGAGCAGCTTGATCGAGACGCCGGGTAGGGGCAGGCCCATCGACCCGGCCTTCAGCACCGATCCGGGACCGTTTCCGACGATGGCGGTGGTCTCGGTCTGGCCGAAGCCATCGCGGATGGTCAGTTTCCAGCCGTTGTCGATCTGCCGAATGACCTCGGGGTTAAGCGGTTCCCCGGCGGAGAGCAACTCGCGCAGGGCGGCCGGCCGGGGGCCGACATCCGCTTGAATGAGCATGCGCCAGACCGTCGGCGGTGCGCAAAACGTGCTGACCTTCGCTCGATGCAGCTGGGCGATGAGGGCGCTGGGAGCGAACTTGGAGTAGTTGTAGACGAATACGGTCGCCTCGGCGATCCACGGGGCAAAGAAGCAGCTCCAGGCGTGCTTGCCCCAGCCGGGCGAGCTGATGGCGAGGTGCACGTCGCCGGGGCGAAGGCCCAGCCAGTACATGGTCGACAGGTGGCCGACCGGGTAGGAGGTCTGCGAGTGCAGCACCATTTTGGGCTTGCTCGTCGTACCGGAGGTGAAGTAGATCAGCGATGGGTCACCGGATGCCACGACCGTCGCGATGGGTTCCGGGGTGAGCGCGTAGGCGTCCGCGAAGTCGGCCCACCCGGGGCGCGGGGCGCCGACGCTGATGCGGGTGTAGTCGCCGGGAACATCGTCGAACTTGGCTGCATCGGACGAGTTCGCGATCACATGGGTGACGCCGCCGCGAAGCACCCGGTCGGTCAGGTCATGAGCGGCGAGCACGGCACTGGTCGGCATGATGACCGCGCCGACCTTCATAATGGCGAGCATCGCCTCCCAGATTTCGAGCTGGTTGCCGAGCATGAGCATGACGTGGTCGCCGTGCTGCACGCCCTGCCGGGCCAGCCAGGTGGCCACCTGGTCGGAGCGTTGCGCCATCTCGGCGAAACTGAACTTCTGCTCGCTGCCGTCTTCTTCGACGATCCACAAAGCGATTTTGTCGTTGCCGCGTGCGAGCACGTCGAACCAGTCGGTGGCCCAGTTGAAGTGCTCCCCCACGTCGGGCCATTCAAACTCCTGCGCGGCACGGGCATGATCGTTGCGCAGCGCCAGCAACTGGTCGCGTGCGGCCCGGTAGCTATCCGTGCTCGGTTTGGTCGTGCTCACCTGGTGAGTCATACGCCGTTGTCTCCTCTTGCCACCGTGAAACGTGTCGCCAGGCTGAAACGGCGACAGTCCATTCTGGCAGTGCTGCGGACGCAGGCCGCCCGATAGTCTGCGACGGATGACATTTACAAGCTCCAGACCCGCTCCGACCACCATGGTCACCGCCGAAGAGATTTTTGAGCGGGTGGACTACGGTGCGGCGGTGCGAGCCGTGCAGAACGCGCTCGCCACCGGGCTCGATCCGGCGCAGGATTTCGCCCGGCAGGTGCTGCCCGTCGTGAACGGCCAGCTGCTGCTCATGCCCACCGAGGCCGCGGAGTTCGTCGGCATCAAAATCGCGTCGGTCGCGCCGGGCAACCCGGCCCTTGGTCGGGAGCGCATTCAGGGCGTCTATCTGCTGCTCGACGCCCTGACGCTCACGCCGATCGCGCTGTTCGACGGCGCCGCGATCACGACCCTGCGCACCCCGGCCGTGTCGGCCGCGGCCGCCGACTACCTGGCTCCGGACCGCGTGGAGCACCTGGTGGTGTTCGGTTCGGGGCCGCAAGCCTGGGGGCATATCGAGGCGATGCGGGCCATCCGCTCAATCGACCGGGTCACGATCGTGGCCCGAGACCAGCCCCGCGCCGAGCTGTTCGCCGCCCGGGTGACCGCGATCGGCCTGCCGGTCCAGGTCGGCACGGCCGCTGACGTGGCAACGGCCCAGTTGATCGTCTGCGCCACCACCGCGCGTACTCCGCTGTTCGACGGCAGCCTGGTGCCCGCCGATTGCTGCGTCGTCGCCGTCGGTTCGCACGAAACGGATGCCCGTGAGCTCGACTCAGCGCTCCTCGCCCGAGCGCAGGTCGTCGTCGAAGACCCGGCCACGGCGCAGCGGGAGGCCGGCGACGTCATCATCGCGGTGGCCGAGGGTGTCATCGCCCCGCACGAGCTCGTGCCGCTGCGTGACATCGTGACGGGAACCGTCGCCGTCACGGCGGAAAGTCCGCGCGTCTTCAAGAGCACCGGGATGTCGTGGGAAGACCTCGTCATCGCGAGCGCCGTGTACCGGGCCGGAGCCCGCTCGGAGGCGTAGCGGCCCGTGGTTCGCGGGCCAGGGCGTTGGCCTATCGTTAATGGGTGACCTACTCGATTCGTTCCCTCGTTGCCGCCGACCTGCCGCGCCTGCTCGCGCTCAACAATGCCGCCGTTCCCGCAGTCAATGAGCTGGATGCGCCGGCACTGGCCGCGCTGGTCGAACACAGCCACCTCGCGGTCGCTGTAGTCGCCGACGACGATGCGGCCGCCGAGGTACTCGGCTTTGCCATCCTTTTTGTCGCCGGCGCCGAGTACGCGAGCGAGAACTACCGCTGGTTCTCCCAACGATCCACCGATTTTCTCTACGTCGACCGCATCGTCGTGGCCGACGGTTTTCGCGGGCAGGGGCTCGGCCAGGTGCTCTACGACGCCATCTTCGGTGCGGCCCGCCGCGAGCTGCTCGCCGAGGTGCTGTGCGAGGTCAACCTCGAACCGCCGAATCCGGGATCCCTCGCGTTCCACGGCCGCCTCGGGTTCGCCGAGGTCGGCCAGCTGTCGACGAAGGATGACACCGTCGTCGTGAGCCTGCTCGCGGCATCCGTTTAGCGGTGCGGCCAGACTGTTCTTTATACACAGTTTGGCGGCGAATTCAAGGGGCAGCAGAGAAACACGGAACACCCTATGGTCGATCTGACGCGAGCTACCGCTTGCGCAGAACTGAGCCAAGGGAAACCCCCGCGATGCGACTCACCTGCCCGTTTTGCAAGTCACCCGCTGATTTGAAACCCAACCCCGCGCAGGCCCTGCGCATCACCCTTCCGCTCTACGTCCTCAAGTGCACCGGCTGCGAGCGCACCAGCATCCGCGTCGAACCGGCCAGTCTGCCCCACGTCATCCTCGCGGCGCGCGCCTCGGCCTAAATCGTTCGCCTCCGGGAACAAGACGGCGAAGGTGCCGGCTTGGAACGACTGTGCCGGACCTCAAAGGTCCGGGCATTCAAATGCCGGTCACACCGAAATGGATGCCGTCGAGTCGGTCAGTCGCGCCAGCGCGGCCTCGGCATGGTCGCTGAGCCGACTCTCGGCCAGCGGCCCGTCGCCGTTGAACACAGCCTCGGCGATACCTCGATGCTCCGCGATCCACTCCCCGTCGACCCGATAGGAGTCCTGGAGTACGGTCAGGCACATCCGGGTCTCCGTCATCAGGGTGCTGTGGATGCGCGCGAGGCGGCGGCTGCCACTCAGGGCGACGAGGCGTTCATGAAAGGCCATGTCGGCGTCGCTCATGGCGGCACGATTGCCGATGGCGGCAGCATTCTCCATCTCGGATACCTGGGTCAGCAGTTCCTTGCCGGCGGCTACGTGGTCAGCGCGCACGAGCAGCTTGCAGGCCGCCGATTCGATGGCGGTGCGCAGCACGTACATGTCGCGAATCTCGGCATCCGTCATTTCAATGACGAACAGACCGCGATTACGGATACTCACCAGCAGGCCTTCCTGCGTCAGCCGTTGCATGGCCTCCCGCAACGGGCCCCGGCTCACGCCGAGTTCACGGGCGAGCTCGGCCTCGCCGAGCTGCGACCCCGGGGCCACCTCGCCGCGTGCGATCGCGTAGCGCAGTTTGCGAGCGATGATCGACGGAGTGGACTCCTGCACGACAGGTTCCAATGAATATCGCTGGGGCATACCCTGCACGGTTCTTTCTCGAATGGATGTCTAGAATCATCTGAATGCGCCCCACCGCGCTGTCCATTGTTTACAATTGTAGCTTGGGGCGCCGAAATTGTCGCCCGATCGACGAAATCCCGATTAGGGGGCTTGACAGAGGCTACCGCAAGCCCCAAGTTCGGGTCCTCGGGCGCGCCGGCAGAATCCCGGTTGGGACGCTACGCTGGCGGCATGATCGATGGAGACAGCGCTCACCGTCCAGACCGAGATTCGCAGCCCCACAACACCGCCGACCTCGCCCCCAACCATCGCGGCACCCCCCTGCCCAGCTACGTCAATGCCTGGGTGTCGACGCAGCGTTGGTTCGGCAACAAGGGGCGAGTTCCCGCGTTGCGCAGCATCGGGCATTTCGCCCTCGACTGCGCCGAGCCGGGAGTCACCATCCGCGTCGATTTCGTGCTCGACACAGCGAGCCTCACCCTCACGCTGTACCAGTTGCCGACCACTGAACGCTTCGAGGAATTGCCCGGCGCCGACAATGCCCTGATCACCGTGCGCCAACCGGGCTCGCTCAACGCCCGCTACATTTACGATGCCGCCTACGATCCCGCCTTCGCTGCCGCGTTGCTGGCATTCATGGAGCGGCAGGACGTGTCCGCGTCCACCAAACCAGCGGCGACCGACCGCTCCGCCGCCAGCGCGCGGGGCGAGGACCTGCGCCCGCGCTCCACCGCCCCTTCCAGTACGACGGCCGCAACCGTCATATCGAGTCGGGTGCTCAGCGGAGAGCAATCCAATACCTCGATCATCGTGGAGCGCGTCGACGCCACCGGAGCGCCAGCGGTGCCGATTATTTGCAAGGTCTTCCGCATTATTCATGCGGGAGAGAATCCGGATGTGACGGTGCAGGCTGCGCTGGCCGGTGCCGGCTCAACTCGCATCCCGCTGCCGTTCGGTGCCGTGCTCGGCCAGTGGGACGATCCGGCCGAACCAGGCCAAAGAGCGGTCGGCCACCTGGCATTTGCCCAGGAGTTTCTGCCCGATGCACCGGATGCCTGGCGCACGGCCCTGATCGCCGCCGCCGCGGGCAGTGATTTCACCGGCCCGGCCTTCCGGCTGGGGCAGGCCACCGCCGACGTGCACCACGATCTCGCGCGCACCCTGCCGACCCTGGAGGCGAGCCCCGAAGTCATTGCCGAGGAAATGGCCAAGATGAGACTGCGCTGCAGTCAGACCCTGCGTGAAGTCCCGCTGTTGGCCAAGTACCAGAGCGCCATCGAAGCGGTGTTTGCCCGGGCGGAATTCGCGGCGTGGCCCAGACTCCAGCGCATCCACGGTGACTTTCACCTCGGGCAGGTTCTCGACGTGCAGGGCCGCGGCTGGGTGCTGCTGGATTTCGAGGGTGAACCGCTGCGCACTCTGCGGGAACGCACCCGGCCCGATGTCCCGCTGCGCGACGTCGCCGGCATGCTGCGATCCTTCTCCTACGTGTCCGGCGCGATGACGGCGACCACGGCCGAAGCCGCGGTCACCCTCACCTCAGCCGGTTCGTCGTCCTGTGCGATGACGAAGAATCTGCCGATTATTTCCGACTGGGCAATGGCCTGCCGTGGCGCTTTCCTCGACGGTTACGCGGAACGCTCCGGCCTCAAACTGGCCGAGCAGCTTGCCCTGCTCGAGGCCTTCGAACTCGACAAAGCTCTCTACGAGGCCGTCTATGAGAGTCGCAATCGACCCGCCTGGCTGCCGATCCCGCTCGCTGCGATCGAACGGCTGGTCGGCACGCCGGACTGATCGTGGTGCGCAATGCCTAACGGTGGGCCGCCGGGCGCGACCCCGTCCACCGGCCCCGAGTAACGCTCCGATAACGCCCGGCGGCGTAGCCTGACGCGCGTTCCGGCACAGTGCCAGCAAGGGACAGAGCACACAGGGAGTAGTTCCATGGCAGAAAACATTTCCGGCCCCGGGGGCGACCAGAAATTCGTTAGTGAGGGTGAATTTCAAGCGGGCGAATCGGCATCCGGTTTCATCTCCGGCGTCACCTTCGGGCCAACCGAAGTGGTCTACTACAAGGTCAACAATCTGGCCGTCTTCGAAGGTGACATTGTGCTGGGCACGGTCGCCGAGTTGGAGCAGACCAAGGATGCCGAAAGCCACGACGACGGTCGTGCCCGCGGCGTGGCCATCACCGGCGCGCGCTTTCGATGGCCGAACGCCCACGTTCCGTTTCGGATCAACGCCGCCCTGCCGAACCAGCAGCGGGTGCGCGACGCGATCTCCCACTGGGAGGCCAGCACTCCCATCCGCTTTACCGAACGCACGGCGGCCAATGCGGGTCAATTCTCCAACTTCATCGAGTTCAGCGATTCTGGCGGATGCTGGTCGATGCTCGGTATGCAGGGTAACGGCATGCAGACCGTCAGTTTGGGGACCGGCTGCAGCACCGGTAACGCGATCCACGAGATCGGCCACGCGGTCGGGCTCTGGCACGAACAGAGTCGGGAGGATCGCAACGCCTTCGTGACGATCAACGTGGCCAACATTGAGTCGGGTATGGAGAGCCAGTTCGACCAGCACATCGTCGACGGTGACGATGTCGGTGGGTATGACTACGGCTCGATCATGCACTATCCGCGCACCGCGTTCTCGAAGAATGGGCTTGAGACGATCACCCCGGTGCAGGCCGGAGCGCAGATCGGTCAGCGCACCGCGCTATCGGCCGGTGATATCGCCGCGGTCAACCTCATGTATCCGCAAACCGTACGGGCCAGTTCGAGCCCGGTGGTGTCGTGGGGTCCGAACCGGTTGGATGCGTTCGTGCTCGGTACCAACCGGGCCGTGTTTCACAAGTGGTTCAGCGGAGCCTGGGGTCCCTCGATCACCGGCTACGAGAACATGGGTGGCATTGCCGAGAGCGTTCCGCAGGCGGTCGCGTGGTCGCCGAACCGGCTCGACCTGTTCGTGACCGGTACCGACAGCGCGCTCTATCACAAGTGGTGGAACGGCAGCTCCTGGGGGCCATCGGTCACCGGCTACGAGTACATGGGCGGCGTGATTCTCGGCGACCCGCGCGTGGTGTCGTGGGGACCGAACCGGCTCGATGTCTTTGTCGTCGGCAGTGACCACGGGCTGTACCATAAGTGGTTCGGTGGAGCGTGGGGCCCATCGGTCACCGGCTACGAGAACATGGGCGGCATCATTGTGGGCCAGCCCGAAGTCGTCTCCTGGGGCCCGAACCGACTCGACGTGTTCGTGATCGGCACCGACCGGGCGCTGTACCACAAATGGTGGAACGGTTCAGCCTGGGGTCCGTCGCTCACCGGGTATGAGCGTCTCGGCGGGGTCTGCACCTCGGCGCCGCGGGTCGTCACCTGGGGTCCGAACCGACTCGACATCTTCGTGACCGGCACCGACGGTGCGCTGTACCACAAATGGTGGAACGGCTCGGCCTGGGGTCCGTCGGTCAACGACTTCGAGCGGCTCGGCGGCATTGTCGTCGGCGAACCCGAGGCCGTCTCGTGGGGACCGAACCGGCTCGATCTGTTTGTGATCGGCACCGACAGTGCGCTGTATCACAAGTGGTTCGACGGCAACGCGTGGGGGCCCTCGGTGCTCGGCTACGAAAACATGGGCGGCATCGCCACCTCGCAGCCGCGCGTCGTGTCCTGGGCACCCGGCCGGCTGGACGTGTTCCTCACCGGCACCAACAGCGCACTGTTCCACAAGTGGTTCAACGGCGCTGCGTGGGGTCCATCGCTCACCGGCTATGAGAGCCTCGGCGGCGTGATCACGTCGTTCGACGAGGCCGAAGTGCGTGCCGGTTCAGACACGCTGAACCGGGACACGGACTGACCCCTTCGGCAGCACCGGGTGGGACTGCGTCGAGACGAAATCCCCCTCGGTGATGTCGGGGCGTTCAATGGCCGAGTCAGGCTGGGGCCGTTCCCCGGCCGCGACGTGCGCCAGGGGTTCGCGCGAATCGGACTTCTGGCGCACTTCTGTGTCCGGGGATCCCTCCCGCACATGAATGCGCAAATTCAGCAGACGGATGCCCTTCAGCGCGTCCGCAGGCACGGTCACGGTCACCGGCAACCCGGCAGCGGCATCGGAGTTCGTGTCCGCGGCGAGCGCGGGGATCTCGGTGCGGGAGTGGCCCACGATGGTGCTCGGGGCATCCGCTTTGGACACGTCTTCAATCAGCACCGTCACGGTGAACGGTCCGGTCGGACGCTCCCCCGGTGCGAATTCGATGACGCCGGTGACGGTGGCGTCCCTGTCGGTGTGTTCTGGCATGTCGCCATGGTGCCACCGCCCCGAACATCGTGCTCGTCGCCGCGGCAGCGTGCCGCGCGGGACTTGCGCCAGTACGCGGGAGTTAGCGCCTGGCCAGAACCCCAGCGCAACGCGCCACGAACGACCTTGGAACACACTTCACAGCGACGTTGATAGCGGATGCGTCCCCCATCGGCATCGTGCACCTGGTGCAGCGAGACGTCGTGATCTTCGGTGGCGCTGTACACCTTGACGGGCACGTTGACGAGTCCGAAGGTGATCGCACCGGTCCAGATGCGCGACAAGCGGGACGCGAGCAAGACACCGGCGCCGGTGCCGGCATCCGTTCCGGAATTGCATCCGGGCGAGACCGCCGGGCAGAGTTTTGTCATTCAGGAGCACCACGCCCGCAACCTGCACTGGGATTTCCGCCTCGATCACGACGGGGTGCTGGTGTCGTGGGCTCTGCCGCGCGGCGTGCCGGTGTCGCCGACCCAGAACCGGCTTGCGGTTCACGTGGAGGACCATCCGCTCGCATACGGCAGCTTTGAAGGAAACATTCCGGTTGGAGAATATGGTGCCGGCGACGTCTCGATCTGGGATCGCGGCGACTACGACCTCGAAAAATGGCGCGACGACGACGTGATCGTGACTCTGCACGGCGAACCCCACGCCGGACTCGGCGGCACCGCCCGGTTCGCCCTGATTCGCACGAGCGCCGGACGCGGGTCGGCGAACAACTGGCTGATTCACCGGATGAAGCCACGCGACGGGGCTGGCGGTTCACACACCAACGCCCGCCCGACAGCCGGGCAGATGGGTCACGCACCACCCAAGAACACCTACTCCCCCATGCTCGCCGCCGCCGGCTCCGCAGCCGACCTCGGCGACGACGACTGGGCGTTCGAGATGAAGTGGGACGGCATGCGGGCGCTCGCCTACGTCTCCCCGGCCGAGCAGGGCGTGCGTCTGGTCACCCGCAACGGGCACGATGTGACCGTGTCCTATCCCGATCTCACGACCGATCTGCTCGCCGCGCTGGCCACCACCGAAACGGATGCCGCGGTGCTCGACGGCGAGATCGTGGCCGTCGACCCGCGCGGACGCCCCGATTTCGGGCTGCTGCAAACACGCCTGAGGCTGACCGAGCCGCGGGAGGTGGCCGCTGCGGCGAAGAAGACTCCGGTGCAGTTCATGCTGTTCGACCTGCTCGGGCTCGAAGGCATCATGGCCAAAAGACAAGATGGCCGTTACAGCGCGGGGCGCCGGACGCGAGACTGGGTGAAAATCAAACACTTCCGCACCCAGGAGGTCGTAGTCGGCGGCTGGCGACCCGGCAAAGGAAACCGGTCAGGCATGATCGGATCACTGCTGCTCGGGGTTCCCACCGACGGGGCCTTGCGCTACGTCGGCCGGGTCGGCACCGGGTTCGCCGACCGCGACCGGCCGGCTGCGTCAGCCGTCCTGGTGAGGCTGGCGTCCCGACAAGACCCCGGGCGAAATTGTCACCGAATGATGTACGCGCGATCTAGCATTACCCCATGGTGAGTCATCGGCATCAGGAAGGATCGGCGACACCACGCGCGAAACGCATCACGCGTCGGTGGCCGCTGATCAGCGGTCTCGGTGCGCTCGCTCTCACAATCGCCCTCGGCTATCTGGTGCTGCTGCGTGGCACCGCTGACACCATCGATGCCGGGTCACTCGCCATCGACCGGTCCTGGCTCGCCTGGATCGATCGGTTTCGCGGGCCGGCCCTGGACGCGCCAGCGCTGGTGCTGAATTACCTCGGCTTCGGGCTCACGGCGTCGCTGCTGATTCCCGCACTGATCGTGGGCGTTCTGCTGCTGGCCCGGCAGTATTGGGCGGTCGGGTTCTACCTCGCAGCGACGATACTCACCGGCGGCGCCGTGCAGGTGCTCAAGAATTTGTTCGGGAGAACCCGGCCCCAGGACATTCTGGTGAGTGTCGATTTTGGGTCGTTTCCCTCGGGGCACGTAGCAAACGCGGCCGTCATGGCCACCATTTTCGCACTCCTTTTTTCACGCTGGTGGGTCTGGATACTCGGAGCTGCCTACACTCTGGCCATGATGATCAGCCGCACCTACCTGGGAGCGCATTGGCTGACCGACACGATCGGCGCCCTACTGCTCGGCGTGGGCATCGCCGTTGTAGTCTGGGCGCCGTTGGCGGCAAAACTCGACGGCGAACGCCGGTTGCGCGCCGCCGAACATTTGAAACGGCACTGACACTCTTCTACCGAAAGGACGCAAAGATGGGCGGTATCCGGTCCGCAACGGTGTGGCGCACCCGCTACGGAAAGTTTCTCGTCGACGCCCGGCCGCTGTCCACGGCCACGCGTCGGCAATTGCACCTGACCGCCATCGCCCTGGCCGGTGTCGGCATCCTGCTCTTCATCGGCGTGCTCATTGACGTGCTGCAACCGGACCGGTCGTCGTTCTACGATTCGCCCGTTCGCGAGTGGCTCGTCGACAACCGCTCACCGACCCTGACGCTGATCATGATCGGTCTGGCCATCATCTTCGGGCCGGTCGCGTTGCCGATCATCGTGCTGGTTTTGACCGTCGTCTGGGGGGTCTGGGGCAAGCACGCGTGGCGACCGCTCCTACTCGCCATAGCCATGCTCACCGGGGTCATTCTGGCGCAGATTCTGGCGCCGCTCATCGCCCGCAGCCGCCCACCGATCGAGCTGATGCTGTTCGGCGCCGACCACTCGTACTCGTTTCCGTCGGGGCACGTTCTCGGTGCTGCCGATTTCGTACTGGTGCTGACCTACCTGGTCGTGTCCCGGCGCCCCGGTCGGCGTGCCGCCATCATCGGGTTCAGCATCGCGGCGCTCTGCATCGTGGTCGCCGCGATCAGCCGTCTCTATCTCGGCTATCACTGGGCAACGGATGCCCTCGCCTCACTGTCGATCTCGCTCGTCGTGCTCGGCGGGGTGATCGCCTGGGACACACGCCATGCGTCCCGCGGACTACAACCGGGCGCGGCGGGCGCGAACGAAGCAGTACAGGCCGTAAGCGATCAGTCCGACGCCGATCAGGATCAGGGCAATGGTTCCGAACGGCAGAGCGGCGAGCGCCTTGAGCGCTCCGTCGAGCCCGGTGGATTTGCTGGCATCATTGGTGACCGCGGCGACGCCGACGAGGATCGCGACTACGGCGAGCGCAATGCCCTTGGCGACGTAGCCGACAACTCCGAGGGCGACGACCGCGCGGCCGGCCGATCCGCCCGGCACGGCGAGGTCTGACCGGAACTTCTGCGCTGCACCCTTATAGATGAAATAGCCGCCGACGCCGAGCACGGCCACACCGGCCAGGAACAGTACGATGACGCCGCCCGGCGAGGACAGCAACGACGAACTGGCGCTCTGCGTACTGCCGGCCGAACTGGACGCACCGCCCCGGGCGAAGGTCAGCGCCGTGACGCCGAAGGCGATATAAACGATGGCTTTGGCAATGTTGGCCAGACGACGCGCCCATTTTCGTTTGGGCTCGCCCTGCATCACGAATGCGGAGACGACCAGCCACAGCCCGAGGGCGAACATGCCGACCACGACGATCCACAGCAAAAACACCCCGCCCGGGCTCGAGGCCAGCTGGGCGAGTGCCCCGCTTTGGTCGGCGGAGCCGCTGCCCGCACCGATCGCCACGGTAATCGCGATCGACCCGATCAGGATGTGCAGCAGCCCGTTGACGGCGAACCCCAGCCGTGCCAGCAGTTGCAGTGCCGAACTGTTGCTCGCGTCGCGAGCGATGTGTGTCGCCGATGAATTCATCACGGGCTCAGCCTAGGTCGACACACGCCGTCGCGTGCAGAAATATTTCTTAGCCTGAATCCACCGGTCGGCCTCTGAAGAATTCTTGATTTGGGCGCGATCCTCTTTCGGGGTTTTGGGCGCGGTCAAGCTTGGGGCCTCGATGCCT
>NZ_SOHG01000059.1:0-11824 GCF_004403155.1 Cryobacterium sp. Hh7 | reverse complement strand
ACCCGCATCCGTCCGCACCTGCAACAAACCGAAACGCCACCACAGGCACCATCCCCACCAGACGAACCCCTGAGTGACCCCTGGAACACCACCTGGAACACCGCGTGGAACACCGACGACCCCAACCCCCAACCGTTTTAGGGTCCTGAGCAAGTTCAAATATCCTGTCGGTATGACGACACCGCCCAACC
The DNA here is from genome assembly GCF_004403155.1 of Cryobacterium sp. Hh7. Classification (NCBI taxonomy): domain Bacteria; kingdom Bacillati; phylum Actinomycetota; class Actinomycetes; order Micrococcales; family Microbacteriaceae; genus Cryobacterium; species Cryobacterium sp. Hh7. The sequence continues at coordinate 11,633 of NZ_SOHG01000059.1, read as the reverse complement.
ATGACGCGAGTTCCGAGAACGTGACCGACTTCGCTGACTTCAAGGCGCGGTTTGACGCCTCGCCGGCCGGCTCGGGTTCGCCCGACCACTCAGCCCTTGCGTTCGTGGATGCACCGCTCAAGCCGCTCCCACTGCTGACACCACCTGACACTCCGGTTCTGTTCCGCCTCCGCGTCGACCTCGCCGATTCACACCCGCCGATCTGGCGGCGACTCACGTTGCCGTCGAACCTGACCCTCGACGTCCTGCACGACGTGCTGCAGACCGCGTTCGGCTGGACCAACAGCCACTTGCACCGATTCGCGCTCGCCACAGACCGCCACAGTCACGAGACGCAGGGGATCCTCACCCCTTACGACGTTGAGGAGGGCGACGAGGGCGTGCTGGAAAGCGAGCTGCGTCTCGATCAGCTCTTGGCGAAGAAGAATGACTGGCTCCGCTACACCTATGATTTCGGTGACGACTGGGACCACACCATCAAACTTGAAGACGTACTGCCGCAGCAGCAGGCGGTGACGGATGCCGCCGTGCGCTGTGTCGACGGTCGCCGCCGGGGGCCGGTCGAAGACGTGGGCGGGATTTACGGCTGGGAACACCTTCTTGCCGTGGCTGCGGGAACGACGCCACCTGACTACCCGGAGCAACGGGAGATCGCCTTCGAGATGGGCTTGCACCGGTTCGTCGACGAGATCGATCTCGCCGAAATCAACCGGGGTCTGGAACGGCTAGCGGGGTCGGACGCCGCACTCGGCTGGCTGCGCCGCCACAATTCCTCGGGCGGCACGCCTTCCAAGCTGGACATCCTCTTCGCGGGAGTGAGTCCGGACGCGCAGCGTCACCTCGCTGGCTACCTCGCGTCCGCAGACGTGGTGGGCCCGACGCCGATCGATGAGGCCGAGGCCGCGACGGCCACCGCGGTGATCCGGACATTCCTGGGGAACGTGGGCGGCGGAATCCGTTTGACCAGTGCCGGGTATCTCCCTCCCGCGCGCGTCCGGGCGCTGATGGAAGAGCTCGACACGGAGAAGATCTGGCGGGGCGAGGCCAACCGGGAGTCGCAAACCTACCCGCTGCTGTTTCTGCGGGAGACGGCTGCGCAGCTCGGCTTGGTGCGCAAATTCCGGGGCGACCTGCTGCTGACCAAGCGGGGTGCGCAGCTGCGCGATGCTCCGGTGGAGCTGTGGCAATACCTCGCGGCCCGCCTTCCGCTCGAGCGCAGTGATGACGGCCGGGACAGCGCATTGCTCCTCCTGATGCTCGTGGCCGCCGGTGAAGCCGGCTCTTGGGATCGCCTCCGCGAGTCGCTCGATCTGCTCACCTCAATGGTGGGCTGGACTTTTGGCGGGCGAGGGCGCTACGGCAACGACTCCGCGCTGAGCGACGCGTCAGACACCCGACGGGTGCTCGGCTGGGCGGGAACGGGCAGCCTGCTTCCGCCGAGAGGGTCGGTCTCGCACGGACTCGAAACGGATGCCGCACGGCAGCTTGCGCGTGCCGCGCTCACCCGCTGGACGTGAGCCTGAGATTCTCGCGAATCGACCTGCTCAACACCGTCTGGAACGACCCAGCCCGGCCAGGAGGAGCGTTGCAAGGCTGAGGGCGACACTCATGCCTAACCGGATTCCCATGCGTTCACCGCACTCCTCGTGCTCCACCGCACGCATCGACCAGATGGACGGCAGGACTCACACAATCCGCGCACGGCACGGACCAGTTCCTTCGATAAAATGAAAGTCACCTGCACGAGGAAGTGGTGGCGCAATCATTTGGAACCTGTCCCGGCGTCGTGCTGACGCTCACGCGAACGTCAGAGAACCCGACGTGAACGCTGAGCTGCCCGACCTCGAACGCACCGTCGATGAGGGCCTGCTGATCGCGGTGTCGGCCGTGCGCATGGCGGTGAAGAACGACATCATCGTTGGCGCGCTCCGCGAGCACGACGACTACGATGCCGCGCGGTACGCCGACGATGCCCGCAGTGAGCTGCGCCACCTGGCCCGGCAAAACGAGGAGTACGCACGGCGGGTCAGCCGGATGAGCAAGGACCTCGCGTCAATGAAATGGCGGCTGAGTCTGACCGACGACCAACGACACGACCTCAAGCAGTTCGCCCTGCGCTTGCGGGTGCACGAGCGGCTGGCTCTGGCCCTCGACGCCGTGGCCGATGATGACGACCAGGTGGGACGCATCGTTGCGAGTGCGCAACGGTCGGCGAGTGAAGAGGTCAGCTCGGCCGTCTCATCGAAGCTCATCGAACTGGCCGTCGATCAACGTGAACCCGACTACGCCGAGCATCGTAACGAGCGCCTGGAAGCGTTTGTGCTGATCAATCTGGCCATTTTGAAGGCTAAGCACGAGGCCGAAACCGGGGAAGAATTCAACGAATACTGAACAGCTGGCCGAGCACTTCGTCGAATGCCGGTGAGCTCAGTGTGACGAACAGCCCAACGTTGACGACGACCGTGAGCCAGAACGCGCGGCGAAAGCTCGTCTTCTGCGTCTTGTGCCGAACAGTTTGCTGCGCCAAGATTGCGCCCGGCCAACCGCCGACCAATCCCCAGAGCAGAAGCGTTCGCTCCGATACCCGCCGGCGTGCGGTGCGGGCCCGGCGTTTGTCCACGAGGTAGAGCACGAAGCAGACCAGGCTCGCCGCCAGATAGATGCCGGCCACCCACAGCGGCAGCGACCAGTACCAGCCGACGCCCAGGCAGACCATCGCGAAGCCGGCAATCGCGAAATAGCTGCCGCGGCCCCGGCGAGAGCGGGCGGCAACCATGTCCTCATTTTACCTACCCGGTTTCCGGAATTATCGAGTTTTCGAATTGACGGCTACCGATATTCCGGGTTCGGCTCAAACCCGAAGCGTTCGCCGCGGTCCCAGTCCTGGCGCAGGTTGCCGTACGCCGGGATGCCGCCGTTCTGCTTCAGGATCGAGGCGAGGTGCATGAGGTTCCAGCTCATGAACGTTGTGTTGCGGTTGGTGAAGTCGTTCTGCGGACCGCCAGACCCCTCGTCGAGGTAACTCGGGCCTGGACCGATTTCGCCGATCCAGCCGGAATCGGCGGCGGGCGGAATCGAATAGCCAATGTGCTGCAGACTGTAGAGCAGGTTCGACGTGCAGTGTTTCACGCCGTCTTCGTTGCCGGTGATGATGGCGCCGCCGACCTTGCCATAGAAGATGTACTGGCCCTTCTCGTTGAATTCGCCCGAGTGGGCGTAGAGCCGCTCCACGATGCGTTTGGTCACCGAGCCGTTGTCGCCGAGCCAGATCGGCCCGGCCAGCACGAGAATGTCGGCGGCCTGCACGGCCTCGAACAGGGACGGCCAGGCATCCGTTGGCCAGCCGTGTTCGGTCATGTCCGGGTAAACGCCGGTGGCAATGTCATGGTCGATGGCGCGAATCAGGTCGACCTGCACGCCCTGCTCCCGCATGATTCGAGCGCTGAGATCGACGATGCCCTGGGTGTTGCTCACCTCGGGACTGCGTTTCAGGGTGCAATTGATGAAGACGGCGCGCAGGTCGGAGTAGTCAAAGGCTGTCGCATCGGCGCGGTTGGTTTCGTTCACCCGTTTAGTAAATCACTCGACCGGGGCCTACAACAGGGGTTGATTTTGCCGCCGATGGCGCGCCGCAGCCGGGCGGCGGCGCGGAGAGCTCCCGATAGCTGGTATAGTTTTCAAGTTGTCTCCGGTCGTTAAAGTTCGCGAGATTGACATGCGCTCGTAGCTCAACGGATAGAGCATCTGACTACGGATCAGAAGGTTGGGGGTTCGAATCCCTTCGGGCGCACAGATAAACCCCGTATCATCAGGCTTTTAGCCTGTTGGACGGGGTTTTCTCGTTGGGCAAGGTCCCTACAAGTGCCCTTCTGCGGTCACGACGTCTACTAACGGCTGAGGCAGTCGCCCGCCTCTGCGAGGTTATTCGTATCGCTTCAGGCGCGCAGCATCAGTCCCGTTCGACCGTGCGTCGAGCGGAACTTTTCTTTTCAGGGTCGCCGGACGCCGTCTGCGCCGTACCCGACCGGCTGGACCGGTAGCTCAAAGCCCGTTTTCGGTAAGATCGCGCTATGACCCTGCCTCGCTTTCTTTTCGCTGATCAGCTCGGTCCGCACTATGACGACGGTGGGCCCATTGTGCTGGTCGAGGCGACTGCCGTTCTGGGGCGACGCACGTATCACCGGGCTAAAGCCCACCTCATCCTGAGCGCACTTCGCCACCGCGCGCGGGAGTTGGGTGATCGCGCAGAGTCTCTGCGAGCCGAGCACTACCGGGACGTGCTCAAGGGCCGTGATCTCGAGGTGATCAACCCCACCTCGTGGGGCGCACGCGCGCTGGTCGCAGAATTGGGCGCATCCGTTCTGCCGAGTCGAGGCTTCGTGACGAGCGAGCAGGACTTCGCCAGTTGGGCCGACGGCCGGCCCGCATCCCGGCTTGTGATGGAGCAGTTCTACCGCCACGTGCGCACGACCACCGGCACACTTATGCGTGGCCTTGAGCCGGAGGGCGGGCGCTTCAACTTCGATCAGGATAATCGACAGCCGCCCCCGAAGCGTGCGGCCAGTCTCGGCCTGCCCGAACCGTGGGCCCCGGTCGAAGACGACATCGACGAGGAGGTGCGCCGAGACCTTGACCGCCTCGTCGCTGAGGGCCGAGTGCACCTGATCGGAGCGGATGGCCCGCGCCGATTTGCGGCTACCCGCGCGGAAGCGCTCGCGGCGCTGGATGATTTCGTCGAAACGCGACTGTCGGACTTCGGGCCCTTCGAGGATGCCTCGCTGATCGGGGACAGCACGATGGCCCACTCGAGGTTGAGCGTTCCACTCAACCTCGGCCTCCTGCATCCGCAAGAAGTCATCGACGCGGTCGTCGCGGCGTACCACTCCGGCCAGGTTCCGCTGCCCAGCACCGAGGCCGTGGTGCGCCAAATCATGGGTTGGCGGGACTGGGTCTGGCACCTGTACTGGCACCTCGGCGAGAACTACGTCGCGGAGAGCAACTTTCTTGGCGCCCACGAGCCGCTTCCGCCGGCGTTTCTGGAATTGAATGGTGCAGCCGTCGAAGCGCGGTGCTTGAGCCACGTGCTCGATGAGGTTTCCCGCACCGGGTATGCGCATCATATTCAGCGCCTCATGATTCTGGGCAACTGGTCATTGCAGCGAGGCTACGAACCGTCGGCACTGTCGGATTGGTTTATCAATGCCTTCGTCGACGGAACGCCGTGGGTCATGCCGGCCAACGTTGTCGGCATGTCACAGCACGCCGACGGCGGCATTGTCGCGACGAAGCCCTACGCCGCCGGTGGCGCCTACATCTCGAAGATGACCGATTTCTGCGGGGGCTGTCGGTTCAATCCGAAAATTCGGCTGGGTCCGGAGGCCTGCCCGTTCACGGCCGGATATTGGGCATTCCTGGATCGCGTGGAGCCGCGCATCCGCGGTAATCACCGCATGGCCCAGCCGCTCGCCGGCCTGAGGCGTCTTGTGGACCGCGACGAGGTTGTGGCGCAGGAGCGCACGCGCACGGACTGGTAGGGCCTATCCGGCGAAGGCGGTGCTCGGCAGGTCGCGCTCGCCGGAGATGATCGCGTCGACGACGCGTCGGGCGACATCCGCTGGCTGATAGCCGGTAGGTAGTGGCGGTGCTGACCCCTGGATCGGTCGGGTGGCCAGTCCCGTTTCGGTATGGCCGGGTCGTGCATCAAGAAAACGGATGCCGTCCCGTCGCATCTCCCGGCCCGCCGCTTGCGCGAAGGCCGCGAGGGCTGCCTTCGAGGCCGAGTATGCCGCCATGTTCGCGGTTGGGCGCTCGCTCACAATGCCGCTGAGCGTGACAAAGAACGGATCACGATGCCCGCCGGATGATTCGGTCAGAGCGGGACGGGCTGCCCGGAGCAGGCGCATCGGTGCCGTCGCGTTCACCGCCATCAGGGTATCTATTGTTTCGTCAGCGACATCCGCTAGGGGGCCGAACGCTACGACTCCGGCGGCGTTGATGATTCCGTCGAGGCGGCCGTGTGCGGCTAGGGCGGCGGACACGAGCTGTGCGGCCGTGCTCGGGTCGCTCAGGTCGCCAGTGACCGTCGCTCCAAAGATGCCGAGTTCGGCGAGACGCTCAGCGCTGCGCCCGTGCAGGGTGAGCAGAGCGCCCTCTTCGCTCAGAAGCTGGGCAATTTCGCGGCCCAAGCCACCGGTAGCGCCGACGATAAGAACGGATGAACCGGAGAGGGAAGCCATGGCTTCATGATAAACGAGATGCTGAGTGCTAGCGCAAGATTAGGGTTTCCGTCCCCAAGCTGGGATAGCATCGACCGAAGCGAGCATTGCTCAATTTATCTGCGTTCGTTTTGTTCCCAGGGACCGGTACGTGGTTACACCCGATTTTCTCGCCGGGCAATGTTCGGGCGCACGGTGAGGAAGGCATTCCTGCGAGGGACTGCCTCGGTGGGACGAGGGGTAGGGCCCTCGTTCCATCGCCCGACCTTTCGATGGCCGGCGTGGGTCAAGCGTCGAGTGTTGGGTCCTCGTCACGCTCGCCAGGGCAGTCGACGCGCAGCTTGTCGCACAGCGCGGCGAGCTGCAGCAGTTCGGCCTGAGTCAGGGACTCGCCAATGCGCTCGGTGATCGCGCCCATGTGCAGAACAGCGACCCGTCGAAACAGGGCCAGGCCCGCCGCGGTGAGCTCGATGATCGCGCCGCGCCCGTCGCTCGGGTCGCTGAGCTTGTGTAGATATCCGCGCGACACGAGCCGGTCAACGAGGCGACTCACGCTCGGCTGAGTCAACAGCACGTGCTGATTGAGATCACGCAAGCGGATGCGTCGCTCCGGCTGCCGAGACAGGTTGAACATCACGTCGTACTCGTTGAGCGAAATCTCCTTGGACGGAAAATTCGCGGCCAGGCTGCGCATGATGGCAACCTGGGCGCGAAACAGCGATTCCCACGCGCCCACCGCGATTGTTCGATCCACCACCTGCGGCTCCTAACCTCGTTCTATCAAGGATAGAGACTCGGCGGGGCAGGCCGGGCCAGGGTCGGTGGCTGGGCTGGCAGCATCCGCTTTCTGAGAAAAAACGGATGCCGTGCATGAAACTCGCAGGTGATTTTCTGGACCAAAGGTGGCGCCCGTTACCTATTCGTTATATGTTTTAGGTGCGTCAACCGTTTGCTGTGGCGGACGACGTGAAATGTGATTGCAGGACACTCTTGGTGCAAGGGAAGAGGGTCAGTCGTAGCCTCTGCGACTGGCCCTCAGTCCTTTTAACCGGCAGCACGTGAGCGGCCGTTCAGAACAGGTCGGGGCTCGGCGTGGTCGACTGGCGGATGGCGACGTCCGCGTGGCGGTCGAAGCGGTAGCCGACACCGCGCACCGTGCGCACGATGTCTTCGTAGCGGCCGAGCTTGGAGCGCAGACGGCGAACGTGCACGTCGATGGTGCGCTCGTTCGGGGTGTCTTCCTCGTCGGCGGAGTTCCACAGCGACGAAATGATTTCGGCCCGGTCAATGGTGCGGCCCTCACGCAGCACGAGGTACTGCAGCAGTTCGAACTCCTTGTAGGTCAGTGCTGCCGTCTCGTTATCGAGAATGACGCGCTTGCGGGAGATGTCGACGACGACACCGCTGCGGGCTCGGTCGAGCTCTTCGGGCTCGGCGCGGTGGGCGGCGAGTGCGGCCGGATCCTGCAGGGCCAGGCGCACGACGTCAACGTCGCGGCCGCCGGCGCCCTGGGGCGCCAAAGCGACGGCGGCGTAGGTCTCGGACGAGGGGGCGATGTCGGCGGCGAGGGCCTTGAGCGCCTCGACGATGCGGTTCAGGCTTGTGCCGGCCGCGGCCGCCTTGGCTTCATCGATGCCGACGTAGAGCACGAAGCCGCGAGCCTCGGTACCGCTGGGCACGGCGCGAATGCGGGGGGTGGCCACCGGCGGGGCCAGGGTCAGGTCGGGGCGGTTGAACGTGGGGCGAGTGGCGTGGATGTGTGCGAGAGACATGGGAGAGGTCCTTGACTGTTCGATCGACGGGAGCCCGACGGATGCGCGAAGCGCCTATTCCGTGCCGGAGACTCGAGGTGTGGCCCGTGGGGCCGGAAGGCGAATGCATCGAAAAGCATTCGGGGCGTCAGCCTGAACTGTCAGGCAGTGAACGCGAGGGGGAACGTCGCGGTTAGCGGCACATTCGGCAACAGCGGATGGCGGGGGTGCCGGCCATCATCATGGCGGCAGTCCCGGGGGCCTCGAGGGAGGTCAGGGGGCGTGCGCTGGTTGTCATAACTGTGAGTAAAGCGGAATGTGACGCCGCGTGTCAATTTGGCGTCGCGGCAAGTCGCCGAATGACGTGCAACACGTTCGCAGCGTGCTGCCCGTTTAGGCGATTCCGTGCAAAATCACGTCTTTGTGAAATATTGCATGATGAAACGCGGATCGATCAAAGATTATTGATGTGACCTAGGCCTAGCGTGTCGTCGGTCGCAGGACCTGCATGAGATCAGACGAGGCCGTACAGGCGGTCGCCCGCATCACCGAGGCCGGGCACGATGTAGCCCAGCTCGTTCAGCTTCTCGTCGACGGCGCCCAGCACGATCGTCACTTCGCGGCCGGCCAGTGCCGCCTCGACGGCGGCGAGGCCTTCGGGGGCCGCCAGGATGCAGATCGCCGTCACGTCGACCGCGCCGCGGTCGAATAGAAAATTGATCGCGGCGATGAGCGAGCCGCCGGTGGCGAGCATCGGGTCGAGTACAAAACACTGCCGATCCGACAGATCGTCGGGCAGGCGTTCGGCGTAGGTCGTCGGCTGCAGCGTCTCTTCGTTGCGGGCCATTCCGAGAAAACCGACCTCGGCGGTCGGCAGCAGCTTGACCATACCTTCCAGCATTCCCAGGCCGGCGCGCAGAATCGGCACGACGAGCGGCTTCGGATCGCTGATCCGCACGCCCTGCGCGGCCGATACTGGGGTCTGCACGGTCACGGCTTCCACCCGCACGCCGCGCGTACCTTCATAGGCGAGCAGTGTCATGAGCTCTTCGACCAGCGATCGAAACAGCGGTGACGGCGTGTTCTTATCGCGGAGCACGGTGAGCTTGTGCGTGATGAGCGGGTGGTCGGCAACGTGGACTCGCATAGGCTCGATTCTACTAGAGGCAGACTGACGCGATGAGGTGAGACATGGGTGCACGAGACCAACACGATGAGTGGATGCTGCTGGCCCTGACCGAGGCCCGCGCCGCCCTGGCGTCCGACGACGTGCCGGTCGGCGCCATCATCGTGGACAGCGCGGGCCAGGTGATCGGCCGGGGCCGCAACGAGCGTGAGCTGCACCAGGACCCCACCCTGCACGCCGAGGTCGTCGCCATTCGCCAGGCCGCCGCGCACACCGGGGACTGGCACCTGACCGACTGCATCCTGATCGTCACGCTCGAGCCCTGCGTGATGTGCGCCGGCGCCATCCTCGCCGCCCGGCTGCCCACGGTCGTCTTCGGCGCCTGGGATGAAAAAGCGGGAGCGGCCGGATCGGTCTACGACGTGCTGCGCGACCGCCGACTCAACCACCGGGTCGAGGTCTTCGCTGGCGTCAACGAGGTCGAGTGCGGCACCATTCTGCGGGAATTCTTCGAGGATCCGGCGCGCAGAAGCCGGCGCTGAGTCCTACTCGAGTCCCTTGATCACGAAGCTGTCGGTCGGCGGGTCGGCCAGGTTCGGGTCGAAGTAGATATCCGGCTCGAGATAGATGGTGCGGGCCAACGGCACGGCGGCTCGAATGCGGGTCTCCACGGCGTTGATATCCGCGGCGACGTCGGTAAAGCGGTGGTCGCCGTCAAAGGCGAGTTTGGCGCCGACCAGAATCTCGTCCGGGCCGAGATAGAGGGTCTTGAGATGAATGATGCGCCTGGTCTCCGGGCCGTCGAGAATGGCCGCCTCGATGGCATCGAGGTCTCTCCTGCTGGCGCCTTCGCCGACCAGCAGGCTCTTGGTCTCAACGCCGAGAATGATCGCGACCAGCACGAGCAGCGCGCCAATGGCGAGCGTGCCGATCGCATCCCAGATCGGCTCGTCGGTGATGATGGTCAGGCCGACACCCACGAAGGCGAAGGCCAGGCCGGTGAGCGCCGCGACATCTTCGAGCAGAACGACGGGCAGCTCGGGCGCCTTCGCGTGCCGCACGAACTGCACCCAGCTCTGCTTCCCTCGCACATGGTTCGATTCCCGAATCGCGGTGCGCAGCGAATAGCCCTCGAGGACCATGGCGATAGTGAGCACCAGAATCGGCAGCCAGGCATTTTCGAGCGGATGCGGGTGCTGCAGCTTGTCGAAACCCTCATAGAGCGAGAACACACCGCCGATCGAGAACAGGATGATCGACACCACGAAGGCGTAGACGTAGCGTTCGCGCCCATAGCCGAACGGATGCTCCAGGTCGGCCCGCTTTTTCGCCTTGCGACCACCGAGCAGCAGGAGCAACTGGTTGCCGGCATCCGCTACCGAGTGCACCGCCTCCGCCAGCATCGAGGAGGAGCCGGAAAAGGCCCAGGCCACGAACTTGGTGATGGCAATGCCCAGATTGGCCGCGAAGGCCGCCACGATTGCCTTGTTTCCGCCCGATGCGCTCATGGGATCATCTTAGAACCGGCGCCAGCTGGCGGAGGCTGCGCTCAGGTGGGGCGTTTTGGGCACCTCGATGACGGAAAAAGTAGACTGGTCGGATGACTTCTTCCCCGAATGTGACCCTGCCCACGATCGCCTTCCTCGGCGCCGGCTCCATGGCTCGCGCCATTCTGGCCGGCCTGCTGAAGCCCGGCGTCACCGTTGAGGGCGGCATTCGCGTCACCAACCGCACTGCGGTCAAGGCCGCCGAGCTGGCCGACACCGACGGTGTCACCGCCTACGCGACCGAAATCGACGCTGACGCGAACCTCAAAGCCATCGACGGCGCCCAGATCGTCATCATCGCCGTCAAACCGTACATGGTCGCCGATCTGCTGGCGGAAATCGGCACGTCGCTCGCTCCCGGCACGCTCGTGCTGAGCGTCGCGGCCGGCGTCACCATCGACACCTTCGAATCGCTCCTGCCGAGCACCGTGCACGTCATCCGCACCATGCCGAACACGCCCGCCGTCGTCGGCATGGCCGTCACCGGCATCAGCGCCGGCACCCGATCGAGCGACGCTGACCTCGAACTCACCCGTGCCCTGTTCGCGACCGTCGGCGACGTTCTGGTCGTTCCCGAGAGCAAGCTCGACGCCCTCAGTACCATCAGCGGCTCCGGCCCCGCGTACGTGTTCTACCTGATCGAGCAGCTCACCGAAACGGCCATCGCCAAGGGGTTCACGCCCGAAGAAGCGGCCATCATGGTCAACGGAACCTTCCTCGGTGCGAGCTCGCTGCTCGCCGTTTCGGACAAGTCGCCGAGCGAACTGCGCCGCCTGGTCACGAGTCCGGCCGGCACCACCGAGCGCGCCGTCTGGGAGCTCGAAAAGGGTGGCCTCAAGGAACTCTTCGACACCGCAACGGATGCCGCCCTGGCGCGTGCGAAGGAACTCGCCGCCTCCTAGCGGGAGTTTCCTAGCTATTTCCGGAACGCCAGATTGCGCTGAAGTCAATTCCAGTGCTGGTCTGGCGTTCTTCGGCGTGGTGGCGTGACTTT
>NZ_SOHG01000071.1:0-9024 GCF_004403155.1 Cryobacterium sp. Hh7 | reverse complement strand
CACGGGGGTGATTCCCGTTCCCGAGCTCACTGCTGCATAATCAGAAACACTGACCTGCACGGTGTCGAGAAACTCCACCACTCAGCGGGACGTGACCCGGGCCAGCCTCATACGTCACCAGCTGCGGGCCTGGTAACGACGACACCCACGCCACGATGTCTGGCGTGCTCGCCGACAATTTCCGATGCAGAACCTCGCCAGTGTCAGCATCGATAACGCAACCCTGGGTCGTGCGGGCGTGCACATCCAGACCAACAAAACTACGATATGAAATCAACTGGGGCCTCCCAAATTCGACTGTGGATAGGCCAACCTCCGCAGGCTGGTAACCCACGTCTACTCGAACGGAGGCCCCAGCCTCAAGAGGTCAGGCTGTATTTCATATCGTCTAGCGCGTCGCGACCCGATCGAGAAAACGACGGGTACGTTCCTGCTGCGGATCGTCGAAGATTTGCGCTGCAGAGCCCTGTTCCCCGATTCGGCCGGCATCCATGAACACGACGTAATCGGCGACCGCCTGGGCGAAACTCATCTCGTGTGTGACGATGACCATGGTCAGGCCTTCGGATGCGAGTTCCGCCATCACGGACAGTACCTCGTCTACGAGTTCGGGATCGAGAGCGGATGTGGGCTCATCGAAGAGGACGACCTCCGGGTTGATCGCCAAGGCACGGGCAATAGCTACTCGCTGCTGTTGCCCACCGGAGAGCTGGTGCGGGTACTTGGCTGAGTGTTCTGCCATACCGACTTTGCGCAGGACAGCCAAGCCAGCTTGGCGCGCGTCCACGCGAGACATGGTTCGCAGATGGGTGATCGCGAAGGTGACGTTCTCGAGCACCGTCTTGTGCGGGAACAGATTGAACTGTTGGAAAACCATTCCAATGTGACGCCGTTGTTTGGATATTCGCGGGTCGGCAGCGGCAATCAAGCGTCCTGCCCGGTCGAGTTGGTATCCCACGGGCTCATCGCGATATTCAACTGAACCGCCGTCTATCATCTCAAGAGCATTAAGCGTGCGGATCAGAGTGGTTTTGCCCGAGCCGGACGGCCCGATGATGGCGATCACCTCGCCCTTGTGAACTGATAGGTCGACGCCCTTCAGAACGTGCGTCGAGCCAAAGCTCTTCGTGGCCCCCGACACGGCAATGACGACTTCACCGGCGTGCGGATTCTTGGCGCGAACCGGCAGCGCGGGTGTGACCTCCCCGACGATCGCCGAGACGTCCAGGCGGGTCTTTCGACGGGTCACATCCAGCCGACGCTCGACCAGCTTGAGGCCACCGTCGAAGATGCTGACCAGTGCGACGTAAAAGATTGCGACGACCAGGAGGGTCTCGAGCACCTTGAAATTCTGGGTATAGAGTCGCTGTCCGACCAACAATAGCTCGGTGAGGGAGATGGCGGAGACCAGCGACGTCAACTTGATGATGGTGACCAGTTCATTTGCGAGCGCCGGAAGCGCCACGCGAAAGGCCTGGGGGATGACGATGTGCGTTTGAACTCCGAGCCACGGAATGCCGAGTGCTCGTGCCGCTTCGCCTTGGCCTTTGGCGACGGAGAGGATGCCACCGCGATGGATCTCGGCGATGTACGCGGTCTCTGACAGCACGATGGCTATGAGGCCGGCGATGAAGGGAGAGCCGACGATCACCTGAAGTCCGGGGACGAGCTGGGGTGCGTTGTAGACGAAAATGAGCAGGACCAACAGGGGCAGACTGCGAAAGAGCCAGACGTAGATACCGAGTACCCAGGCCAACGGCCGAAATCGGGACTGTCGCCCGAGGGCGACCAGCATCCCCAGGACGACCGATATGGTCCAGCCGAGCAGGGCGAGAACGATGACCGTACCGGCCGCCTCGTAGAAGGGGGCGTGAGTGAAGAGCCCGACGACGTAATTCCAGTCCATGTGTGTCCTTATCAGCGGTGGCCGGGCTCAGGAAAGTGTCAGTTGCCGAGGATTTGCGCAACCTGAGCAGCGTCAGGTTCGGCGAGGTTGTATTCGCTCAGGAGAGCGTCGTAGCTGCCGTCGGCCTTCATCGACTCCAGTGCCGCCAGCAGTTTGTCGGCGAGGTCGGAGTTTCCCTTCTTGACGGCCAGACCCACCGGGATTGGGTACAGCAATGCGGTACTCGAAATGTGCACGGCATTGTCGGTGGCTGATTCCAGAGTGGATGCCACGCCGGCGTCGGTCAGTTGGGCGTCTACCTGACCCGACAGAAGCGCCTGGGTTCCCTCGGGGTCTGTGGTGAACTCACGCACGTCGACTGCGGCCGCGCCAGACGCGACGCAGTCGGCCGAAGCATCAACTCGGAGGCGCTGCACGATATCGCCACCCTTGATCACGGCGACGACCTTGCCGCACAGATCAGGAATGGTTGTGAGCGGTGATGCCCCGGCTGCGACGACAATGGAGTTGCCGGTCGAGAAATAGGGGATGTAGTCGACCTCGGCCGCGCGTTCTTTGGTGATATACAGCGCCGACGCAATGACATCGAAACGCTCGGATTTGATGCCGGCGATGAGCTGCTCAAAGCGAGTGTCTTCATAGGTGACCGTCATATCCATCGCTTCGGCGAGAGCCAGGGTGATGTCGGGATCGAAGCCGGCCGGTGTGTCACCCTCAAGAAAGGCGTACGGAGGGTAGGTGAGGTCGGACCCCACCGTGAGCACATTCTCGGCGGCCGCACCATCCGTCGCCGCCGCACAAGACGTCAGCAGGAGGAGGGCGGCTGCCGACAGCGCGACGGTTCCGATCGAGCGAGAGATTCGTGATGCATCAAAAGATCGGATGGGGCGGTTGAGTAATGTCATAGGTCACAGACTAGAGATTGTTCAACAATAAAGGCAAGGCAATATTGTTTCCGCAAAGTAAATTCTTGAATCGACAAGAGATTTACTGGCTTGTAGAAGTAAGCTCCCGGGTAGAGGCCAAGAAGCAGAAAATTATTGTTCAGCAATAAGTGAGAGAAGTGATGATGCAGAACATCGGGGTCGGTGTCGCCTTGGCGCCACCAATTGAGGCGCTGACGGCCGACCGTGTTGCAGTGGCCCTGCGGGCGGAGATCCTGCACGGACGCCTGTTGCCGGGCACCCGCTTGAAGGACGCGCAGCTCGCCGCGCAGTTCCAGGTCTCTCGAAACACACTCCGCGATGCCATCCGCCAGCTCACGAGTGATGGTCTCGTCACCACCCAGCTCCACATAGGCAGCGCGGTGCGCAATCTGACCGAGGACGACGCTCGCGACATCTACGCGGTGCGCCGCACGTTGGAAACGGCTGCGATCCTCGGCAGTTCTCGCGCCACCAGGGAACAGCTCACCTCGATTTCGCGAGCGGTGAGCCTCGCTTCTGACGCCAATCACAACTCTCGCTGGCGGGATGTCGGTACGGCCAGCCTGGAATTCCACCAGGCTCTCGTCGGGTTGTGTGGCTCGCCGCGGCTCGATGCCTTCTTCGCGAATATCCTCGCCCAGTTGCGGCTCGTGTTCTCGGTCATGCCCGATGAGTCGGGGTTTCAAGGCGAATGGATCGAACGGGACGCACAGCTCGCCTCGCTCATCTTGGCGGGTCGGCGAGCGGATGCCGCGGCCGAGTTGGACCGTTACCTCGAGACCTCTGAAGCGCTCATCATCGATGCCATTCGCGCCAGCCGTGCAGAATCCTTACCCCGGCGCGCCAGCGCCCCAACCGAAGGACAGATAAAACTGTGAGCGTTCAAGCCGCCTACCAGGCCACCGCCGGAAGCCCCCTCGACGTGGATCGTGAGTTCTATGGGCGAATCGCCAGTGGCGCCGGTCGGGTGCTGACCGAACAATTCACTATTCCCATTCGCAGCGGCCGGGCGTGGAAGGTTCCCGCTGGCCATGTCTGCCGAATACTGACGGTCGACGGGCCACAGGTCGGTGATCTGAACCTGTGGAGTTTCGACAACCCCCGCGAACGGTTCTGGGCGGCGCGAACCCGTCAGCTGCACGCCGCCCACGTCACCACGTATGACCGATTCTGGTCCACCCTCCCGTACCTGCGGCCCCTCGCCACGATCGTCGCCGACACGCTCGAAAACTACGGTGTTGACAAGGAGGGGGGCCGCGTTCACGACACGCTGGGAACTCGTTGCGATCCGTACGTCAATCGGATGCTCACCGGCATCGACGATGACGTGCACTGTCATTCCAACCTGACCCGCGCCATCCTGCCCTACGGGCTCACGGAATTCGACGTCCACGACGTGCTGAACGTCTTTCAATGCACCGGTCTCAATGAGAACGATCAATACTTTATGAAAGCCTGCCCGGCCACACCCGGCGACTACTTTGAATTCTTTGCCGAGACGGATCTTCTCGTGGCGCTGTCGACCTGCCCGGGCGGTGATTTATCCGTTCCGTTGTGGGGACCCGACGCCCAGGATCCCCTGGAATTCTGCCACCCCATCGGTATCGAGGTTCATCGGGTTGACCAGGGCATCCTCGATGAGTGGACAGAACCGAAATTTGCCGCCTACTCCGGCCAGCACGGACTGCGCTATGTCAACGATTGACCTCAACAGCGATGTCGGTGAGTCCTTCGGCAATTGGACCTTCGGCGATGACGCGTTGGTCATCGCCTCGGTGACGAGCGTCAATGTCGCCTGCGGCTTTCACGCCGGCGACCCCAGCACCATTCGGGCGACCTGCGAGGCTGCCGCCGCAGCGGGAGTCACGGTGGGCGCCCATCCGGGCTATCGCGACCTGGTCGGCTTCGGCCGCCGGTTTCTGGACATCGCACCCCGCGATCTGACTAATGACGTGATCTATCAGCTCGGCGCCATGCAGGCGCTCGCGCGGATTTCAGGCACTTCAGTCTCGTACGTCAAACCGCACGGCGCTTTATACAACACTATTGCGCACCACGACGTTCAAGCCCGTTCAGTTGTTGACGCGATCCTCGCCGTTGACCCGGCATTACCGATCTTGGTGCTGCCGAATTCGACGATTGAAGCGGTTGCGCGTGCTGCCGGCCTGCGAACTGTTGCCGAGGCCTTTGCCGACCGAGCCTACCTCCCCGACGGGACGCTGGTCCCCCGGACCCTTCCCGGATCGGTGCTGCACTCTGTTGCCGCCGTGACGGACCAGGCCATTCTTCTCGCCGAATCGGGACAGGTGCGCTGCCTGGATGGCACCATCATCACCCTTCCCGTGGAGAGCATCTGTCTGCACGGCGACACGCCGGGAGCGGCCCACATGGCGGCGACAATACGCTCAGCGCTGGACAGTGCGGGCATAAGCGTTCGAAGTTTCGTCTAGCGGATGACGCGACGAATCGAGTCGGTGCACCTGCTGAGCGACCGTGCTCTGCTGGTGGAACTGGAATCCCTCGCCGGAGTATTGGCTGTGCAGACTGAACTCACGATCAACCCGGCCGCGGGTCAGGTCGATGTTATCGCCGGCGCGGGGACGGTCGTCGTGACGACCCGCACGACGCAGGCCCTGAACTCCCTGGTCGAGCGACTTCAGCACTTCGATCTCGATGCCCATGCCGCTGGTGCGGGGCTGGCTCCTTCCGACCTGATCAGCATCGACACTGTTTATGACGGACCCGATCTGGACGGTGTTGGACTACTCACCGGGCTCACCAGGGACGGTGTCGTGGCCGCGCACAGTTCCCAGGTCTGGACGGCCGCCTTCGGCGGCTTTGCGCCCGGTTTTGCGTATCTCGTTGGGGAGAACGAGAGCCTGACCGTGCCGCGCCGGGATATCCCGCGGGTGCGGGTTCCCGAAGGATCAGTGGCCCTCGGCAACAACTATTCGGCGATCTACCCCCGTTCGTCACCGGGCGGGTGGCAACTGATCGGACACACCAACGCCGACTCCTGGAACCTTGATCGTGCCGACCCCGCCATGCTGCGCCCCGGAAGCCGCGTGCGATTTCACCCGGTTCGCGCTCAGGCCGTCGCAGCGAGCAGTCATTCTCAACCAACTAAACCACGCGGTGACACCCGCACGAGCGGCCTCCGGGTCATTGCCCCCGGGCTGCAGTCGACGGTGCAGGACCTCGGTCGGCCCGGCCTCGCCCACCTCGGCGTCACGGCATCGGGAGCGCTCGACCGGGGAGCTCTGGTGCGGGCCAATCGGCTCGTCGGCAATCCTCCGGGAGCGGCCGGGCTTGAGCACGCGCTGGGTGGCCTGACCCTGGAAGCCGCATCGGACCAGGTTCTCGCGGTTACCGGCGCCGACGCCGCCCTACGTATCCGGCGATCCGGCGACGCCGCGGAGCGCGAAGTCGCCAGCAACGTGGCATTCGCACTGCTTGCTGGCGAACGGCTGACCATCGGCTCACCGCGCCGCGGGGTGCGCAGCTATGTCGCCCTTCGCGGCGGGATCGATGGCCCGCTCACGCTGGGCAGTCGGTCTAGCGACACGCTGTCCGGCCTCGGCCCGACCGTGCTCGCCGCCGGAACTCACCTCTCCGTTTTAGCTGTGACCACCGGGGGAATCGTCGGTGCTCCCGGGCTGGACGGCCCTAACCTGCCCGACGCGGCAACCGTGACGGACCTCCGGTTCACCCTGGGACCTCGGGCGTCGTTGTTCAGCCCGGAAACCCTCGCCCGGTTCGGCGGTCAGGAATGGACCGTGACGACGCAATCCAACCGAATCGGCATTCGTTTGTCGGGCGAACCGCTGCTCCGCAGCCAGCCGGGCGAACTGGCCAGCGAGGGGACCTTGAACGGGTCGATCCAGGTACCGCCTTCCGGCCTTCCCGTCCTGTTCCTCGCCGACCACCCGGTGACGGGAGGCTATCCCGTGCTCGGCGTTGTGCTGGATGCGGATATCGATCGTGCGGCCCAGCTTGCGGCCGGGTCCCGCATCCGCTTTATCAGTGTGAAGCCTGCACCCGGCGGGCCTGCAGATTCTCGCACCACGAGGAATGACCAGAACCAAAAGTGATGGAGGCTCCATGAAGAAAGTTCTCATTGCCAATCGCGGCGAGATAGCCATTCGGATCATTCGCGCTTGCGACGACGCCGGCCTTGGCTCTGTTGCCGTGTATGCCGATATCGACGCTGACGCTTGGCACGTCAGCCTCGCCACGGAGGCCTGGGCCCTCAACGGGGCCAGCCCCGCCGAAACCTACCTGAACGTCGCCAAGTTGTTGGCCTGCGCGAGGGCGTCGGGCGCCGACGCCGTGCATCCCGGCTACGGATTCTTGTCGGAGAACGCTGATTTTGCCGAAGCAGTGATCGACGCCGGCCTGACCTGGATCGGACCGACACCTGCGGCGATCCGGTTGCTGGGCAACAAGGTCTCAGCTCGTGAGATCGCGATCAAGGTGGGCGCCCCGCTCGTGGCCGGTTCCACCGGAACGGTGATTGATGCGTCGGAAGTGGCGGAGTTTGCCGCGCGTGAAGGGCTGCCCATTGCCATCAAGGCAGCATTCGGCGGCGGCGGGCGTGGCCTGAAAGTCGTGCGCGAGCTGGATGAAATTCCGGAGGCCTTCGCGGCCGCCGTGCGAGAGTCTCAGATCGCGTTCGGCCGCGGAGAGTGTTATGTCGAGCGCTTTCTCGACCGCCCACGCCACGTCGAAGCTCAAATTCTGGCTGACAGCCACGGCACGGTAATCGTCGTCGGTACCCGTGATTGCTCGCTGCAACGTCGAAATCAAAAGTTGGTCGAAGAAGCTCCCGCGCCATTTCTCACGGCCGCGCAGCAGGATCAGATCGTCACGTCGGCCAAGGCGATCTGCCGCGAAGTGGGCTACGTGGGTGCGGGTACGGTCGAGTACCTCATCGCCGCCGATGGCTCGGTGTCTTTTCTCGAGGTGAATACCCGGCTGCAGGTCGAGCATCCCGTAACCGAAGAAACATCAGGAATCGATATCGTGTTGGCACAGCTGACGATCGCGGCTGGCGGGACCGTACCGGTTTCCTACGATCCGGAACCGCACGGACATGCTTTTGAGTTTCGGATCAATGCTGAAGATGTCGGCCGCGGATTTCTTCCCTCGCCCGGTCGGGTCACCAGTTTCACTATGCCGTCCGGTCCGGGAATCCGGGTGGACTCCGGCGTGCGCAGTGGCTCTGTCGTTCCGCCCCAGTTTGATTCGCTGCTGGCCAAGCTCATCGTCACGGGTGCAACTCGCGAGCAGGCACTGCGGCGAGCTCGACGCGCGCTGGCCGAATGCGAAATAACCGGCCTCGCAACAGTGCTCCCCTTTCATCGGGCCGTCGTGGACGATGGAGCCTTCGCGGCAGACGACCGACTCGGCGTCTACACCGGGTGGATCGAGGCCGAATTCGTGAATCGGATCACAGGTGATCCGCAATTCTCCCCGATGCCGCCGGAGGAATCGCGCCGGACGATCACCATAGAACTGGACGGCAAGCGGACGGCACTCGGGCTGCCAGCGTCACTGTTCCAACTTGTGGGCCAATTCCCGGGCGAACTCGGCCGCGAGTTCGCGGGCGAAACGGCGGGCGAAACCGGGGGCAGTGCGCTGGCGACAGGCCAGCGGCAGCAACCCCCGGCGGATGCCGACGGGCGAGCGTTGCGATCGCCGATGGGTGGGTCGGTCGTAAAGTGGCTGGTACATTCCGGTGAAACCGTGAATCAGGGCCAGCCGATTCTTATTCTCGAAGCCATGAAGATGGAATCCACCGTGACCGCCCACCGCAACGGCATCGTCGGTGATCTCAGTCACGGAATCGGCAAGATCGTCGCCGCGGGAGACATGATCGTGTCGATCGAAGCCGGGCCAGACTCACCGGTGTGACCCGCGGTCACCGCGGCGGGTGGGCTGCGGCGGTGGCGTCCGTGCGGGGCGTTTCCGGGCCCCCTCCCGGAAAGGGGTGCGGAGGGGGAGGTGGTACAGGTCGACGCGGATCTACGTGCTTGAGCAGGTGCGGCGGAGACGGCGTTGGACGGTGCGGCGGTGGACCGTGGGGCAGGTCATCGGGTCACGTCCCGCTGAGTGGTGGAGTTTCTCGACACCGTGCAGGTCAGTGTTTCTGATTATGCAGCAGTGAGCTCGGGAACGGGAATCACCCCCGTG
>NZ_SOHG01000023.1:0-8201 GCF_004403155.1 Cryobacterium sp. Hh7 | reverse complement strand
ACTCGCTATACGTAGGACCACTGACCATGACACCATCGTCGCAGCGAAAAGACCTGAAATATTTTTAAACCGCCGGAAACCGCAAAACCCACGCAGAAAGAACCTGACTAGTTACGCAGGGGCTGGCTGGTGCAGGTGGATTGCACAAAATCGACCTCGGGGAATCAACGAACAATGGTGGCGCGAACGGTCGGTCACGTCGCTGGGCTCTGAATCGGTCAGGATTTTTTTGTGGGGGGCCTATGTGGTTCGTCAAGCTGCGACGGGTGATTGGGCTTGATAGATGGTGCCGTCACGGAGCATGGCGTAGAGCACGTCGCAGCGCCGTCGGGCCAGGGCGATGAGGGCTTGGTTGTGGCGTTTGCCCTGGGCGATTTTGCGGTCGTAGTAGGTGCGGGAGACGGGGTCGCTGAGCGCCGCGAAAGCGGAGAGGAACAGCGCTCGTTTGAGGGCTTTGTTGCCTCGCCGCGAGGGATGCTCGCCACGAATCGATGATCCGGAACGCCTGGTGACGGGAGCGAGCCCGGCGTAGGAGGCGAGGTGGCCGGCGGTGGCGAAGTCCTTGCCGGAGACTTCCGTGATGAGTCGGGCGGCTGTTCGAACGCCGACTCCGGGCATGCTGGTGATGATGGGCTCCAGCGGGTGGTCGGCGACGAGCACGGCCACCTCCACGGCAATTTCTGTTCGTTGACGACGGAGGGCGGCGAGTTGCTCGGCGAGGCGTGGCAGCACGGCGCTCGTCGCGTTGGTGCCGCCCACGACAGCGGTCTGCTCGGCCAGGGCTTGGAAGATTTCCTCGGCCAAACGGCGTCCGATTCTCGGGGCGAGCTTGAGCAGGTGCGTGCCGAGCCGAGCCAGGCCGGCGGCTTTCATCGCTGTCGGTGTGGGGTATTTCTGAAGCAGATCCAAGACAGCGGGGTGGTCGAGGTGCGGACCCAGAACCCGCTCAAGGGCTGGGTGGATCTGCATCAGCAGCCCCCGAATCCGGTTGCTCGTCGCGGTCATCTGGCCTACGAGGTCGTCGTCGAATCCGCAGAGCAAAGACAGCTCGGCGACTTGCTCGTCCTCGAGGCGGATTGCCCGCAGAGCGTGTGGAAGCGTCCGGGCCGCTTCGGCGATGATCGCCGCGTCGCGAGCATCGGTCTTCGCTTCGTCGGCATGCAGATCGGCGATGCGCCGCATCGCCAAGCCCGGAAGATAGCCGACGAGGATCCCTTCGGCGTAGGCGACTGCGACGCGCAAAGCGCCCACGGTCTCCGGTTGGTCAACGACCAGGAGCACCTGGCCGCGGAGCTTTAGCTTGCGGATCACTGCGCGGAGTTTTGCCTCGTCATTCGGGAGGGCCTTGTCGTAACGTCGCTTCCCAGCGCGGTCCAACAAGACGGCGTGATGCTCGCTTTTCCCAACGTCAACACCGATGAACACGTCAACGCTGTCGTAGTTCTCAATCATGAGTTCCCCTGTCGGCCATGCGGATCGGTTGGCCTGTCCACGGCATAAAGTCTCGGCATCCACGTTACGTTCGACCAAGAAGAAAGTTCCAGCCGAGCCCCTATTAGCGATCACCCAATATCAGTCAGGCCCGGTGGCAACACCCCCCGGATCATCAACGACTGGGGGCAGCAACCATGCCGGGCCTAACAGGCCAACACCCTCAGAAGCAGAACTTCAAGGGACAGCTACAAGGTAACGGGGGGATCGACTGGCTCAACCAGGGTTCAGGCTTACGGCGCGTCGGGGTGCGGTTTGTGCGGCAGGGCGCTGCGCCAGCTCAGGCCCTGCGCGGCCTTGACCGAACAGATCACCAGCAGCAGCCAGCCGAACTCGAACAGAATCGTGCTCTCCGCCGCGCTGGTCACCAGCAGGGTGACGAGTATGAGCGGCGCCCAGACGTAGGCCAGTGAGCGCTTGTTGGAGGCGAGCAGCCAGGAGCGCACAAAGGCCAGCAGCACCAGGGCGAGAAAAGCGAGAAAGCCGATCAACCCGACCTGAAAGTACACGTCCAGGTAGGCGTTCAGGCCGGTCACGTGCACGCGCCCGGTGGTGAATTCGAGCCAGCCGTAGGGTGTCACGTCCTGCGGCCAGAATCCGGCCCAGCCCCAGCCCTCAAGCGGATGCAGCTCCACCAGCCGCCACATCTCCCTCCAGAGCGAGGACCGCGCTTCGAACTCGCTGCCCGCGTTGAGGGTATCGATGATGGTCGTGCGACCGAGCCAGGCCGCGCCGGCGGCGACGAGGGCCGCGCTCAGGAGGCCGAGCTGCAGCATCCGTCTGCCGGCAACGGGGGTGCGACGCAACCGGTAGAGCGCCAGCGCTGCCACGGTGACGCAGATCGCGACGACGACCACGACAGGGGAGCGGGTGAGTACCAGGCAGATACCGGCCAGCCACATCGAGCCGAGGCCGAGGCTGCGCGGAATCGACCTGGCCCGCAGCTCGACGTAGAAGGTGACGGCGGCGATGAGGGCGATGAGCCCGAAGACGTTGCGGGAGCCGAAAACGCCCTGGATCGGGCCGAACTGGTCGATATTGCCGACCACGCCGAGAAAGGCGATCGGCAGGTCGAGCAGCAGGCCGGAGAGCACTTCGAGCACGATTGAGAGCCCGAGCAGCACGCGCAGCACGTCGCCGGTGGCGCGCACCACCTGAAAGGTGTCGCGCACGAGGGCCACGTAGATGGCGAGGAATCCGACGGTGACCTGGTAGCTGACGCCGATGATGGTCGAGGCTGTGTAGCCGCTCCACACACTGGACAGCGCGCACCAGGCCACGAATACGATGATCGAGATGGGCAGCAGGCCGTGCCACTCCACGATGGGGCGGCGGGCGAGCAGGGAGAGCACGGCGAGAACGACCAGGCCGCCGAGAATGCCGATGAGGCCGGCCCAGCCCATGACGCTGCGCAGCAGATGGGTGCTGAATGCGGTCGCCAGAATAATGAGCGTGAGTACGGCCGCGAATTTCGGCGACGCGAACACCCGGCGCAGGGCTTCGGGCAGGGTGGGCATCCTCTAATTTACCGCGCGCCGGTCACGGCATCGGTCGGGGCGCGTGCTGCTGCCGTTTGGTGACGACGGCGAGCACGATGAGAATCACCCAGCCGCTCTCGATCAGCATTCGGCTCTCGGCCACGCTCTGCGCGATCAGCGCGGCGAGCAGCAGTAGGGGCAGCAGCGCGGAGACGGCGAACGGTTCGGTGTCCTCGATGCCGAGGCGCGGCCGGTCGACGGCGAGGAACCAGGCCCGCCAGAGGGTCGAGAAGACCAGGGCGGCGAACAGAATCACGCCGATTATGCCGAGCTGCAGCCACACGTCGAGCCAGGCATTGTGCGCCTGCAGGTAGGTGACGCCCTTGCGCACGGCGAGGTCGTTGAACGGTTCCACCCACGGCACCCAGTAGCTCACCCAGCCCCAGCCGAAGACGGGGCGTTCCTGGGCGAGATTGGTGACGCTGGCCCAGATGTCGAAGCGGCCGGTGAGATCCTCGCTGCGGCCGAGCAGCCCGAACAGCTGCGACGAGAACAGCGCGAGGGCCGCTGCCACTGCCAGAACGGATGCCGCGGCCACGAGATACAGCGGCCGCCGGTGCTGGTCGTGCACTCTGCGCGCCCAGAGGGCGAAGAGCAGGGCGGCGACGACGGCGACCAGCGAGACGGTGACCGTGGCGGAGCGGGTGAGCAGCAGCATCCCGACGGCCAGGCCCAGCCAGACCAGGCCGGCGTTGCGCTTGACGATGCGGGCTCTCAGTTGCACGGTGAACACGATGATGGCTGTTAACGCGATAAATCCGAGCAGGTTGCGGTTGGCGACGATGCCCTCGATCGGGCCGCCGGTGAGCAGCAGGCCCTGTGACCAGTAGAAAGCGTCGGGAACCTTGGCGTTGCCGTAGTCGACGAAGAACGGCAGTACCGGATTTCGGATGACGACGGCGACGAAAAGCTCGAATACGAGGCCCAGCGCGAGTACCCAGCGCAGGGCGCCGGCCAGGGTGCGCAGCAGCTCCGGCCAGGTGAGGGTCACGGCCAGGAACAGGGCGGCGAGGGTCGTGATGAGTTGCAGCGTGATTCCCAGAGCGGATGCCCCCGGGTAATACGACCACGCGATCGACAGGGTGGCCAGCAGCAGGAAGGCGGTGATGGTTTTGGGAAATTTGCGCCAGTTCAGCGCGGGGGCGAGGGCAGCTTGGTAGGTGTTGCCGCGGGCGATGTCGCGGTCGGTGGGGGTGTCGTCCTGGGCTGGTGGGGGCGCTGCGGTCGTTGAAATCGCGGCTGCGCCGTCGGCATGTACCGGGACCGAGGCTTCCGTGCCAGCGTGTGAGGAGACTGCGGACGCGTTCGCGGGGGCTGCGTTTAGGCGGGTTGCTGCGGCTGCGTTGTCGGTTGCCCGGCGGCAGGCTTTGTGGCGCTGGGTGTTCAGGCCGATGATGCTGCCGATCACCACGATCACGGCGATGGCGCCGAAGCCCCACCAGCCGCCGAGGTTGCGCCAGAACTGGCCGGCCAGAACGGTGAACCAGACGAAGGTCGCGAAGAGTCGAATGACGAGGCGACTCTGCACGGCGGACATGGCTTCAGATTACCGGTGTTGCGCGCCAGGTCACGCGAGAGCGCAAAAAGTGCCCGATTGGAGGGCTCAATCGGGCACTTTTTGCGCTCTCGCGGGACGAGGGGGACGAGGGGAACGAGGGGAACGAGGGGGACGAGGGGACGGGGCTACTCGGCGTGGCCCTCGGCGAGGTAGGCGAGGCGGCGCAGGGTCTCCGAGTTGCGGTAGCGGATGGCCAGATCGCTCAGGGTGGTGGGAACGAGGCGCGCTGGGCCGGCGACGACGTCTTCGGTCATGCGCACGAGGCATCCGTTTTGGTGATCGTGAACGTCGATCGACACGTGCGCCTCGCCAATCGGCCAGCCGCGGGCCTTCAGCATGGCGTGGCGGGGCGCCTGCCATTCGAGCACGGATGTGGTGTCGTCGAGCAGGGCCGGCCAGACGCCGACCGAGTGGTGCAGGCGGCTGCCGACCGCGGGCCAGATCGCGTCGACGTCGCGCATGCGGCTCGCGCCGACGACCCAGGTGGGGTAGAGCCATCCGTTTTCGAGCACAGCAAAGACCTGCTCGGGAGTGCAGCGGAATTTTCGATAGTTCACAGCCATCGGGTCTCCTTCGGTTTGTCGCGAGAGCGCAAAAAGTGCCCGATTGGAGTGCCCAATCGGGCACTTTTTGCGCTCTCGCGGGTTGTTAGGGGGAGAGGGTGGGGGGTTCCTCGATGCCGTACTCGTGGCGGAGGGCGCTGAGGGCGGCGCGGTAGCCGCACATGCCGTGCACGCCCGGGCCCGGAGACGTTGACGAGGAGCACAGGTAGACGCCGGGCAACGGGGTGTGCCACGGGTCGCCCGAGAGCACCGGACGGCGGAGCAGCTGCGGGAGGCTGATCGCGCCGGCCGCGATGTCACCGCCGATGTGGTTGGGATTGTGGTTCTGCATCTGCGCGGCGGTCTGGCTGGCCGAGGCCAGAATGGTGTCGCGAAACCCGGGGGCGAAGCGCTCGATCTGCCGGGTGATCTGCTCGGTCTGGTCGCGGGTCGAGCCAGCCGGCACGTGTGTGTAGGCCCAGAGCACGTGCTTGCCGGCGGGAGCGCGGGTGGCGTCGAGGATGCTCGGCTGCGCGGCGAGCACGTAGGGGGAGTCGGCGTGCCGGCCGCGGGCGACGGCGTTTTCGGCGCGGGCCTGGTCGGCGCGGGTGCCGCCGACGTGCAGGGTCGGCGCTCGCCGCAGGTCCGCGGCGGTCCAGGGCACCGGTTCGGAGAGAGCGAAGTCCACCTTGGCGACGGCGTTTCCGTAGCGAAACCGTGTCATGGCGGCCGCGTAGCGGTCGGGCAGGGCGCCGGCGGTGAGGCCCACAAGGGCGCGGGGGGTCACGTCGAGCAGCGTCACGCGTGCCGGCGGCAGCTCTCGGAGACTTGCGATGTCGGCATCCGTTATTATTTCGCCGCCGTGCGCGAGCAGGTCGTCGGCGAGGGCCCGCACGATGGCACCGCTGCCGCCGGTAGGAATCGGCCAGCCGCCGGCGTGCGCGTGCGCCGCGAGCGTCAGCCCGGCGCCGGCGGTCGTGGGGCTCGGCAGCCGCCCGATCGAGTGCGCAAACGTGCCGGTGAGCAGCGCCGGGGCGGTTTCCCCGGTGAAACGCCAGTTCCACGCCGGGCTGCCCTGCTCCAGCGTGCGCAGCCCGAAGCGGGCCAGCGTGAGCGGATGCCGCGGCACGCGCAACAGCGCATCCCCGGTCAGCTCGGCGATCGCTCTGATCTGGTCGACGAGCGGCCCGAGCAGGTTCAGCCAGGCCGGGCCGTCACTGCCGAGGCCGGCGGCAGTCCGTTCGATGTCGTGCCAGGCCACGCCCGCCCGACCGCCGGGCAGCGGGTGCCCGTAGGAGATCTCCGGAACCCTGAGTTCGATGAGATCCTTGAGGCCGAATTTTTGAAAGAACTCGGAGGCCAGCGCGAGCGGGTGCACGGCGCTCCCCACATCGTGGTGGAACCCGGGCAGGGTGAGCTCGGCGGTGGCCGCCCCGCCGCCGATCTGAGGATTGCGCTCGTAGACCCGCACTTTGAGCCCGGCGCGGGCGAGCGTGACCGCCCCGGCGAGTCCGTTCGGGCCGGATCCGACGACGATCGCGTCGAGTTCCTGGTCGGTCGTCACGCCGGGCCGTGCACGTCAAGTGTCATTCCGACACCGTAGCCCGAGTCGGGCGGACGCACACCCTGCGCGGGCATCCGCTCGCGTAGCTAACGCCGGTAAATTTGCGGCACGCTGCCTCAAACGGATTGCGGTGACCCGGCGTGTCGCAAATTCTGCCGGTTTTACGGGCGGCACGGGTCAGACGAACGCGGCCTGGCCCGTGATGGTGCGACCCACGATGAGCGTGTTCATCTCCTGGGTGCCCTCGTAGGAGTAGATGGCCTCGGCGTCGGCGAAGTGCCGGGCCACGTTGTACTCGAGGGTGACTCCATTGCCGCCGAACAGCTCCCGGCACCAGGCCACGGTCTCACGCATGCGGCTGGTCGTGTAGGCCTTGGTCAATGCGGAGTGCTCGTCGCGCTGCACGCCCTGATCCTGCAGCTGCGACACCCGCACCACCATGCCGAGGCTGGCGGTGATGTTGCCGAGGCTCTTGACCAGCAGGTCCTGCACGAGTTGGTGCCCGCCGATGGCCTTGCCGAACTGCACGCGTTCGTGTGCATAGGCCACGGCCGCGTCGTAGGCGCCGATGGCATTGCCGACGGCCGCCCAGGACACCTCGGCGCGGGTGGCCCGCAGTACTTTCGCGGTGTCCTTGAACGAGTTGGCGTTCTGCAGGCGCAGGCTTTCGGGAACGATCACGTCGGTCAGCACGATGTCGGCGTTCTGCACCGCGCGCAGGCTGATCTTGCCCTCGATTTTGGTGGCCGTGTATCCGGCGGTGTCGGTAGGAACGATGAAGCCCTTGACCTGATTGTCGGCCGTGTCCTTGGCCCAGATGATCGTCAGGTCGCTGAAGGTGGCGTTGCCGATCCAGCGTTTGGCGCCGTTCAACGTCCAACTGTCACTGCTGCGGGTCGCGGTGGTGCGAAGGCCCTGCGCTGCGTCGGAGCCGCTCAACGGCTCGGTCAGCCCGAACGCCCCGACGATCTCGCCGGAGGCCAGGCGCGGAATCCACTCGGCGCGTTGCTCGTCCGAGCCGCACGCTTCAAGGGTGCCGGCGGCGAGACCGTTCTGCACGCCGACAAAGGTGGCAACGGATGCGTCGACTCGCGCCAGTTCCAACGCCACGAAGCCGCGGAACACCGCCGAATTCTCAAACGGTTTCGTCGATTCCCAGCCGAAGGAGTACATGCCGAGCTCGGCGAGCGGCTTGATGACCTGGGTGGGAAATTCGGCGCGATCCCAGCATCCGTTTGCGATCGGCCGCACCTCCTTTTCGAGGTAGGCGCGCAGCTTCAAGATGGCGGCTTGCTCGGGCTCGGTGAGCAGGTCTTCGTAACCGAAGAAGTCGCTGCCGAGTAGTTCAAAGGTCATGGTTGCTCCGTTGCATAGACTGCGGCCGACAGGCGACCGGTGAATTGCCGCCAGCCTAGCGGGAGTTTCCTAGCTATTTCCGGAACGCCAGATTGCGCTGAAGTCAATTCCAGTGCTGGTCTGGCGTTCTTCGGCGTGGTGGCGTGACTTTT
>NZ_SOHG01000002.1:0-7979 GCF_004403155.1 Cryobacterium sp. Hh7 | reverse complement strand
ATGAAGCAGGAGCGGCTCGGTCCAAGCTGTCCCTGGCTGCCAAGCAGCGTGCGTATCAAAAATGAGACTGACTTAACTTAGATGAGACAGGACATGACGGGAGCCCTATTCGGCGGATTCTGCAATAGTTGGAGTTTTTACTTGTCATAATTGAGCGTTATCGGCTGACCATCGGACTACTCCGGGGTGCGTTTGATCATCGCTGCCAGGCGGGCAGATTAGCAGCGACGTAGTCGTAATACTCGGTAAGCCGCAGCCCCGACGAAGCTGCGGAATCGAGAATAACTGTGACGTTGGGGTGCATCTGCAAGATCGACGCCGGGCACATGCTCGTGATGGGCCCTTCGACGGCGGCCGCGATTGCGTCAGCCTTCCCAGAACCTAACGCGACAAGCAAAATTTGTTTGGCCTCCATGATGGTTCCGAGTCCTTGGGTGATGCAGTGAATTGGCACCTCGTCGATCGAGTCGAAGAATCGTGCGTTGTCGGCTCGGGTTTGTGGGGCGAGTGTTTTCACCCGAGTGCGTGAGGCGAACGAAGAGGTAGGTTCGTTGAACCCGATATGGCCGTCGCTGCCTATTCCGAGAATTTGGAGGTCGATGCCGCCGGAGTTGGCGATTGCCGCGTCGTAGGCGGCGCAGGCAGCGTCAATGTCACGGGCCGAACCGTCGGGCACGTGCACTCGGGTGGGATCCAAGCTGAGAGGTAAGGTCACTTCGGTGTTGATCACTGACTGGTAGCTCTGAGGGTGAGTTTTGGCAAGCCCCACATATTCGTCGAGTGCATACGCAGTGAGGGAAGTGAGATCAACCCCAGTGTATTTGGCAAGCGCCCGGTAGATGGGCAACGGCGACGATCCGGTGGCCACGCCCAGCACGGAGAGAGTCCCGGAACTGATGCCGTCGATGATCACTCGTGCTGCCTGGTCGCCGACATCGTCTGCCGTCGGAAGAATGATGACCTTCATGGTTCCCTACTTGACTGCGCCGGCAGAGAGGCCGCGGACGAGGTATCGCTGAGCGAAGATCGCGAACGAGAGTGGAATCACCAGAGAGACCACGACGACCGCCGAGACATTGCCCCATGCGATTCCAGCGCTCGTGACGAAAAACGCAGCACCGACTGTAACGGGTGTGGCTTGCGAGCTTGAGAGGATGACGGCGAAAAGGTAGTCAGACCAGGTGAACAAAAACACGAGGATTCCGACCGCAACCAGACCTGGCGCAAGGAGAGGGAGCACGATTGATGAAAGCGTCCTGTAAACGCTCGCGCCGTCGATCACCGCAGCTTCTTCGACTTCAATCGGCACGTCTCGTATGGCGCCGCAAATTATGAGCATGGCCAGCGGCAGGTTGAGGAAGGTGTTGGCGAGCACCAGGGCCGCTATTGAGTCATAGAGCCCGAAGGCCGACAGCATCAGGAAGAAAGGGATCGCGAAGAACATTGCTGGCACGAGACGCAGAGACGTGATGAAATTCAGGAGGAAGCTGCCGCCAAAGCCCAGCCGCACAATCGCATAGCTGGCCGGCACTGCGATGAGCATGACTAGCGCGACCGTACCAATGGCGGTGAACGCCGAATTCATGAGGAACTTTGTGAAGTCGTAGCCTGACCCGCCGAACACGGCAACGTAGTGATCGAGAGTCAATCCGCGGTTAAACGAAAACGGGGACGACGCGATGTCTGCATCGGTCTTGAACGATGTGATGACGGCGTTCAGTAGGGGCAGGTTGATCACCAGGCCGACACTGACCACGAGGATGGTTCGCCACCACGCTTTCCTGCTGGTCACACGTGACCTGGGTCGAGTGATTTGCTGTTTCGTGTTTCGGAGCTGAGTCATTTGTTCCTCTTCTGTTTCTTCTCAATGACGTCTCCGTTGAGGCGGCGGACAACTATGGGTACCAAGGGAAGCATCACGATCGCGACGATGGCAGCGGCGGCTGACGCGGTGCCAAAGTCTCCACCGGACAGAATCTTGTAAATGTAAATGCTGAGGGTGGTTGTTGAATTACCTGGACCGCCGCCGGTCAGTACGTAGATCGTGTCGAAGGTGCGGAACGCGTCGATCGCCCGCAAGAAGCCTGCGATGAAGATCGTGGGCAGTAGAAGGGGGATAACGATCGACCTGATGACGCGAACGTAGCGGGCACGGTCGAGTGCAGCGGCCTCATAGAGCTCTTCGGGGACCGATTGAAGAGCTGAGTAGAACAGCAGGAAGGTGAACGGCGTCCACTGAAGCAGGTCCAGAATCACCAGAACGGGAATGATTGAGTCGGAGCTAAATAGAGACACGCTCTGACCCATCGATTGGAAAACAGCGGGCACGAGCCCGATGTCCTGATTAAGGATCAGGCGGAACATGATCCCCATCAATGCCGGCGCAATCATCACGGGCAGAATGATGACGCTCAGCAGCCACTTCTTTCCAGGAAAGGCTCGGTCGAAAACCAGTGCCAAGACAAAACCCAGTACGAGCTCAAGGGCTGTAACGACGACTGTGTAAATCGCGGTAAACCTCAACGCATTCCAGAAACCGTCATCGCCGAGTACTCGCGCGAAGTTATCGACTCCGACGAATTGCGGCTCAGGGTTTAGGAGGGTCCGGTCCAGGAGTGCCGTCTGGACTCCAGTCACGATCGGGTAGACCACAAGGACAGCAAGGAACACAAGCAGGGGCGCGCTGAGGATCCAGCGCGCCCCCTTGGTCCCCGTCACGAAGAGGGGAGAGGACATTGCCTCTACTTGTCGATCAGATCGGTCAGCGCGTCATTCGCCGCGTTGACTGCGTCATTGATGTCCGCTTCACCAACCCAGGCCGCAGAAAGCTCATCGGCGATCATTGTGTAAATATCGAACGCGCGCTTCTCGTTCGGAGCAGCGAAGCTGTTCGCCGCGATGTCCCGCGACAGGTAAGGGAACAAAGGATTAACGGTGGCATTGGCGTCAAGAACTGTCGGCATTGCCGCAATTCCGCCAGCGCCGACATAGGTCGTCATCGTGTCGGCCTTTGCGAGAAAGTTCACGAACGTCGCTGCCGCTTCCTTGTTCTTGCCGTACTTGTTGATACCCACGGAAAGCGTGTGGACATGGGTCTGGTGGATGTCGCCCGGTACCGGGGCAACACCGATCTTTCCTGCGGTCAGAGGCGACTGCTCTGCGTCGTTGAGTCCGGCGAAAGCGGCCCCCCACTGAATAGCGAAGGCTGCATTCCCTGAGGTGAGGGCGGCCTGAGTCTCTGGATATTCTGCCTGCGAGGAATCAGCTGAAACCACTCCAGAGGTGTATGCGGCCGAGTAGACCGCGACTGCTTTCTTGGCGGCGTCGCTGTTCAAGTCGGGGTTGCCATCGGCATCCAGCCATCCGCCGCCGAAGCTCCAGAGCACGTCGCCCCAGACCATCGCGTTGTAGACAAGGTTCTTCGCCTGCAGGATGGTGCCGTACTCGGTGGGGGACTCGGGGTTATAGGTCTTCGTGAAGTACGCAGCCGAAGCGAGATAGTCGTCCCAAGTCCAATCGTCGGGGTTCTTCGGTTCCAGTTCTTTTCCGAACGCCTCCTTGCTGATCTTCTTGAAGCCTTCAACGTCACCCATCATCGCCTCGACCAGGTCGGTGCGGTAGTAGAGGAAGTGGTTGCTCACGTCCAGAGGCACGCCGTACAGCTCATCATCGACCTTCAGTGAGTCGACCGCGGTCTCAAAGTACAGCGATTCGTCCAACGCGAGCGGCTCAAGGTAGGGAGCATGCTGAGCGATCAGGTAGCTCGCGGTGCGGTAGAGGTCATAGTCCGAGGACTTGGTGGACATGACCGCCGCTTCCTTGGCAAACGTGTCGGTACGGCTCAGCTGGGTAATCTCAACAGCGATGCCGGCATCCTTGCCTTCGCCGGTGTTGAACTCATCGACGAGCACGCTCATCGCATCAGCTTCCGGACCCGGCTCGAAAACCATCTTGAGGGTGGTTACGCCTGAGTCAGTGCCCGCTGCTGGCGCGCACCCAGTAAGAATGAGCGCGATCGCGGTGACGGCTCCTAGAGCAATCGCGGGCTTCGCTGTCCACGGTTTGAAAGTCATGAAAACTCCAATTGAATATTGCAGGTCGGGAATAATTTGTTTATTAGGTTCAGACCAATGTGATGCAGGTCTGGACCTGTTGATGTAGCATAGCATCTGTCAGATAAATTCAAAATAAAGATTTGAGGCGATAAGCATGGGCCGTGTGATTGTGGACGCTGGCCAAAGCGGGGTTCGTGTCGTGCTGTCACGTTCGGGCGAATCAGATATAAGCCGGGAGTACACCGGCATACGATCTCATGGGAACGTCCTGGAACAGGTCGCCTCCGCGGTGGAGACATCCTTGTCCGGCATTGACATACGTGGCTGCTGGACGCTGGCAGCGGGAATTACCGGACTTACCCCGGCCCACGGGGGTGCCAACACGCTCCTTGATGCCCTCCCTATGGTTGCGTCTGTTGCAATTGCCCATGACTCAGCCACCAGTTACCTTGGCGCGTTCGGGCACAACCAAGGAACAGTTCTTGCCGTGGGAACGGGCGTTGTCGTTTTAGCCTGTGCCACATCAAAGGTCGCCAGGGTCGATGGTTGGGGTCACCTTCTCGGGGATGCCGGAGGTGGCTTCTGGATAGGCGCGCGCGGACTGGCCGCAGCGCTCGAAGCTTTCGACGGGCGTGCACCCTCGACTTCACTCACCGGTGCCGCTCTAGAGCGTTTTGGTTCGTTCTCTGACCTTCCAAACCTCGTCTACGGGGATCCGGACAGGGTCTCCGCCATCGCAGCCTTCTGTATTGAGGTTGTCGCCTGCGCCGAAAAAGGTGACCCTGCATCCGTCGCAATTCTCGAAGAGGCTACGGACCAACTGGCCCGGTCGGCGAGTGCATCACTCGATTCGGTGCAACTTTTGGACGATGACCGTGTGGTGTCATGGTCAGGGAAACTCATCGGTGCAAGTGGCTATGTACGCTCACTTCTTCAGATAGCGCTCGAGCGAAATCCTGCCCGAGCTCGACTGGTTCCTCCTCAAGGAACTTCACTCGACGGTGCCCGCGTCCTCGCCGATCTTTCATCTACCCACCCCCTTTATGACGCGGTTAGCCGCGCCTCCCGTAACGAAAAGTGACCATGTATCCTGCACTCCTTGCCCTGAAGGACGGCCTCGTTGTCTCCTGCCAAACCTCAGCAGGAAACCCCGTGATGGGCCCCGAGCCTATGACCCTGATGGCACGTGCGGCAGAAACAGGGGGGGCTGTCGGCTTTCGCGCTGAGGGCGCGCTCGACATTGCGTCTATCCGGTCGATCAGCTCCCTTCCAATCATCGGTATTCGAAAGACCGGCAGATCGGCCGCAGGCGGTGTGTTCATTACCCCAACGTTTGAGAATGCTGCCGAGATGGCTGCCGCGGGCGCAGACATTATCGCTCTTGACGGAACCGCTCGGCCCAGACCATCCGGACAGACGCTCGCCGGGATCATTTTAAGAATCCACGAGGAACTGGGGCTTCCTGTGATGGCAGACACGGACAGTATCGATTCTGGGCTGTATGCAGAGGATGCTGGCGCGGACGTAGTCGGAACGACTCTTTCGGGCTACACGACAGACATGGCAGTCAGCGACCTTCCAGATCTTGGATTGGTGGCTGCGCTGGTAGCCCGTCTGGATCGTCCAGTGATCGCCGAGGGACGATACTGGACCCGCGAAGAGGTCGCGCTAGCATATTCTTCGGGTGCGTTCTCGGTCGTGGTCGGTAGCGCCATCACGAATCCGATGATGATCACGCGGCGTATGGTCGCTGCGACTCCCCGCGCTACGTCCAACCCCGGCTTGACCTGAATCAGGAGAGCGAAAGCAACGATGGCACCCAAGCACCTGCTAATCCGCGAGCAGCTTCTGGCCGAGATTTCGACCATGTGCACCGATGATGCTCTTCCGCAGGAGCGTGATCTTGCTGAACGGTTTAACGTGAGCCGCACTACTGTGCGACAAGCGCTGCGCAGCCTGGCCGATGACGGCCTGATCTACTCAATTCGCGGTATGGGCACCTTTGTCTCAGGAGGACGAATATCCAAGGGCCTCAAGCTCACTTCCTTCTCCGAGGATATGCGTGGAAGAAACATGGAGCCATCGTCGAGAGTGTTAAGTGCGACCGAGCGCATAGCCTCGGACGAAGTCGCGCTTAATCTGGAACTTGCACCAGGATCATCGATTTTCGAAATCGAACGCCTGCGGTTGGCTGACGGGGTACCGATGTGCCTCGAGACTATCTACCTTCCTGCCCATATCTTCCCGCATCTGTTGAACTTCGATCTCGGAGGTTCGATCTACGGCCTGATGGCTGAGCAGTTTCGGGTCAGAGTCGAGACAGCAACCCAACGCGTTTCGAGTCAACTCGCCTCCGGCATCGATGCGGATTTGCTCGGCGTCCCTCGCCAGGCACCAACCCTCGTGGTGAGCCGACAAGGTGTCGATGGGAAAGGTCGCTTGGTCGAGTATGCAGTCAGCGTGTACCGGGGAGACAGGTACGACTTCAGCTTCGCCGTTCAACGGTAGATCTCCACTGCAGTATTGACCTTCAGTGGCCCAAGGCCGCGAAGGCGGTCTTTCTCCAACAATCACGAATCACCAGGCCCCCGGGAGTCAGCATGAGTATGCTCATCGAACACGCGCGTAAACTCGACGCGCACGGCGAAATCGACGACTTCTGGATGCTCGTCGACGGCAAAATTATAGTCGCGACGGGAACAGGGCCGGGACCGCACGCCAGCACCACTGTGGACGCTAGCGGAAGTTGGCTAACCCCGGGCTTCATGGATCTGCACTGCCACGGTGGCGGTGGGCATTCGTTCGACGACGGGATCGAATCGATCACTGCTGGACTCAGATTTCACAGGGCCCACGGAACAACGCGTTCGATCGTGAGTTTGGTAGCCAATCCGCTGAACGAAATTCTCGCCAGTCTCAGTTTGATTGCAGACATGGCAACGCGCGATCCTCTCCTGCTCGGTTCCCATATGGAGGGACCTTTCTTGTCGCCGAAGCGAGCCGGTGCACATAACATACAGCATTTGCGAAATCCGACCCCGGTCGAAGTGCAACAGTTCCTTTCGGCCGCGCGAGGAACCCTTCGCCAAATCACTCTCGCGCCCGAGCTGCCGGGGGCATTTCTTACGATTGACCAGTTCACCGAGGCTGGCGTAGTCGTTTCGATAGGTCACACAGAGTCCAGCGAATCGCTCGCCAGAACCGCATTCGATCGCGGCGCCCGGATGCTGACGCACGCGTTCAACGCGATGCCCGGCATCCACCACCGCGCCCCAGGCCCGGTAACTGCAGCCGCATTTGACAATCGAGTGATTATTGAACTCATCCTCGATGGTCATCACGTCGATCCGTCGGTCGCCGCCCTGCTGTTCGCTGCAGCACCCGGACGTATCGCCATCGTCACTGATGCCATGGCCGGCGCCGGATTGCCGGACGGAGACTTCACGTTAGGTACCCTCGACGTGACGGTCTCCGGAGGTATCGCGCGGCTGTGTGGAACGGAGACGATCGCGGGCTCAACCGTGACGCAGGACGTGTCGCTTCGCCTTGCGATCGAGGAGGCACACATCTCACCCGCGGCCGCTATCGAAGCGCTTACTCTCACACCAGCGCGCGCTCTGGGAATGGGCCGTCATCACGGACTCCTTGCTCCCGGATTCACATGTGACGCCGTGCGTCTGACACCAGAGTGGAGTGTTCTTGACGTCTGGGCAGAAGGACAGCACGTTGCGTAGGTGGTGATACTTCGACTAGATAGCGAAGGGTTTATTCACTCGAATCATGATCGGAACCAGGAGACTGGGCCGGAGTGCACGGGGTAGTCCGTCTAGGAGGCTGCTGAATAACATGGGTTCAGCCGGCCCGGCGAGTCTCTAGAGTGTTTTTTTGCTCCGGGGTGGGGCGTTGTGAGATCGGCTGAGCGGT
>NZ_SOHG01000036.1:0-5589 GCF_004403155.1 Cryobacterium sp. Hh7 | reverse complement strand
AAGAAAAGTTAGGTCATACAAAACCCAGCCGCCAAAACCCGAGTTGACCAGCACTTCTGGAACTCTGACCGAGGCTAGCTAGGAAACTCCCGCTAGGGGGCTTGTCTGAGCGCCCCAACCCGGTTGGTAGTTTGGTCTAAACAGTTGTAGAAGGAGTCGAACATGTTTGTGGGCATCACCAACACCCCGCGCAATTACGCCTGGGGTTCCACTCACGCCATCGCCGACCTGCTCGGCCGCACGGCGTCGGGCGGGCCGGAGGCCGAACTGTGGTTGGGAGCCCACGCCGGGTCGCCGTCGGTGATCGAGGATCCGGCGCTGGTCGGCGGTTTTGACAACCTCGCCGAGTGGATCGCGGCGGCGCCGGAGGTAGCACTCGGCGCTGATTGGGCCAGTCGAGAAGCGGATGCGGCCCCACGCCTCCCATTTCTGCTCAAGATTCTCGCGGCCGGTCGCCCGTTGTCGCTGCAGGCGCACCCGACCAGCGCGCAGGCCCGCGCCGGGTTCGAGCTTGAGAACGAGGCGGGTGTGGCCATCGACGCCGG
The DNA here is from genome assembly GCF_004403155.1 of Cryobacterium sp. Hh7. Lineage (NCBI taxonomy): Bacteria > Bacillati > Actinomycetota > Actinomycetes > Micrococcales > Microbacteriaceae > Cryobacterium > Cryobacterium sp. Hh7. The sequence goes on along the minus strand of NZ_SOHG01000036.1, from coordinate 5,044 downwards.
CAATCGCAATTACCGCGACCCGTTCCACAAGCCCGAGCTGCTGGTTGCGCTCAGCGACACCTTCGAAGCGCTCTGCGGTTTTCGGCCGCTCGCCGAGGTGCGCGGCATCATCGCCGAGTTGCGGCTGCTCGATCTCGCGACCGAGGATTCGCAGGCCGCGATCATCGACCTGCTCGAGAGCCACCTGACCCGGGGCCTGCCCGACACCGTCGACTGGCTGCTGCGCGACGGTCGCGGCGGAGACTCTGGCGAGGTGGAATGGCTGGTCGAACGGGTCGTGGCGCTCGCCGAACACGCCGCATTCCTGGCCGAGGGCGGAGCGGCCATTGGCTATGCGCGAGAGCTCGCGACGGTGCGCGCGCTCGCCGCCGAGTATCCCGGCGACCCCGGAATCGTGCTCGCCCTGCTGCTGAACCGGGTCTCCCTGCAGCGCGGCGAGGCGATGTATCTGCCGGCCGGCAATATCCACGCGTATCTGTCCGGGCTGGGCGTCGAACTCATGGCCGCCTCCGACAACGTGTTGCGTGGCGGGCTGACCCCCAAGCACATCGACATCGAGGAGCTGCTCGCGGTACTCGACTTCTCTCCGGCGCCCTCGCCCTACCTCGCGCCGATCGTTCTCGGCGATGGTGTCTCGCTGTATCGTCCGGACGTGCCCGACTTCGAGCTCGTGCACATTGAAGCGGATGCCGATGCCGCGTCGTCGACGCCCGTCACGATGCGACAGATCACCCTCACCGGCCCGGCCATCGCCATCTGCACGGCCGGCGGATTTCTCATGGCTGGTGCCGCGTCGTCGCGGCCGCTGAAGCGCGGCCAGGCTGTCTATGTCACGCCCGACGAGGGCACGCTGACCTTCGCTGGAACTGGCGAGGTGTTTCTGGCGATGACGGGCGCGTAAGCCGGGTTTCGCAGAACCTCACCAGATAACTCGCCTAACCTCCAACTGGAGAAGATGCGGGAGGGCATCCGGAACTGACGGGAACCGCACACGATGCCGCGTACGCACGAACTGATCGAGGTCAAACGTCGCCTGATGAGCCCGAGAGCGCTTCAAGTGGCCAAGATTTGTATTGCAGTGGCCGTTGCCTGGTCGCTCGCACCGCTCATGCCGGGTACCGCCAAGGAATTTCCCTACTACGCCCCGTTAGGCGCGTTGTTGAGCATGCAGCCCACGCTCATGCGATCGCTCCGCAGCGCAGCCCAAACTCTGGCCGGGGTGCTCATCGGCATCGGGCTGGCCGCCATCGTCCTCATCGTGAGTGACCCCAACGTCTGGACTCTCGCGTTCGTTGTCGGCCTCGGCGCCCTGGTCGGTGGAATGAAGTGGATGGGCGTGGGCGGCGAGTACGTGCCCATCACCGCCCTGTTCGTGCTGATCATCGGCGGGCCAGAGGCCGACGGCTATTCGATCGGCTACGCAACCCAGTTGTGCCTGGGAATTGTCGTCGGCCTGGGCGTCAATTTGCTGATCCTGCCGCCCCTCACCATTGGGCCTGCGCGGGAACGCATGCTGGGATTTCGGAGAACCCTCTCGAAACACCTCACCGAGATCGGCGAAGCCGTGCTGGAGCGGTCGCCGCCGGCTCGCGAAGACTGGGCCACGCACGGCGAGATGCTCGATGCGGCAGCCCGGAACGTGCGCACGGCCGTGCAGGCGGCCGAGGAGAGCCGCAAGGGCAATCCCCGCGCGTGGTTCACTCGGGGAAACCTCGACGCCGACTACGACGCGCTGGTTGCACTGGAGAACGTCACGTTTCACATTCGCAACCTCACCGAGGTTCTGGCCGGCATGGTGTGGGGCAAGCCGATCCCGCTCGAGTCGCCGCAAAATCTTCGCCCCGTTCTGCAGGAGGCACTGAGTGCGGTTGCCGGGGCGATCAGCGCCGGCGTCGACGACCCGCGACAGCCCCAGCTTCTGGACCAGGCTGCTGTGGCGGTCGAGGAGATCCTGCGCACAATGCAGCAGGAAATAGGGGCAGGAGCTGCTTCGTTGAGTCCCACCGCCGCCATCGTGATCGATCTCCAACGAATTCTGGTGGCCCTGCGACCTTCTCGCCAGGAGGCGCCGGCACCCGCCGCTTCGTGATTTCGCGGTGCGCGGGGGCTGCAGCGTTAGCCGGCCCGGCGGGGGCCGAAGGCCCGCCGGTAGGCGGTGGGAGTGGTCTGCAGAACCTGCAGAAAATGATGGCGCATCACGGCCGCCCCGCCGAAGCCGGTGTCGATGGCGATCTCCTCGAGGCTGCTTGAGGAGTCCTCGAGCAGTTCCTGCGCCCGAAGCAGCCGCTGCCGGTTGAGCCAGCGGGTCGGCGTGGTGCCGATTTCGGCGCGAAACCGGCGGGCGAAGGTGCGCGGCGACATGAGCGACTTGCGGGCGAGTAGATCGACGGGCAATTCCTGGTCGAGGTGGCGCAGCATCCACTCGGTGACGGCGGCGAAGGATTCGTCCTGGCAGTCGACGACCGATGCTTCGATGTACTGGGACTGGCCGCCATCGCGCTGCGGCGGCACGACCATGCGGCGTGCGATCACGTTCGCGACGGTCGCGCCCAGTTCCTTGCGCACGATGTGCAGTGCGGCGTCAATGCCGGCGGCGGTGCCGGCTCCGGTGACGACGTGATTGTCTTCCACAAACAGGACGTCGGGGTCGACGGTTGTATTCGGGTAGGCCCGGGCGAGGGCCTCGGTGTACATCCAATGGGTCGTACTGCGGCGCCCATCGAGGATGCCGGCCTCGGCCAGCACGAACGCGCCGCTGCACACGCTGAGCACCCAGGCACCGCGAGCCTCGGCGTCGCGCACGACCTGCAGCACGCGCGGGTCGATTGCCGCTCCGATAGCGTAGGCCGGGATTGCGATGAGGTCGGCGTCAGCGGCGGCGGCGAGGTCGTCGTGCACAACGATGTCGAAGCCGATCTTGGTGCGGATCGGGCCGGGTTCGGCGGCGACGACGTGAAAGTCGAACGCCGGCCCGCCGTGCACGCTGCGGTCGATGCCGAACACCTCGCAGATGACGCCGAATTCGAACGGTGCCAGACCGGGGAGGGTGACGCAGACGATTTTCTGAAGCATGGGCATCCGTTCTGCTGAGGCTGGACATGGCAGAAATGTGTCGAACAACGTCAACTGTGCCACTCGCGGCAGAAAAGCACAATACATAGAGTTTCTGCCATGTTCATTCTTATTTTTCTCCTCACAGTCCTCGCGATCGCCGGTGTTGTGGCCACGATTCGCTCGTCCGGGCGCGACGGTTACGGTCGCCAAGGCGTCCGAGCAACCGACGACGATGACGCACTGATTCGCTGGCGCTAGCCTGAAGCGGTGGCACATCGGTGTCACCGTGAACGAGCGGGGCAGTATGGCGTGGTTGGTAACCGGCGGAGCGGGCTATATCGGATCCCATGTGGTGCGCGCTTTCCAGGCTGAAGGGCTCGACGTGGTTGTGCTCGACGACCTCTCGAGTGGCCACGAATCTTTCGTGCCGGCCACAGTGCCCTTCGTGCGGGGCAGCGTGCTCGACGGCGATCTGCTCGTGCACACCTTTCGCGAGCACGACGTGCACGGCGTCGTCCACGTCGCTGGATTCAAGTACGCCGGCGTCTCGGTGCAACGCCCCCTGCACACCTACGAACAGAACGTCACCGCGACGGCCACGCTGCTCGCCGCCATGGAGGGGGCGGCGATCGACCGCATCGTGTTCTCCTCGAGCGCTGCGGTCTACGGCACGCCGCACACCGACCTCGTCACCGAAAGCACCGCGAAAAGCCCGGAATCGCCCTACGGCGAATCCAAACTGATTGGCGAGTGGCTGCTGCGCGACCAGGGCGTAGCGACCGGCCTGCGGCACACCTCGCTGCGCTACTTCAATGTCGTCGGCTCGGGCGACCTCAGCCTGAGCGACACCAGCCCGCACAACCTGTTTCCACTCGTGTTCGCCGCGCTGCTCGAGGGTCGCACCCCGCGCATCAACGGCGACGACTATGCCACGCCGGACGGCACCTGCGTGCGCGACTACATTCACGTCGCCGATCTGGCCCTCTCGCACGTCGCCGCGGCACGCCGGCTCGACGCCAACGAGGCGATCGAGCCGGTCTACAACCTCGGCAGCGGCGACGGCGTCTCGGTCGGCGAGATCATGGCGACCGTGCGTCGGGTCACCGGCATCGACTTCGTTCCGGAGCTCGGACCGCGACGCGTGGGCGACCCCGATCGCATCGTCGCGTCTGGCGCGCTCGCGGCCCGCGACCTGCGCTGGAGCATGCGCCACACCCTCGAGCAGATGGTGCAGAGCGCCTGGGACTCGTCACGCGCGGCCGTTCATTGAGGGTCGACACGCCGCTGAGGGCGCAGATCGTGCTCTGTTCGCAACGTTCAGACACCCCCCAAATGGCCGAATTTGTCGCCGTGGGCGCGTCGCAACTCTCTAGCCCATATTGAGGGTTTACGATTCGCGACTTGACGATATCGAATTACACGGGTGTAATTAGGTGCGGCACTGATTGGTGCGGATCGAGCGCTGGGAGACGATATGGCATTACCTGACTATCGTTCCGGAGTACCAGAGGACTGGTTCGTTGACCCCGTCACCCTCGGTGTTCCGGGAGTACGACAAGACCACGGCGACGAGAACCTCTTGGCCTGGCAGGCCGACTCCCTCTGCGCGCAGACCGACCCCGAGGCATTCTTCCCCGAAAAGGGCGGCTCCACCCGCGACGCCAAGAAGATTTGCTCCGGTTGCGAGGTACGCAGCGAATGCCTCGAATACGCGCTCAGCAATGACGAGCGGTTCGGCATCTGGGGTGGATTGTCCGAGCGCGAACGGCGCAAACTGCGCAAGCGCGCCTAACCCGTTCCGCGCAGTTTTTAAGCGGATGCTGTCGGCTGGCTCGGTCCGGGCGCAGCTTTCTCGGCCCTGACGCGGTTGGCAGCGAGCCAGGTTTCGGCCGCGCTAGCGGGAGTTTCCTAGCTAGCCTCGGTCAGAGTTCCAGAAGTGCTGGTCAACTCGGGTTTTGGCGGCTGGGTTTTGTATGACCTAACTTTTCTT
>NZ_SOHG01000060.1:0-4065 GCF_004403155.1 Cryobacterium sp. Hh7 | reverse complement strand
GAATTGAACCCTAAGTAAGTTCTATTTTTCCTGATCCGACAGGCATTCTCGGTTTAACGCGCCGTCACAACTTCAACTCGACCGGTGGATCGAGGCTAAAGCGCCATCAATAGGATGGGGCCAACGCAATAAGATCACCAGGCGTCTTATCCCGGTCATTTCTGCATTGCCTGTCGCCGCGGATCTCCGCAGTGCTATCCCCGACGCGCGCGCCGTGAAAATACCATCTGTTGCTCCGGTGGGTTTGGTTGCGGCCGAAATCCGATGCGTGTCGTTTTAGAGATCACGATTTGAAAGTTGGCTTGTCGGTAGCGTCAGGCCTGCACGTCTCCGCGCCATCCACCGTCGTCAGTTCCCTTCGCCTCGATGAATTCTTTGAAGTTTGCGAGGTCTTTTTTGATGGCGTGATTGTCTGCGCCGAGAGCGGCTCCGGCCTTCTCGAGCAGCCCTTTCGCCTCCCAATCAAGTTGGACCGTCACGCGCGTCTCGTTCTCGGCTAGCTTGTGGAACGTGACAACTCCCGCATGATCAACTTCGCCGCCGGTACTGTTCCAGGCGACACGCTCGTCGGGGTGTTGCTCCGTTATCTGCGCCTCAAAATTGCGCTCCACGCCGCCGATCTTGACCTTCCACTCGGTGAGAGTGTCGGTCACCTGAGTGATGGATTCAACAAAACTTAGGAACTTCGGAAACTCCTCGAATTTTGTCCACTGGTTATAAGCGACGGTAACTGGAACGTTGACGTCGACAGTCTCGATGACGTTGGGCATGATGACCTCCTAGTGCGAAGCAACGGGTTGAAGAGTATTTGTAACCGCCTTCACAGTACTGAAGGTTGGCGCGAGGTCAACCCGCTAAAAAAACTGAGGAACGGAGAGGCACTTGCCTGCGGAGCCCCAGCCGCGTCGACACGCACATTCGCGAACGCTCGTGTGCGTGTGCCTCCAGCGGATTGATCGGTTTGGACGTGTCGATCTCTCACGCTCATCGAGCGATAACCGCAACACCGACCGAGGCCTCGTCGCCCGGGGTCGCACGCCAACCGATTGCTTGAGCCACAGACAGGCAGTGGACCTGGATATCCCGGCCAGTGCTGCGGACTTTCGCAGCGACGTTCCCGACGCACGGGCTGTGAAGAATGCCATCCGTTGATCCGGTGGCTTGGGTTTCCGTCCCACTTTCACTCCTCCTACGAAGCACATTAGGAGGCCGCGCGGCCACACCGTTGCATTGACCGCTTGAAACTGTCGGCACTATTGGCCCTGTTTTGGCCCGGCGTTAACATCAGATTGATCGCTCATCTTGCATCCCCCAACTGGTTAAGCCCCACTGCATTACTGTCAATACAATATCTAGTTCCCATCTTGCAAGTGACAGAGCAGGTCAAGGTCATCAGGCAGCTAGATTCTGGCACAGGGTCAGGTGCCGCCCGGAAGCCGAACCTCTTGCGGGAATCGGGCGCAGCCAAGCGAGCGGATAACCCAGCGATCCCCGCCCAGCACTACGCCGCTACCGCCGAAATACTGTGGCTATGATCTGCGCTTCCTGCGTGGTCTCTTCTTCTTCGTGATCGGTACCGTCTCGGAGGAGGTGGCCGCTGACGTGTTGGTCTTCGAACTCGGTAATACTACGGTTGGGTACGCCGATGAGGAGGCCCCGCCCCCGGATGTCGATTTCACGACATCGGCCAGAATTATGGCCATCGTAATGACCACTCCACCTATCGAGCGCAGCACTGTGAAGGTACGTCTGAATGGCGTGCGGCTCCGGATATCTGTTCCCATTTTGGGGCCCCCTTGCGATGTAGCCTATCTAATCCATTAGAGCTCACCCATGAGTCACGACCACTTCGATGAGACGATGCCCTGAACTTGAGCAAAACCGCAGGTTGCGAGGGCAAGCGCTTAGCGTCGGCGGCCCTTACGTGTGCCCGCAAGCCGAACCCCCTACGGGACGGCAGCCGGGACGCTCACCTGCGTGCGTGGCACGCCTAGTTGTAGCGACGCTGAATTCCTTGTGACTAGGACAAGTCCACGCCTACGGTCATGAGAATGACAAGGACAACGAATCCGGCGACGATGCTCACCTCGCGGACGGACAGTCGAGTCACCAGGTTGACGAGAAACAGGGAGGCGACACCGACGAGCAGCAGCAAGCCGGTAATTGTGAGTCCGCCGTCCGCAATCTTCCCGATCTTGCACTGCGCTGGGTACGATTCCACGCACGACATCGGCCCCACGTCCGGCGCAACGACCAGAGAAACAAAGGACACGGCGGCCAGCTCAAGTGAAACGAACCCACACCAAAGAAGGCGAGCGGGGATTAGCGGTAACACCCTCGATGGTCTCAATTGACGCCGCGCGAAGCAAGGCGTCAATTCCGCAAGACGACCCTCGGCGCTCAGCTGTTGAACGGCACAATCGTGCCGCTGACTTCCACTGTAACTGTGACATCCGGTCGCTGCAGGGCCTGCGCGAACGCAATGCCGAGTTGCTCAAGGGTGTGCCCAACGGGTAGTTCAACGATCCCGATCGTGATACCCGAGGCGTCAGGTGCGGGGCTGCCCATCGCTACTTCCGCGCCTAACACCAGCCCGGGGGTAGTCACTGCCCTCTGGGTGAGCTCGGTCAACTCTGCCGGTATAAATACGGCGGGCTGGATGACCACGGTCAGGGTCTCCGGGGCTTGGGCGACCAGCTCCTCGAGCCGGGCACTCGGCGTGCCGTACCAGATGATCGTGACGGTGCTTCGATCGTTCGAGATCGCCGGGGAACCAAAATTCGCGTCCTCCGCCAGTTCACCCTGCAGCCGATCAAGCCATTGCATCGTCTCCAGATCCATTGGCGGAAAGGCCAGGTCCTCAGCTAGCTGGTCCGCGATAGCAAAAGACTCTTCCAGCGGCATTATCTTCGCTTCAGCTTGCGGCCCACTCGGCAGAGGAAGGGCTGCCGCGCAGCCACTCAACGCGACCAGCGCGCACAGTCCTATGCCGGACAGCGTGAGCCTGCGTCGACTTATCACAGTCTTTCGCATTGTTGTCACTCCTTCCCCAGTGGTAGTCCCTACTCTAGTGACGGCGCATGATCGGCCGAATATTACGACCCATTGGGTACAGCACAAGAGCGGTCAACGACTGATCGGACCAACCACGAATGGCTGATGCTGCTCCAACAGAGCTCGGCTGGGAGCGTCACTCGGACAAGCCCATTGACATACGTTGGCTGCAACGGCTCGATGGCGCTGCTCCAAGGGACATGAATTGTCTCGGATAGCGGACCTCTACCACCGCTGCAACCGAACCCGTAAGGGGAACACTCGGGCCTTCGGGGAAGTCGAGGTTTATTGCGCCAGGGTCGCGGGTCCCTATGGCGACTCTGCCTTGGGAGTCGCACCGACTGCTCCGATAGCGTTTCCGGCAACTTGGAGACCGGATATCCACCCAGGCCGCTAAGTTGAAGCCAACACCGGAATGATCCGATCTCGTGCGCAACCGAGCCAGGCTCGACCGCCACTTGCAGAAAGAGCAGGGATGCCGAAACGCTCAATCGTAATCACGACGACAGTCACCCTCGCTGCCGCCGTCATTGTGGCCGGCCTCTGGGTCACAGGCGGCGATCCGTTTCGTGGGATTCAGGAACTTATCGCACCACGATCGACTATGACGGCGGAAGACGTGTTCAACGGCTTCCAAGGACAACCGGGCCTTCCTGTCACCAATCTCCAGGACATCACAGCCGAGGCGTGTTCCGACGAGGTCAGATGCTCCCAAGCCGTCCGAGCGGACCAAATCACTGTCTACCAGTTCGAGGACCGAGACGATGCCGAAGGGTTCACAGCCGCCCTCGGCGATAACGGATACCAATCCGGCTGGATCGTCCTCGAATACCAAGATGCGAAGTACGACACCGACTCGGCGGAGAGTAGCTACGCCACAGTCGTCGACGCAAGTTGGACAAGCGAGTAACGCTTTAGCCTGAATCCACCGGTTGACCTTGAGGTTTTGACGGCGCGTTAAACCGAGAATGCCCCTCTGACCAGCTAAAATAGTTGTTATCTAGACAAGCT
>NZ_SOHG01000043.1:0-3720 GCF_004403155.1 Cryobacterium sp. Hh7 | reverse complement strand
GCATCTCACTCGTAATGAGAAGGTCGTCAGTTCGATTCTGACAGGCGGCTCCGCATGAATAGAGGGATCGGGGCCTACGGGCCTCGGTCCCATTCTTGTCAGTGCACCCTATCTGGCACCCTATGGAATTTTTTTGCTCGTTTCTGAGTGTTCGCCACGCCGCGCTAGGCTCGTTGCAACACAGGGGAAAGCACCATGAATAGATTCACGTTCGCCGCGTCCGCCGTTCTGCTTGCCGTCACTCTGACCGGATGCACGACGGCACCAGAAGCGCTCACTGATGCCGAGTTCTACGACATGGCTACCAGCCTCGAATTCTTCTCGACATACGCCGAGACGAGCCTGGACGACGTCGCGGCTGGCGTGTGCTCAGAGATGAGCGGCAATGATACTGAGACCGCGTGGCTACTAACGATCAAAGCTCTCACGGATGCCGGCGTGCCAGCCAGGGACGCCGGTAGCTTCACGGCGTTCACGACCGCTGCTCGATGCCCCGACATGATGGATCGATTGTCTGACGCGTAGCAGCGTCACACCCAATCTCAACCGCACAAATAAGGGGAACCATGACAGACCAGACACCATTTTTCGAGACAGCCGCGGCCGGCACAACGTCGCCCAAGCGAAACCCGTTCGAGATCAGCCTGGGCGCCGGTGGAGCGGGTGCGCTCATTGGCGGGATCGTCCTGTCTGCTATCGGCGAGAACATCTACGCGCATGACGCCCAGTTAGCCGACTTCGGGAACACCCTGTCCGGTGCTTTGTACACGTCCCCGGACCAGTGGGGCGTGCAGCTCGCGACCTTCGGGAACCAGCTGTCGACGGTTGGAGTTGCTGTCCTGATCGGGCTGGCCTTCTATGCCATGGGGCGATGGAATAAGCGTCACCAGGCGTAGCGGCTCGCGTGCCGTTCAGGGCAGGTCGTTGAGGTTGCGGCTCGCGGTGCAGTCGCTGGTAGTCAGTCGGCCAGGTGATCGAGCGCGAACCAGGTGTTACCGACGAAAACTTCCTCTCTGGAGTGGTGGGTACCTCAAAGTAGCGAGTAAGTAGCGGATTCTGGGGACTGCACGATCCCCCCTCTGCTGTCGTCTCGCATGATCAACCCTTTCGATTCCGCGGCGTTGACGGCGAAAAAACCCAGCCTCCGAAGAGACTGGGTTTCGTCACGCAGCGGCAGTTTGTGCAGCTGTCAGGGGAATTAGAAGGTTTTTTTGAACGGCGCAATCGCGGCGTCTATTTCGTCTTGGTCGCCGCCAAGCTCGCGGTACTGTTTGGTTAGCCTGGCGACTTCCACGGGGATGGCGACCAGTTTCGCCCGGCGTTCCTGCTCAGCGACAATGGTGATACGGTCGGCGTCAAGGTCGGCGTCGGTGGCGGTTGTGAAGTCCATGTGTTCTGCCTTTCCTTATGCGGCGGTTCCAGGTGGCGAGATCGGCCATGCATGATCGGTCGTCCATGTTCCTGTGCCTTGAACCCGTTCGCCGGCTACCCAGCAGGAGCCGGTGCTGGAATCAAGAATTTTTAAGTTGCCGGTGTTTAAACCGTAAGGCTTCACGAACATAACGTACAGAGATGTCGAGATTCCTGACGCAAACCCGCAGAGAAGCGCGAGTGCTGCCCGGGCTATCCCTGATGCCGCACAAGACCTCGCCCGGTGCCCACGGTTCCAGAAACTTTCCGCCTTAGCACCCATCGTGCCGTTCAGATAAGTGAAAAAGGTGCCCGGGTCGGCCATCGCTTACTGGGTGCCGGCACAACGAGAAAAAGCCCCGCCACCTCTCAGGAGGGGTCGGGCCCCGTGTACTCGATCGTGGCGCGCAAGGCGTCGTTGAAGCCGTCGTACGACCAATATGCGCTGCCATAGTCCCAGTCCGCGGTCTGCTGCCCGTCTATAGCCCGGGTCAATTCCATGCGCTGATAGATCACGTCCGGCGCCGATGCTTTCTCCAGAACGCAGCTGATCAACCCGAACCCGTGGGAAACGAGTTGCACTGAGGTTCCGGAATCTGCAGGTTCGACGACGTCGTCAGCTATTGGGGTGCATCCCTCTCGAACGGGATTCTTGATCACGGCTCGTGCGCGGTTCGCTTCCCTGATCAAGGCGACGTCCTCTGAGGTCTGGGGAGTCGGTTCTGGTTCGGCCGCTGACGGTGAGTTCGACGTCACCATCGTGACTGCGATCACCACTGCGGCGGTTCCTATGACCGCAAGCAATGCGACCACGGCGATAAGGAGAACCGTCCGCTGAGGGGAGGGCTTGATGCCAGTGGTCATCCAGTCACCATAACAGTGCCGGTCATGGGAGACGGTGCGGCGCTGATGTATCACGGTCAATGGTTGATCGGTCGGTATCGGCAGCGTAGGACGCACGAAAAAGCCCCGCCACTTCATGCCAGGGGCGCGGGGTTGAGCGTCTTCCAGGATGGCTTTGAATCTGGCCAGCAAGCCACCGATAGGCTGCGTTCATGGAAATCATTTTCTTTGTCTTCCTCGTCGGCCTAGTGCTCATGGCGCTGTACGCACTCGTGCTGGTTTTCTGCGCCATCCTTGGCATCCCTCTGGAGTCAAAGGAGAAGGTTGCACGTCGCCAACAGATTGCTGAGGACATGCGCCAACAGAGCATTGAGGATGAGACGCGGCGCAATATTGCCGTGCGTGCTGCTGAGCAGGGCATGAGCGTCTAACTGACTAGAAAGGTACGGATGGTCCTATACGGGCGCAAACCATCTCGGCCATAAACGCGCCTACGAATGAAGGAGAATCATGAGCTTGTTCACCAAGTATCTGGATGCTGTCAGTGCCTACGCATACGGCAAGAAGAACGAGAACGTTCAGCGTTCGAATCCACCTGAAAAGTCTGTTGAAGAGCTGAGTGCCGCGGCCGAGGCATTGTTCGATCAGCTCGTGATCGCGAAAGTGAAGGAGTATGCGCCTGCTGCAGCGAACACTGCCCTGAATCAAAGCATTCGAGGCATGTAGGAGACGGCATAGGCAAGGGCCCCGCCGTCTCGTTTGAGGGCGAGGCGGGGCGGCCGATCTGACAACACTGCTCCTCAGCGAACAAGTCGTGCGCGACTTTGGTCGAGCGGATGCTGCAGGCCTCCGGTCGACGGGTCGACGTCCCGTCGCCGTTCGTCGACGCGTCGCTGCCGGAAGGTGTATCTCGTTAGCTACAGGGTCCGCTCTCCGGTGAACACTGGCAGCGCTAGGCTCGTGGTAACACAGGGGGATTGCTATGGCATGGTTCGGTTGGGGAAAGAAGCGCGTTCAGGAGATTGGCGTTGAGGTTGCCGAGCCTGCGCAGGTTGTTGCGCCTGTCGTTCCGCAGGTTGCTCGCGCCGCTCGGTCCGCGCGCACGCCAGGTGAACTCTGGGTTGGGGGCGTCGGCGCAGACCAGGCCGCTTTGGCACGGATGCCCCGTGACGTCGAGGTGGAGCTGATGCCGTGGGTCCGCGGCTCTGACATCACCGCCAAGGTCGACGGCGTCAAGGTCGGAGAGCTCCCGCATTCGCCCAAGTTGCACGAGGTCCTCCTTGCTCGACGTGAAGCAGGGATGGACGCGGCCATGTTCTCTGGTGAGGTAAGGGATGGGGACTACGTTCCACGCTTCCTGGCCGTCTCCGTTCCAGTCGGCGCGGAGCTTGACGCCCTCGCACCTGCTGGATGGGTTCGACCTATCCCGGCAGAATCCACAATCAAGCTGCACCGAACGGGCGCCTA
>NZ_SOHG01000056.1:0-3431 GCF_004403155.1 Cryobacterium sp. Hh7 | reverse complement strand
GAGCCGCCTGTCAGAATCGAACTGACGACCTTCTCATTACGAGTGAGAGAACAACCGTTTCGTGGGTGTTCGTGGGGGCAAGACTTCCGCGTAAAATCAACGATCTGCCCCCTCGGGAGTTCGCTGGTGTTCGCTGGAATTAGCTCCATAGGGTGCACGATAGGGTGCACGCGGGGCGTCCATCTGATCGACCAAAGCATCCTCTCGTTCGTCCAGTGGATGCACGTAGGTGCGATAGGTGAAAGCGGAGTCCTTGTGACCAAGGATCTTTGCCACGACTGCCACATCTCCACCAGATTCGACCAGCATGTGCGTTGCGGACGTGTGCCGCGACTGGTACCGCTTCACCGCTCCAAGGCCCGCAGATGTGAGCAGGGCGCGCCATAGTCGAGTGTCCTGCGTGGCACCGACTCCCTTGCCGTTTTCCTGTGGGAACATCAGCGCGACCGGCTTGCCACCGCTCTCGAATCCGATCCAGTCCTCGCCCATATCGGCCATGAGCTGCAACTGCTCAGCGCGGTGTGCATCGAGCATCGTGATCAGCGACCGCGGCAAACGAATTTCGCGCTCCCCCGCCGCCGTCTTCGCTGCCGGCTGCAAGAACAGTCCCTTCACGCCGGTTGCGCGCAGTAGCTGGTTGCGGATCGTGAGCCTACCGGTGCGCGCGTCGTAGTCTGGCCACGCCAGCCCCAGGCATTCAGACGGCCGGATTCCCATTCTCAGCGCCAGGTGCCAGCGGGCAGCATTGCGGCCGGTCCCAGCATCGAGAATGGCGTCACGGTCCTCACGTGAGAACGAAGTCGTATCAGCCTTGCCGACCGGGCCGAGCTCAACGCGCAATGCCGGATTGAAGCCGATCATCCCGCGCGTCTCGGCTACTGCCAGCGCTGCTTTCAACGGGGCTAGGTAGCGGCGCTGCGAGGTGGGCGCGATCTTCAGCCATTTCACCCACTGCTCAAGGCGCTCAACGGTGAGCGCGCTGATCCTGATCGATCCGAGTTCCGGCGTGATCTTCTTGTCGAGCACCCACCGATTCATGGCATACGTCGTCGCGCGTGGTCCCGAGATGTTCTCTAGCCAATGGTCGACCCATTGCGTGACCGTGGGCGCGGTGCCAGCGACGAGCTTGCCGTCGTCGCGCCTGGTGAGCAGTTCGCGCTTCTCCTGCGCGCATGCCGCTTTCGTGGCGTGGAATTTGGTGTACTTGCGCTTCCCGCCGACAGTGACGTAGCCGCGCCATCCCCGATCGGTTTTCTTCGGGACCGATCCTTCACCCTTGGCAGCTCTCATGCGGCCCTGCTTTCAGCGTTGAGGTAGGCAAGCAGAATGTCGCCTGTGACTTGGAGGTCGATGGCCCATTCGCGTGGATCGTGCGACCACTCGGATACTTGTTTGAGCCTGCGGGCGGAAATGAGGCGGCGGGCGGCGGACAGGTCGGCACGCCGTTCCTGCCGGATGGACCACAAGCCGTCGGTGTGGTGATCATCGGCAAGAAAGTGCGCCACCTCGTGAGCGAGCACGCTGCGCTCGGTCGCGGTCTTGAGGCCACGGCGCAAGATGATGATTTTTCGGCCCGGAACGTATAGCCCGAAGTTTGACCGCAGGCTCTGGTACGCAACGGTCAGCCCGAGGTGATCGGCATGTTCGTGTGGATCGTACCGATCAGTCGTCAAATTCATCAATTTCTATCACCGTGTCCCCCGGTTTGGCTACAGCACACAGTTCGTCGGCTTCTGTGTTTTGTCGAGTCTTACGCATAGGTCTGACATTGTCTCGTTCGACCATCGCTGGGTGTTCTCCATCAAAGGGCGTCTCGAGTATTTCCGAACCACCTGCTTCGACTCGGCGAAGAATTTCGCGCGCAAGCTCCAGGTCAGTGAAGTCACGAATTTGCAGGGAGCGGTGAACCGATCCAAGAGACAGAGCTTCGGACTCGTCGAGGTAACCGGCAGCGATCAGCGCCTGCACGGGGTCGGCTTGATAAGCACCGGCGATCTGAACTACCTGCTTTGGTCGCGGCTCGACCTTGCCCGCGAGCCAGCGACTGATCGTCGATTCGGGCGTGTTAGTGCGCTCGGAGATCCGGGCGCCCGTCTCGTCTCCAGCGATCATGCGAAGGAACTCTGGCCACGTAATGTGCTTGATCATTCCAGCAATGATAAGCCATTCATTGCACGTATGCAATAACTTTGCATTCGGAAAACCCCGTATTTACGCGGATTCAAGCCCCGTTTAAGGATTTCGCTTATGGAATTAACTTGCAGATGAGCATGCTTGGCGTAATGTTGCAAGCATGCAAGCAGCTACCAATACAGCCAGAGCTAAAGATGCTCTCGTGCTCAACCGGCCCAGGCTTGACGAGCTTCGACGTGCGAACGGCATCAACACGGAGGCGGCACTCGCCAGAATCATCGGGGTGTCCCCCGCGACTCTTTGGCGCGTCTCCAATGGTGAAGTTAGCCCGTCGAACGGATTCATGGCCCGAGTCATGCTGGCGTTTCCCCACGCCTCAATGTCCTCTCTTTTCGAGGTCGTTCGTGGCGAGCAGGTCGCGTAATGCCCGTCGTTGAGTCAGTTCGTCTGTACTCCGTCGCGACCGTGGCCCAGCGCATCGAGATGTCGAAGGTATGGGTGTATGAGCAGATCAAGGCTGGCCGGCTCCCTGTTGTGGAATTTGGCGACACCCGACCGCATCAGCGCGTTCGTGCTGACGATCTCCAGAAGTTCATAGACGCCCGCACCTTCGGCGCCTAGCCCCTTCATTCTTTCCCCTCGCTCTGAGGGGAATCCGCCGGCGTGCCTGCATGCCCCGATATCGCTCAAAGCCAGACCTGCCATCTACGTGCGCCAGCTCCAACGGTTCACGTAAGGCGGCAGACACCTCGATTGAAGTCGGGGAACTCCGTGAGGAGGAGTCGGGATGGGGGCGATTAGCAGCTTGATAACTACATACAACGAACACGAGAAGGATATTTCTCCTGCGATACGGGGCACCCGAACGATGGTGCACGCAGGAGCTGCGAACGGTGCGAGGGAACGGCCAATCCGACGGTCATCGCCCCACCAAGGAAAGTACTCGGTTCATGTGTACATGCGGGGCAGCTAGGTGTCTGCCAGCGCATGGTGCTCCACAAACGCGGCCTTCCTGGCGCGCCACCTTGCTTTACCTGATCGGGCATCTGCCATTCCATTCGTCACCTTCGGGTGTAGCTGGGCGGGTGCTGTCAACGCTGCGCATCGACGGAGGAACGTCGGCAGCGGTCAGTCGCCCGGTTGGAGTCGAGCCCTGACCGGGCACATGGGCGGGTAGCTCAACTGGAAGAGCGCGGGTTCCCCCACCCGATATGCCGGTTCGATCCCGGCGCCGTCCACTCATCAACCGAATGTCACGAAAGGACATCGCATGTCAGACAAGAAGATCAGCCCCCGCA
>NZ_SOHG01000062.1:0-3418 GCF_004403155.1 Cryobacterium sp. Hh7 | reverse complement strand
TCACAGCAGAGCAGTTCACCGCCCGCCAGCGCTACCGTGTACCCGGAATCGTGCTACCAAGTCACCGGACTGGCGCTACCCACAAGCGCTACTCGCCACTCACCTCGCGCCGCTTTCATGCGCGACATTTGGTAAAACTTGTCCCTGTTTATTCTCGTGGAAACATCAGAAACGATTCGCGGCACGTTCCTGCGATGGCTGAAAGCGCCGCTGTCACATTAAGCGAATGCTTCTGCCGGACGCACATCTCGACCAGGTCGACTTCTGGCCGATCTCCTCTGCCGTGACCAATCTGACCGCTGCCGAACAGGACCAACTTGTGGCACTTCGGGAAAGGGCCGTCAGGTTATCGACACACCCGCGTTCCTATGTCGGCGCAGACTTCTAGATTGAAGCCTGATATCGATTCAGTGGATATGCTCTGCCGGGCTGAACCAATCGGCATGGCATCTCGTTCTAATTCACGTAGCCCCTCGTTACGCACCACGTGATCACGCACCGCTCAATCACGCACCATTTCAAAGCAGTGCACCGAGAAAAGGAAGCAATCATGAACAGCAAAATATGGCTCAAGGTCGGGCCTGTCGTCGGGGCGCTGGCGATCAGCGTTCTCGCACTGACCGGATGCTCGCAGGGCGCGACGCCGCCGGCGGCAGACGAGTCGAGCTCGTCAAGCGAAGTAGCCGAACCGGCCGCCGACGCGACACTCGCGACGGCCGACAGCGACCTCGGCACGATCGTCGTCGACAGCAAAGGCATGACTCTGTACGTGTTCGACAAGGACGTCGCCGACTCCGGTGAGAGTACCTGCGAGGGCGACTGTCTCGTTAAATGGCCGCCGGTCGTCGCGGAATCGGACACCCCGACGGTCGACGGAGTCACCGGTACCGTTGGCGTGATCACCCGAACGGATGGCACCAAGCAGGTCACCCTGAACGGTCTCCCGCTTTACTACTGGGCTGGCGATGCGGCGGCCGGTGACACCACCGGTCAGGCTGTCGGCGACGTCTGGTGGGTGGTGTCACCCAGCGGCGACAAGATCGCTGGCTAGACGGCACGCACAACCCCCGTACCCATCGGCACCACGAAGCCGATGGGTACGGTGCCGTTCTGCCCGGCGCCGTGAACAGGTCAGCCACGCTGAATCGGGCAGAATAGGAGAGTGTATGTACTGGTGCGGCAGGCGGGCGGTGGCGACCTGGTCGTCGAACCCCGCGATGAGGCCGGAGCTTCGCTGCAACCGCCGCGCCGGCTGAGTCTGGACGAATTTCGAACGTTTGTGGCCGCCAGGGAATCCTGGGCCATTGAAGGCCGCCCGCGGTGGGTCTGGGACGACACCGGCCACACCTATCCGCTGCTGCTCAGTGCCGGAATCCGGGTGGAGCGCTGCCACGATCTGCGCCTGTGCCACGTGATCCTCAAGAATTCCGCCCTGACCCAGTTGAGCGAACTGGCCCTCGCCGCGCCGGATCGCTGGGACGCAGCGAGCGCGGTGACAGCCGACCAGATCGAGCTCCGGGCGACCCTGTTCGAGTTTGATGTCGACGATGACGATGACGATGACGATGGCGGTGACGATCTCGCCGACCACGCCGCTGACGGCACCGGCGACTCTGGTGGCACCGAACCTGGCCCCCATTCTCGCGCCCCCGAATCGACGTCCGGGCGTGAGTTCCGCCGTCAACTCGACGCCGTGGCATCCGCTGCCGAACCGGGCCGGTTGCGCCTGCTGCTCGCTGCGGAATCGGCGGGCGCGCTCGTGGCCGCCGAAATGCGCTTCGCTGGGCTTCCGTGGCGCACCGACGTGCACAATCATCTGCTGACGCGGGAGCTGGGACCCCGCGCCCTGCCGGGTGTGCGACCGGACCGTCTTGAGCTGCTCGCCCAGCGTATCCGGCTGGAACTGAATGATGAGGCCCTCAACCCGGACTCGCCGCAGGAACTGTTCAAGGCCCTGCAACGCGCGGGTCTGGCCGTGACCTCGACCAGGGGCTGGGAGTTGAAGAAGCTCGAGCATCCGGTGATTGAGCCCCTGTTGCAGTACAAGAAGCTTTCCCGATTGCTCAGCGCCAACGGCTGGACCTGGATGGAGTCCTGGGTCGTCAACGGTCGATTCCACCCCGACTACGTGCCGGGAGGCGTGGTGACCGGCCGCTGGGCGACGCGCGGCGGGGGAGCGTTGCAGCTGCCCAAGCAGATTCGCGGCGCGGTGGTCGCCGATGACGGCTGGAAACTCGTCGTCGCCGATGCCGCCCAGTTGGAGCCGCGCATTCTCGCCGCGTTGGCCCAGGACGAGCGAATGGCTACGGCCGGGCGTGGAACCGACCTCTATGCCGGAATCGTTGCGAGCGGCGTCGTGGAGACGCGCGATCATGCCAAGGTCGCCATGCTCGGAGCCATGTATGGCGCCACGACGGGGGAGAGCGGTCGGCTGTTGCCGCGCCTGGCGCGTGCCTACCCTCGGGCGATCGCCCTGACGGAGTTGGCGGCCCGGGCCGGCGAGCGAGGCGAAGTCGTCACCACCCGGCTGGGGCGGTCGTCGCCGGTACCCGGGCAGGGTTGGCATGAGGTGCAAGCTCAGGCGTACGATCCGGCGGCCACAGCGACCGATGAGCGCCGGGCCCGCAGCCAGGCGAGGGACTGGGGCCGCTTCACCCGAAACTTCATCGTTCAGGGCAGCGCCGCGGAATGGGCGCTGTGCTGGATGGCCGAGATTCGCCGAGAACTCGCCGCCCTCCCGGCCGCCGGTGCCGGTGCGACCAGCGCACTCAGACGAGCGGATGCTGGGCCCGGCCTGGCTGCGTCGGCCGCGCGTCCCGCGGCACCAGGGCGGGCGCGCGCGCCCTTCGACTACGCGCCGCACCTGGTGTTCTTTCTGCACGACGAGGTCATCGTACACACGTTGGCAGCCCAGGCGGAGGTCGTGGCGAAGATCATCGTCACGGCCGCCGAAACCGCCGGTCGGCTTCTCTTCGGCGACTTTCCGGTCGATTTCATGCTCACGGTTGCGACCGTCGACAACTACGCCCAGGCCAAATAGGGCGAGACCACCAGCGCACCGACGTGACCAGGCCCACGGGACGCGCCCATCCCGTCGGTCGAAATCTAAACAGGCTGGGTCCAAGCCCGGCATACGAGGCTAAGTCGATCAACGCAACCGATCTGCGGGGGAGGCACGCAAAAGGGCGGGCCCCGCGGGCTGTGTGCACGTGGGGTCCGCCTGGTTTCCTGCGAGGGAATTCTTGGTGGGAGCTAGCCGGGAGGTGAGGCCTGCGGCCTAGGAGGCTGCTGAATAACATGGGTTCAGCCGGCCCGGCGAGTCTCTAGAGTGTTTTTTTTGCTCCGGGGTGGGGCGTTGTGAGATCGGCTGAGCGGTCGGCACCGGTATCGGGATGTGGCGTTGCGTCCGCTCGGAGAG
>NZ_SOHG01000063.1:0-3350 GCF_004403155.1 Cryobacterium sp. Hh7 | reverse complement strand
GTTGTTCTCGACCGTACATCGAGAACCACATAGTGGACGCTAAAGCAGCTTCTTCAAACTGAGTGTTATCAAATTATCGGCTTATTAGTACCGGTCAGCTCCATGGGTCTTTAGTCCCCACTTCCACATCCGGCCTATCAACGCAGTAGTCTAGCTGCGAGCCTCTCCCCCGAAGGGATGGAAATCTCATCTCGAAGCCGGCTTCCCGCTTAGATGCTTTCAGCGGTTATCCGTTCCGAACGTAGCTAATCAGCGGTGCTCCTGGCGGAACAACTGACACACCAGAGGTTCGTCCATCCCGGTCCTCTCGTACTAGGGATAGATCTTCTCAAATTTCCTGCGCGCGCAGCGGATAGGGACCGAACTGTCTCACGACGTTCTAAACCCAGCTCGCGTACCGCTTTAATGGGCGAACAGCCCAACCCTTGGGACCTACTCCAGCCCCAGGATGCGACGAGCCGACATCGAGGTGCCAAACCATGCCGTCGATATGGACTCTTGGGCAAGATCAGCCTGTTATCCCCGAGGTACCTTTTATCCGTTGAGCGACAGCGCTTCCACAAGCCACTGCCGGATCACTAGTCCCGACTTTCGTCCCTGCTCGACTTGTCAGTCTTACAGTCAAGCTCCCTTGTGCACTTACACTCGACACCTGATTACCAACCAGGTTGAGGGAACCTTTGGGCGCCTCCGTTACTTTTTAGGAGGCAACCGCCCCAGTTAAACTACCCACCAGGCACTGTCCCTGAACCGGATCACGGTTCGAAGTTAGGTATCCAATATGACCAGAGTGGTATTTCAACAATGACTCCACCTGAACTAGCGTCCAAGCTTCACAGTCTCCCACCTATCCTACACAAGCCACACCGAACACCAATACCAAGCTGTAGTAAAGGTCACGGGGTCTTTCCGTCCTGCTGCGCGTAACGAGCATCTTTACTCGTAATGCAATTTCGCCGAGTTCGCGGTTGAGACAGCTGGGAAGTCGTTACGCCATTCGTGCAGGTCGGAACTTACCCGACAAGGAATTTCGCTACCTTAGGATGGTTATAGTTACCACCGCCGTTTACTGGGGCTTAAATTCTCAGCTTCGCCTTGCGGCTAACCGTTCCTCTTAACCTTCCAGCACCGGGCAGGCGTCAGTCCGTATACATCGTCTTGCGACTTAGCACGGACCTGTGTTTTTAGTAAACAGTCGCTTCCCACTGGTCTCTGCGGCCTTCGAACGCTTCCGGAGCAAGTCCGTTCACGCCTCAGGCCCCCCTTCTCCCGAAGTTACGGGGGCATTTTGCCGAGTTCCTTAACCACGATTCTCTCGATCTCCTTAGTATTCTCTACCTGATCACCTGAGTCGGTTTGGGGTACGGGTGACTAAAACCTCGCGTCGATGCTTTTCTTGGCAGCATAGGATCACTGATTTCACCCTTACGGGCTACCCATCGGGTCTCAACCTTATATGAGAGACGGATTTGCCTATCTCTCGGCCTACATCCTTAGACCGGGTCAACCATCGCCCGGCTCAGCTACCTTCCTGCGTCACACCTGTTAATACGCTAACCGCACCAGCATAGGGTCGCACGCTAGGCCCCACGCTTCACCCCGAAGGGATCCATCTAGGGGATTCAGATGCTTAGCATTACTGGATTAGTTTGGGCGGTTTTTCGTCAGTACGGGAATATCAACCCGTTGTCCATCGACTACGCCTGTCGGCCTCGCCTTAGGTCCCGACTTACCCAGGGCGGATTAGCCTGGCCCTGGAACCCTTGATCTTTCGGAGGACGGGTTTCTCACCCGTCTTTCGCTACTCATGCCTGCATTCTCACTCGTGTAGCCTCCACGGCTGGTTTACACCGCCGCTTCGCTGGCCACACGACGCTCTCCTACCCATCAACACGGCTGAACCAACCACACAAGGTGGCGGCTTACCAAAAATATCAATGCCACAACTTCGGTGGCGTGCTTGAGCCCCGTTACATTGTCGGCGCGGAATCACTTGACCAGTGAGCTATTACGCACTCTTTCAAGGGTGGCTGCTTCTAAGCCAACCTCCTGGTTGTCTGTGCAACTCCACATCCTTTCCCACTTAGCACGCGCTTTGGGACCTTAGTTGGTGGTCTGGGTTGTTTCCCTCTCGACGATGAAGCTTATCCCCCACCGTCTCACTGCTGCGCTCTCACTTACCGGCATTCGGAGTTTGGCTGACGTCAGTAAGCTTTTGGGCCCCATCGGCCATCCAGTAGCTCTACCTCCGGCAAGAAACACGCAACGCTGCACCTAAATGCATTTCGGAGAGAACCAGCTATCACGAAGTTTGATTGGCCTTTCACCCCTATCCACAGCTCATCCCCTCCATTTTCAACTGAAGTGGGTTCGGTCCTCCACGACGTCTTACCGTCGCTTCAACCTGGCCATGGATAGATCACTTCGCTTCGGGTCTAGGACATGCGACTGAATCGCCCTATTCAGACTCGCTTTCGCTACGCATTCCCCTCTCGGGTTAAGCTCGCCACATATCACTAACTCGCAGGCTCATTCTTCAAAAGGCACGCTGTCACCAGAACAAAGCTGGCTCCAACGGTTTGTAAGCAAACGGTTTCAGGTACTATTTCACTCCCCTCCCGGGGTACTTTTCACCTTTCCCTCACGGTACTTGTTCACTATCGGTCATGTAGGAGTATTTAGGCTTATCAGGTGGTCCTGACGGATTCACACGGGATTTCTCGGGCCCCGTGCTACTTGGGATACTTCTCGGGCGATTGCTGCATTTCGACTACGGGGTTCGCACCCTCTATGACCAGGCTTTCAATCCTGTTCGTCTATACAACGTTCTAACCCTTACCATTCGGTAGAATAGGCAGAAAAGTCCCGCAACCCCGACCATGCAACGCCTACCGGCTATCACACATGATCGGTTTAGCCTCATCCGGGTTCGCTCGCCACTACTAACGGAATCACTGTTGTTTTCTCTTCCTGTGGGTACTGAGATGTTTCACTTCCCCACGTTCCCTCTACCCGCCCTATATATTCAGGCGGGAGTCACCAGGTCACCTTGCGGGCCTGGCGGGGTTTCCCCATTCGGACATCCTCGGATCACAGTTCGTTTATCAACTCCCCGAGGCTTATCGCAGATTACTACGTCCTTCTTCGGCTCTACATGCCAAGGCATTCACCGTTTGCTCTTAAAAATTTGAAATCACATGAGTTTGAATCGATTAAGTATGCCGAATAAATTCGACATCGAAATTGACCAATGATCTAATTGCTTAGATCTTTGTAATTTGCTCTCTTACGAGAGTCAAATTTAAGATGCTCGCGTCCACTGTGTAGTTCTCAAAGTACGGGCGGTACCC
>NZ_SOHG01000067.1:0-3288 GCF_004403155.1 Cryobacterium sp. Hh7 | reverse complement strand
GTCGCGACGGCCCGCCAGCCGCCCGCTCAGCCCCTCGCAGCACAACCGGCACCACCAACCCACACAACGGCCGTAGAGGCCAGAGACGAGCAATCATGAGTAAGACCACCCGCAAGCCCGCACTGATCGCAGCCCTCGCAGCGGCGGCGGTGGCGACCCTGCTGCTGTCCGGCTGCACAAGCGATGCAGACCGGGCCAGCTACAACCTGTCGAAGTCGGCTGACCAGTTCGAGATCGAGCGCCGCGTCGTGTTCCTGAACGGGATCACCGACACCTACCTGCTCAGCATCGAGGGCCGCTGCTCAATCCAGGAAACGGGAGATCAGCTCGAAGTGACATGCAGGCTCGGCCCGGACGAGTACAAGAAGCACTTCCTCGGGCTGAGTGACAACGTGTCCTACTTCGTGGAGCAGATGGAACCGGTTGACGTGAGCGTGTACCACTACCGGGTGATCTTCAAGCCGGAAAACATCATTCCCGACATCGACGTTGAGGCGGGCAAGCAATGAGCAACACGGAACTGGTCAAGAAGGCCCGTAGCGCCCTGAGATTCATCAACGAGGACTCGGACAGCTTCGATCACGGAGGTGAGCCTGCCGAAGCAATCTGGGAAGCTCTCGACGCCCTCGAAGCCGCTGAGTCGCCGACCAGCCAAATGCTGACCGAAGACGGCAGAGCAACCGTCGTCGCGCTTGGTGACTACCTGTTCGCCCACCATCCGACCGCCGAGCCCGACATCGCGAAGGCTGCGCTGGCGACGATCAAAGCCCTCGAAGCTGAGTCGCCGACCACTGTTGAGTGGGGCATCAAGTGGGCCGAGATAATCCCCGGATTCCTCGATATCGCCATTGGCTATGAATCGGAAGCCCTCGCCAGCGCCGCCGCCGGGCGCTCGGCATTCCCCGGCACGGTCGTCTTTCGGAACATAAGCGCTGGCCCATGGATTCCGGTGCAGTCATGACCCGCGCAATCGAGTCCGGCCAGCCGCCGGCGCCCATCCCACGGTTGAAGATCACCTCCCTGGTCGGCGGCGGCCACGAGATCCGCGTCCGGCAATCCGAGATCGATGGCCTGACCATGAGCGAACTCACCGCGGCGATCAGCGCCCTGCGCATCGGAGGCAGACGCATCGGGCCCGATGACCTCGGCCCATCTATCGAGAAATTCCACCCACACCGATGGGTGATCCCCATCAAGAACGGAGATTCAGAATGATGCCCAGCATCAAAGACCGCTTCGCATTCTGGCTTGAGCGGTTCACGATCATCCACCCGCTGCTGCTCAAGCTCGACGGCATCGCGCCGAGCGGAAAGCTGCGCTACAAAAACCGAATCAACGGCCACGTGATCCTCAAGGAGATCGCGAAGTGACCACTGAACCCGCTGCGTTCCCTTGTGTTCGCGGATGCACTCACCCGCACGCGGAGGACGCCCCGCCCAAGCCGAAAGGCGCACGGCATGGGGATTTGTGCGACTCGTGTTTCTATCGGCTCATAGCGGCGCTCAAGCTCATCCCCGACCTGGTGGCGAACATGCGGGCGCAACTCTGGGGAATCGGCGCGGCTGACTACTCCGAGCGGGTCGGTGGGGGAGGTGCAGAAGCGCCGGCGCCACTGAACCTCGGGCCGCTCGACGCCTCGGATGCGTTGTTCGCAAAGCTCGCCTCGTGGATCGGGGTGTTCGCGGAGGAATTCGGCCACGCCGGACTGACCATCCCGACGTGGGCGAACGGGCGCGAGGTGCAGGGGTCGCGGCCAGTGACCGTGGAAGTCGCCACCGAGCATGCAGCCGAGCAGGTCGGGTGGCTCGCGGACCGTTTGGAACGGATCTGCGGCACGACATCGGCGGCCGCCTTCCACGACGATCTCTGCATTGGGCACGAGGATGCTCGCGGAGTGTTCAGTCTGTCGGCAGCGTATGGGGTGAAGGCGCGATCAACCCCGAGCGCGGAAAAACGAGAGTGCCCGATATGCCGTGAGCGTTCGGTGTTCCTCAAGATGCCCGACTCATTCGACCCTGAGTTCGCCGTGATCTGCGAGAACTGCGACTGGATGCAAGACCCTAAGACGTACGCGAAACACCTGAAACCGTTCCACGAAATAGAGGCCATGTATGTCTAGCCCCATCAATCAGAGAACCTACACAGTGAAGTCGGCGGCGGCTCGCACTGGCCGCACGATTCGCACGATTCGGCAGTGGATCCGGGATGGGATGAAGTGCCGCAACGTCAACGGCATGATCATCATCGATCACGTTGATCTGATGCAGCGTTACCGGACGAACATCATGGCGCGCGGGCACAGAGACACGCTGGAATTGGAGTAGAGCTTCTTCACCCATACAGGGTAAGCTATGCATAGGCAACTTCCGTGCCCCGGAGGTTGCATTCTTTTTGCCCGAGAGAGGCCGTCGCATCCCCCATGCGGCGGCCTTTTTCGCGTTAACTTTCGGTCCACCCCCGCAGCACACTCAGCCCCTAGAGGGCCAGTCCGGGCGAGTCGGGCCGAATCATCTTGCCACCGGACCTCAACGGAACGGCCGATCACCGCGGTGCCCAGCGGCGGCAACAGAGCGGGCAGCATCGAGCGCAGAGCGGGGCCGGGCGGTATATCCACCGGCCTCGCGACCCGCACCCCCACAGATCACAACTGAATAGAGCAGCGTGGCCCCGTGCTGGCATAACGGGGCAACTTCACGGCCCGCGCAACAGGGATTGCGCGGATTGCGTCTCGGGCGGAATTCCCGAGAGCCGGTTGCCAATGTGGAGTAGAGAAGTTCGGTATCTCGCGGGTCTCATAAACCTGAAATCGTGGGTTCAAATCCCACCTCCGCAACCCGTGGGTTCGCACCCGTCGCCCTGACAGCGAACATCTGGCCCAGCAACTAAACGGCTGACGATCACCTGAAATGGTGTGAAACCTCGCGAGAGGTTCCGTGGAGTCTCCCCTGCTGGGGAATAACTGGAGACCTTTGGGCGGCACCTTGGGAGTAAGTGTTACGGAAGCACGCCGGTCTCCAAAACCGGAAGCGCAGGTTCGACACCTGCACACTCAGCAAGAGACGAGCGACTGGGTTGCAAACCGGTTGCTGACGTGAGGGCTAGCTACCCTCGCGGCTGGACGCTGGTTCCCGTCTCCCCATCTTGAGTGGCCTTCGACGGCACGCGGCCCTTCACCGGTGCACTCGGTGTTGGGTGTCAACTGGCGCGAAGACCCGGCAGGGTTGCCAGCTACCGCCGACCAACTTTCGAGGGGTGGCCATGAGCGCACAGACGAAGCGCGACCTTGAT
>NZ_SOHG01000034.1:0-2601 GCF_004403155.1 Cryobacterium sp. Hh7 | reverse complement strand
TGGCGAGTAGCGCTTGTGGGTAGCGCCAGTCCGGTGACTTGGTAGCACGATTCCGGGTACACGGTAGCGCTGGCGGGCGGTGAACTGCTCTGCTGTGAGAGGACCAGGCATCAGGCGTGGTCCTTTTCAGTAAGGGGCGGGGTCATGGCGGACTATCGAAAAATCTTGGGGTTGTTGCTGGAGGGGCGGAGTTATCGCGAGGTCGTGGACATCGTGGGGTGCTCCCATCGCGACGTGGCCCGGGTCCGGCACGAGGTCCAGCAGCGCGGTCTGACCTCAACCGTCGCGGTCAGTGACGTCGAGCTGGCCGAGTGGTTCCCCGACGGGCGCCGGAACGTGTCGGAAGAGTATGACCAGCCCGACTTGTCGCGGGTGCTGGCATCGATGAAAGCGAACCGGCACTTCACGTTGCTGCTGGCGTGGCGTCGTTACGTCGACACCAAGGACGCGGGGAAGAAGTATGGGTATTCGCAGTTCTGCGCCCTGTTCACCGATTACCTCCGCACCCATGACCTGGTCGCGGTGCTGCGCCATGAGCCAGGTCGGGCGATGCTGGTCGACTGGGCCGGCGACACGATGGACGTCGTCGACACCATCACCGGCGAGGTCGTCCGAGCGATTCTGTTCGTCGCGGTGCTGCCGTATTCGGGGCTGATGTTCTGTCGCGCTTATGCGGATATGAAGTCTCCGGCGTGGCTCGACGCGCACGTTCAGGCGTTCGCGTTCTTCGGCGGCGTCACACAGATCGTCGTGCCCGACAACCCGACGACATCCACCCACCAGACTCATAAGGGTGATGCGGAGCGGATCGTCAACGCACGATATCAGCAGCTCGCTGATCACTACCAGACTGCGATTGTCCCGGCCAGAGTGAAAAAACCGCGTGACAAGGCTGCAGCCGAGAATGCGGTGAACGTGGTCAACAAACGCGTCATCGGCTACCTCGAGGACGACGTCTTCACGACGCTGGGCGAGTTGAATGCTGCGATCGAGGAACGGGTGCGGGAGATCAACCACGACATCCGCCGCGCCGACGACACCACCCGGTGGGAACGCTTCGACACCGAGGAGCGGGAGCTGCTGACCCCTCTGCCTGATGCCGGGTTCGAAGACGTCGAGTGGAAGGAGCTGAAGGCCGCCCGGAACTACCACGTCACCGCGGACACCCAACGGTATTCGGTGCCGTTCGCTCTGGCGGGCAAGCTGCTGCGGGTTCGGCTGACGTCGTCACGGGTGACGGTCTTCGACGGACACGAGAGCATCTGCGAACACCCGCGGCTGACGGGCCGCAAAGGCCAGTACTCGACACTGCCGGACCATGTCCCGCCGCAGCACCGCGATATCGACGGGCTGTGGTCGAGGCGGTGGTTCACAGACAGGGCGCGCAGCGTCGGGCCGGCCACCGTCACCGTGATTGAGCAGATCCTGGACAGCCAGGTGATCGAGGCGCAGGGCTACCTGTCCTGCCAGAACATCCTCGACGGGCTCGGCAAGAACAACCGGGAACGGCTGGAGGCGGCCTGCCAGGAGCTCGTGAACCGCAGCGCCCATCCGACCTATTCGACACTGAAACGGTTGATGGCAGCGATCGACAGCGATGCGAAGAAGCCGCGGCCGAGGGTCCCGGCCGCTTCCACACGCAAACGCGTCAGCACGGTCGTGTTCCGCGACACGATGCCGGATGTTTATGTCCGTGACGCCTCGCACTATGCCCGCGACGAGGAGGTCAAGTGATGTTCACCAGCGTTGATTACGACAAGTTCCGGGCTCTGCGCGTGACCCATGTCGCGACCCGGCTGGAGGAACTCATCCAGGACGAAGCCAACGACACCCTCACCCCCGAGCAGCTGTTCCTCACCGCAGTCGACGACGCGTTGGAGTCCCGACGCATCAACAAGGTCGACAAACTCATCCGTCAGGCCGCATTCCCGATCCCGGGCGCCACCGTCGCCGAGGTCGACTACCGCGAGGGACGCGGCATCACTCAAGTCAGAATGCGACGCTATGCCGCCCACGACTGGCGCTCCGACGCGACGAACCTGCTGATCATCTCGCCCACCGGAGGCGGAAAAACCTACCTCGCCTGCGCACTAGCTATCGGCGCCTGCGAGAGTGAGCATTCGGTGCTCTACTACCGAATGGACGACCTCGCCCGAAAGCTCGTCATCGCTCGCGGCGACGTCATCGCCCACCAAAAACTGTTGAACGAGCTCTCGAACATCGACCTACTCATCATCGATGACTTCCTCACCGTCGGCATCGACAGCGACGCTGGCAACGACCTGTTCGCGATCCTCGCCAACCGGGAACACCGGCTCCCGACGATGATCGCCTCGCAGACCGGACCCGCGCACTGGGTCGCCGAGCTGCCCGACCGAGTCACTGCGGACTCGATCGTGAACCGCCTCGCCAACAACGCCCGCATCATCAAGCTCGGCCAGATCGACATGCGCCAGCAGCGCAACGACCAAGCCCGCGCCCACAAGGGCTACTGGGAATAACACCACGGCGGCCCGGGCACCAAGCCCGGGCCGCTACCACCTCGTCAGAACTTTGCTACCAATTACCTGGACTGGCGCTACCATCAAGCGCTACTCGCCA
>NZ_SOHG01000017.1:0-1918 GCF_004403155.1 Cryobacterium sp. Hh7 | reverse complement strand
CTAGCGGGAGTTTCCTAGCTATTTCCGGAACGCCAGATTGCGCTGAAGTCAATTCCAGTGCTGGTCTGGCGTTCTTCGGCGTGGTGGCGTGACTTTTGGTCCTTGAGAGCGTATGACCTAAAGTATGGCTAGTTTGTATAAGAAGACGATCAACGGGAAGCCGTACTGGTACCTGCGGGAGATGGCCCGTGTCGACGGCAAGCCCAAGATGGTCTCCGAACGCTATCTGGGGTCGGCGGCCGATATCGAGGCGTTGCATGATGCCCGTGAGGCCGAATCGTTGCCGTCGAAGTCGCAGCACCTCGGCTTCGGAGACACGGCCGCGGTCTGGGAGATTCTGAACCGCCTCGACGTGGCCGGGATCATCGACGATGTCGTCGGCGCGCGCCGCAGTGACGCTGGAGCGTCGGTGGGGACCTACCTGGCGCTGGCTGCGCTGAACCGGGTTGTCGCCCCGACGTCGAAACTGGGCTTCGCGGACTGGTGGAAAAGCACTGCCGCGGACCGATTCACGAAGGTGCCGGCGAGCGTGCTGGACCATCGCCGGTTCTGGGACGCGATGCACAAAGTCACCGGGGACCAGCTCGCCGAGATTGAGCAACGACTCGCGGTGGCGATGATCACCACGTTCAGCCTGAACATCTCAGCGTTGGCGTTGGATATGACCAACTTCGCGACCTATATCGATTCCGCCAACGACAAGGCGCCCATCGCTCAGCGTGGCAAAGCGAAGCAGAAACGCACCGACCTGCGCCTGGTCGGTCTGGGTCTGGTCGTCACCCGTGACGGCGGCGTGCCTCTGGTCGCCCACGCTTACCCCGGAAACCGGCCCGACGTGACCCAGTTCCCGCTGATGATCGACCTCCTCAGCGCCCGCCACACGGCCCTGGCCGCGAAGGCTGGCCGGGCGGCGCCGGCGGAGATGACGGTCGTCTTCGACGCCGGCCAAAACTCCCTGAGCAACTTTGCTCACGTCACCGCCACCGGCCTCTCCTTCGTGGGTTCCATCCCACCATCCGTCGTTGCTGATCTGCTTACCCTGCCCGCGAGCGACCGCCGCATCGTCGATCAGGACCGATTCGGCGGGATGAGCGCGGTCGAGACCCGCCGAACCGTTTATGGCTCTGAACGCCGGGTGATTCTCACGCACTCCCCGACCCTGCACGACAAACAAGCCGTCGGATTCGTGCAAACCCTCAGCAAAGCCGAGGTGCTCCTGACCGAACTCGCCGCGACGCTGGCGCGCGGGAAAACCCGGCGCAGCACCGAGCACGTCGCCGAGGAGATCCGGTCGATCACCCACGACCACTGGGTTCGCCGCGTCCTGACCTGGGAGCTAACCGGCACCACGCCGGCCACGCATCAGCTCACATTCACGGTCGATAATGACGCCCGCCTCGCGTTGGAGACCGAGGTGTTTGGCAAGCGCGTCCTCGTCACCGACCAGGACGATTGGCCGATCGCTGATGTCGTGGCCGCCTACCGATCACAATCTGACGCGGAGTTCAGCTTCCGCCAGCTCAAAGACCCCCATGTGGTGTCGTTCTCGCCCATGCATCACTGGACCGAGCACAACATTCGCGTGCACACCTTCACCTGTGTCCTGGCGCTGCAAATCGCGCACCTCATGCGCCGGCAGGCCGAGCAGGCCGGCCTGCACCTCTCAGTCCGGGAGCTCCTCGACCAGCTCGAAAAGATTCAGGAGACCGTCATGATCTTCTCTTCAACCGGCGGGCGTCCCAAAGCCCGCCGAATGCTCACCACGACCACCCCCACCCAGGACCAACTGGCCGAGATCTTCAACCTCGCCCAGTGGGCCCCGAAGAAAAGTTAGGTCATACAAAACCCAGCCGCCAAAACCCGAGTTGACCAGCACTTCTGGAACTCTGACCGAGGCTAGCTAGGAAACTCCCGCTAG
>NZ_SOHG01000031.1:0-1830 GCF_004403155.1 Cryobacterium sp. Hh7 | reverse complement strand
GCACGTGCTCCTTAGAAAGGAGGTGATCCAGCCGCACCTTCCGGTACGGCTACCTTGTTACGACTTAGTCCTAATCACCAATCCCACCTTCGACAGCTCCGTCCCTTACGGGTTCGGCCACTGGCTTCGGGTGTTACCGACTTTCATGACTTGACGGGCGGTGTGTACAAGGCCCGGGAACGTATTCACCGCAGCGTTGCTGATCTGCGATTACTAGCGACTCCGACTTCATGAGGTCGAGTTGCAGACCTCAATCCGAACTGAGACCGGCTTTTTGGGATTCGCTCCACCTTGCGGTATCGCAGCCCTTTGTACCGGCCATTGTAGCATGCGTGAAGCCCAAGACATAAGGGGCATGATGATTTGACGTCATCCCCACCTTCCTCCGAGTTGACCCCGGCAGTATCCCATGAGTTCCCACCATTACGTGCTGGCAACATAGGACGAGGGTTGCGCTCGTTGCGGGACTTAACCCAACATCTCACGACACGAGCTGACGACAACCATGCACCACCTGTATACCGACCTTGCGGGGCGACCATTTCTGGCCGTTTCCGGTATATGTCAAGCCTTGGTAAGGTTCTTCGCGTTGCATCGAATTAATCCGCATGCTCCGCCGCTTGTGCGGGCCCCCGTCAATTCCTTTGAGTTTTAGCCTTGCGGCCGTACTCCCCAGGCGGGGAACTTAATGCGTTAGCTGCGACACGGAGACCGTGGAATGGTCCCCACATCTAGTTCCCAACGTTTACGGCATGGACTACCAGGGTATCTAATCCTGTTCGCTCCCCATGCTTTCGCTCCTCAGCGTCAGTTACGGCCCAGAGATCTGCCTTCGCCATTGGTGTTCCTCCTGATATCTGCGCATTCCACCGCTACACCAGGAATTCCAATCTCCCCTACCGCACTCTAGTCTGCCCGTACCCACTGCAGGCCCGAGGTTGAGCCTCGGGTTTTCACAGCAGACGCGACAAACCGCCTACGAGCTCTTTACGCCCAATAATTCCGGACAACGCTTGCACCCTACGTATTACCGCGGCTGCTGGCACGTAGTTAGCCGGTGCTTTTTCTGCAGGTACCGTCACTCCCAGGAAAACCCAGTCGCTTCTTCCCTACTAAAAGAGGTTTACAACCCGAAGGCCTTCGTCCCTCACGCGGCGTTGCTGCATCAGGCTTGCGCCCATTGTGCAATATTCCCCACTGCTGCCTCCCGTAGGAGTCTGGGCCGTGTCTCAGTCCCAGTGTGGCCGGTCACCCTCTCAGGCCGGCTACCCGTCGTCGCCTTGGTGAGCCATTACCTCACCAACTAGCTGATAGGCCGCGAGCTCATCCTTGACCAAAATTCTTTCCACCCCAGAAGATGCCTTCCAAGGTAATATCCGGTATTAGCTACAGTTTCCCGCAGTTATCCCAGAGTCAAGGGCAGATTGCTCACGTGTTACTCACCCGTTCGCCACTGATCCAAGGAGCAAGCTCCTCTTCACCGTTCGACTTGCATGTGTTAAGCACGCCGCCAGCGTTCGTCCTGAGCCAGGATCAAACTCTCCGTAAATGTTTGAATAGCTCACCAGCAAGCTGATGGCCCATCTAGTGCACCCACCAACCGGAATAGGCTGAGAAGATGCAAGTTTGAAACTGACAAGAACAAATCATTACTGACTTGCTTTGTTTAGTTGCCTAGTCCGAAGACCAGGACTTGTTCAATATTATTTCCAAAGGAATCTCATAGGCTGTACCCCGCTAGAAACGGGCCACAACCACGAGGTTTTTGGCATTTGACATTGTGCACGCTGTTGAGTTCTCAAGGATCGGACGCACCCGACTTCAGGCCCT
>NZ_SOHG01000003.1:0-1795 GCF_004403155.1 Cryobacterium sp. Hh7 | reverse complement strand
GCCTAGGAGCGTGGGTCAGTAGTACCAAAGTTTAAAACGCCGGTCGATTTCCCGTGCTTGGGGTGTTGGTCTGGGAAAATTGATTATGAGCGATTCTGATGGCCTGTTCCCCGCGGCGGAGCTTGAGCACGTGGACGTGGACGTGGTCGTGGATGACGGGGTTGAGGCTGGCGCGGGTGTGAACAAGCGGTTTAGGGCGTTTGAGCCGGCGGCGGTGATGTTGGTGCCGCCGTCGTTGGATGAGTGGCTGCCGCAGAATCACCTGTCCCGTTTCATCGCGGACATCGTTGAAACTCAGCTGGATCTGAAGAAGTTCTACGCCTCTTACGCCAAGTCGAAGGGCCAGCCGCCCTACGACCCTCGACTGATGGTCCGGGTGCTGCTTTACGGGTATTGCGTCGGTGTTCGCTCGTCACGCGAGTTGGAACGGGTCTGCGTGGACGTGGTCGCGTTTCGCTGGTTGGCCGCGCAGCAGGCACCGGATTTTCGTTCCATCGCCCGGTTCCGGAAACGTCACCTCTCCAGTCTGGGGAACGTGTTCTTGCAGGCGTTGGAACTGTGTCGCGCCGCCGGGATGGTCTCGCTCGGGCAGGTCGCGTTGGACGGCACGAAGGTGCGCGCGAATGCGTCTCGGCGGAAGGCGATGAGTTACGCCCGGTTGACGGAGAAGCAGAAAGTCCTCGCCGACGAAGTGTCCGCGCTGCTGGCGGACGCGGACGCGATCGACGATGCGGAGGACGCTCGTTTCGGAAAAGACAAACGCGGTGATGAGTTGCCGCCGGAGCTCGCGCGGCGGGAGACACGCCTGGTGAAACTCGCCGAGGCGCGCGCCGCGTTGGAGGCAGATGCGGCCGTCCGGGCTCGGAAAGACGCCGAGAAGAAAGCCCGGGACAAGGGCGATGACGACGACACTGCTGCGCAGAAAGGTGACGATGCGGCGAAGAATGCGGTCGTGAGGCCGAAGGCTCAACGCAACTTCACCGACCCGGATTCACGGATCATGAAGACCGCCGACGGGTCGTTCCACTACGCCTACAACGCACAGGCCATCGTTGATGCAGACCATCAAGTCATCGTCGCGACGACGCTGACGAATGTCGGCGTGGATGTTGAACAGGTCGTGCCGATGATCGAGAAACTTCAGGCCACGACCGGAGTTCTGCCCGGGCAGATCCTGGCGGATGCCGGGTATTGTTCAGCAGCAAATCTGGACTACGTCAAGACTGTTGAAGCGGCCGGCGACGGCCGGACCGAGTTCTTCATCGCGACCGGCCGCGTCAAGCACGGCGAACGCGTTCCCGAGGTTCCCCGAGGCCGGATCCCCGCGAATGCGACGCTTCGGGAGCGCATGGCGCGAAAGCTCAAGACGAAGAAGGGCCGCGCCGTTTATGCGCGGCGCAAAGCGATCGTGGAGCCCGTGTTCGGTCAGATTCACACTCGGCAAGGAAAGTTCGTGTTGCTGCGCGGGTTGGAACAAGCAGCCTATGAGTGGGACCTGATCGCTGCCTGCCACAACTTGATGAAGCTGCACACCTTGCAAACCAAGGCGCTTCTGGCCGCACCGGCCGCGCTGATAGCTCGGCCAGCAACCTAAAGAGCAGGGCGGAAGCGCCCTGCCGGCGGCGGGAGCAACCGCGCCTGCGCCGTCAACGCGACCGTGGCCCTCTTTTCGATCGGCACAACCACAATTCCCCCATTGGCTACCGCGCCAGCAACACCCAACCCACGCCGAGACATGGACCCGTATTCCGCGGCATCAAGCCGAAATAGGCGTTACTGACTCACGCTCCTAGCG
>NZ_SOHG01000028.1:0-1728 GCF_004403155.1 Cryobacterium sp. Hh7 | reverse complement strand
TGCAACATCGAAGACAAACGAGCCCGCGACCGAGCCAAGGAACGAGGTCGAGCCGCAGGCGTCAAACGCAACGCCGAAGGCCGCCTCGTCGAAGGCCAAATCACCACGAACTGGAAGCAAGCCCTCAGCCAGCTCGTGATGATTTACCCCGACCGAATCAACCCCCACCTCTAACCAATTCCCAACACTTACACAAAAAACTTGACAGGCTCCCGGGCTGATCGAATTGACGCGGGACCCACGACGACCCCACTCCACGCTGGCCGCTTGAACACGAACCTGGTTTCCCCGCTTGGCGATACCGTAGGCCATCCCGGGTTCCGTCAGGCCCTGAATCACGGGCAGAGCAGACAATTCGGCCGCGGACAGGGTGGCGAGGGCGTCTTCGTCCTCCGCCGACAGCTCAACACCGTGACCGGCCATGCTGGAGATGACCAGGCCCGCTCCGCCCGGCGCGATCACAGCACCGAATAGCTCCAGCATGTTAGCCACCCCCACCAGGTCCACCGCGACGATCGCCGCCACCGATGCCTGCACCGGCGAGAGTCCCGCCGTGTGAATCACCTGCACGACAGATCCCAGAGCGGATGCCACGTCCGCCAACTCCGCCATCAATTCCGCGGACGAAACGTCCACCTTGTGTTCGGTGACGTCGTAGCGTCAACGCGCAGCATCGAACCGACCCGATCGAGAGCTTCCTGGCTGAAGTCGGCGATCAACAGGCGCTTGCCCGGCGCCTGGCGACGGGCAATAAGTTCCCCTATACCTCCAAAACCGATCACAACAACAACGTCCCGTCCCGAACGGGCGGCAAGGGGCACGACGTCCTCGGCATCCTCCAGAGCGTCGCCGGTAGTCCGGCGCCCAGCGTGTGATTGGCGCGCTGAGCGCTGAAATCTCCGTCATCACACGGGTGAGGTCGCCGCCGCCCACGATCATGGCGCCGCCGTGAATGATGCGGAATATGGGAGCATCGTCGCCGACCACCGTGCCGATCGGCGTGACGACATGGGTGGGGACGCCCCCGATCTGCTCCAGAGACGATTCCATCGGGAGGGTCATCCCGGCCAGCATCTCAGTGACGAACGCGTCGGTCTGCTCGACACAGGCCGACCAGCCGGCGATATCGTCGATCGCCGGCGACGGTGCGCGCACGATCGGGACTTCAAGCCCGGCCCGGGCAGAGTCGCTGAGAACCTCACCGCTGCCGTCACCCACGGGCAAATCTCACCAGCAGCCGACCTCGACGCCGTCATCGACCTGCTGATGGCCATGATTGTCTTCGTCGGCGTCAGTCGCGACGACATCGACCGCATCCCCGCAACACTCCGCATCATCCGGTCCGGGATCACGATACGCTGAACTTCCGATTGGTTGCTCGGCTCACTTTGATTGACTGGTCGCATCGCCCCATGCTGAGTTCGCGCCCTCCCCGCGGACGCGTGCGACTGGCACTAGCCCTCGCCCTGCGACGCCTGGCTACGAGCCGGTTCGACTGAATCCAGGTGCGCTCCACCCAGGGCTGATCATGCCGCGGTAGGAGAATGCGGCGGAGGAGCTCTTGTACCCCTCCGCCGCATTGGCGTGCGCTCAGCCTGCAAAGTTCAGGATGCAGCCCGGCATGCCCGTCTAGGAGTCTGCTGAACAACTTTGGGTGTGGTTTCGCCTTTTTTAAGGCGCGCCTGCCGGGGGTTGGCTCGTGGTCGTTAAGACTGGGGTGATGCAGGG
>NZ_SOHG01000041.1:0-1648 GCF_004403155.1 Cryobacterium sp. Hh7 | reverse complement strand
CCTCGATCCACCGGTCGAGTTGAAGTTGTGACGGCGCGTTAAACCGAGAATGCCTGTCGGATCAGGAAAAATAGAACTTACTTAGGGTTCAATTCGACCGATTCGAGAGGCATCTCGTAGATGCAACTTTTCCATACTTCGACCCGCTTGTCAGCCACCTTCGATGACACAAATCTCGTGTCGGCCGCAGGGCTGGTCCCGGCGCTGGCTTTGGCGGTGAAAACGGGTCTCGGTGAGCTCGTCAACGCCCGGTTGAGCTTGCCCGGATACTTCGGCGCGAACGCCGGATTGAAAGTCACCGCGTTAGTGGCGGGAATGCTCGCCGGGGCCGACTCGATTGATGACATGGCGTTGCTGCGGCACGGCGGCATGAAGAAACTCTTCGTCGGAACCTACGCCCCGTCGACGTTGGGCTCGTTTCTTCGGGCGTTCACGTTTGGCCACGTCCGTCAGCTCGACGCCGTCGCCTGGCGGTGGCTGGTCAATTTGGCCACCCACACTCCGATCGTCGCGGGAATCGACGACTACGCGTTGGTTGATATCGACGACACCATCAAAGAAGTCCACGGATATCAGAAACAAGGCTCCGGCTACGGGTACTCCGGAGTGCGCGGGCTGAACGCTCTGATCGGCATCGTCTCCACGCCCAAAGCGGCACCGATCATCATCGGGTCCCGGCTCCGGAAAGGATCGACGGGGTCGCCCCGCGGCGCGGGCAAGTTCGTCGGCGACGTTCTCGCCACCGTGCAACGCCTCCGCAGCACAGCGGCGACCGGCGTCGTGCTGCTGCGCGCTGATAGCGCGTTCTATGGCCACGCTGTCGTCGCCGCCGCGAATCGCGCTGGGGCGAAAGTCTCCATCACCGCGCGGATGGACCCCGCCGTCAAGCGCGCGATCGCCACGATCACCGCCGACCAGTGGACCACGATCAACTACACCGACGCGATCCGAGACGAGGAAAGCGGCGCCTGGATCTCGTCCGCCGAGGTCGCCGAAGTCACCTTCACCGCGTTCAGTTCACGCAAGAAATCCGAACGCATCGAAGGCCGCTTGGTCGTGCGACGAATCCCCGAACTGAACCAGAAAGCGGGCGAGGGACAACCCACCCTCTTCGACACGCACCGCTTTCACGCGTTCTTCACAACCAGCGATCTGGACACCGTCACGGCCGATCAAACCCATCGTCAGCATGCGATCATCGAGCAGATCAACGCCGATCTCAAGGACAGCGCGCTGGCTCATCTGCCCTCCGGTGTCTTCACGGCCAACGCGGCCTGGCTCGTGCTGGCCACGATCGCGTTCAACCTTTCCCGAGCCGTTGGTTCACTCGCCAGCGCCGACCTGGGCAAAGCGCGCAGCGGCACCATCCGCCGCAAACTCATCAACATCCCCGCACGAATCTCCACCTCAGCCCGGAAAATTCTTCTGCACCTACCGGCCAGCTGGCCGTGGGAAACCGGGTGGACAGCCGCATTCGCGGCGGCCTGCGGCCCGCCGCGCACCGTCCCCACCTGACCACCCGCCATCCGGCGCCGAAGACCACGGAACACCATCGGCAGCAAGGCCGACAGCTTCGCCACGCCCACCACCACAACACCGCTCAGAATTCAGCGACGCTGCTCACTCAAGGCGGACCGGTGGATCGAGG
>NZ_SOHG01000046.1:0-1611 GCF_004403155.1 Cryobacterium sp. Hh7 | reverse complement strand
TTTTTAAGGCGCGCCTGCCGGGGGTTGGCTCGTGGTCGTTAAGACTGGGGTGATGCAGGGTCGTGATGATGGTCAGCGTGAGATTTACGATGTCGACGCCGTAGCGGGGCATCTTCTCCCGCCTGGGTCGGTGTTCGCGTTCCTCGCGGCGCATCGTCGGGACCTGTTTCCCGACGATGCCTTCGCGGACTTGTTCGCCTCGCAGAACGGCCGCCCGTCAACGCCAGCGGATGTGATCGCCTCGGTGATGGTGCTGCAAACATTGCATAACCTCTCCGACCGCGAAGCGGCCGAAGCGTTGACGTATGACCTGCGGTGGAAAGCCGCGTGCGGGTTCGCGTTGACTGAGACCTCGTTCCACCCGACCGTGCTCGTCTACTGGCGCAAGCGTCTGGCCGCCAGCGACCGACCGCACCGCATCTTCGAGGCTGTGACGGAGGTCATTGCGAAGTCGGGAGCGTTGTCGGGGCGCAAACGCCGGGCGCTGGACTCGACGATCTTGGAGGACGCCGTCGCCCGCCAGGACACCGTTACCCAGCTGATCGCGCAGATCCGCCGCGTCGGCCGGGAGATTCCCGGCGCGGATGCGACCGTCGCCAGCTTGACCGGTCACGACTACGCCCAGCCGGGCAAGCCCGATATCGCGTGGGATGACCGCGACGCCCGCGACGAGCTCGTCTCCCGGCTGGTCACCGATGCGCTCGCCCTGCTGGGCAGCATCAATATCCATATCCTGACCAAGAAACAGCAGGAAACCGTTGCCCTGCTGGCGTTGGTCGCCGGTCAGGACGTGGAACCCGCCGACGGGTCCGACGGCACCGACGGCCGGTGGAGAATCGCCCGCAAGGTCGCGTATGACCGGGTGATTTCCACCGTCGATCCTGATGCCCGCCACGCGCACAAGAGCCGGCAGAAAAAGGTTGACGGGTTCAAAAGCCACGTCGCCATCGAGCCCGACACGGGCCTAGTGACCGCCGCTTTGCTCACGAAAGCATCCGGCCCGGAGAACAGTGATGCGGCTCGGGGATCCGCACTGATCGCCGCCGACACCAGCATCGGCACTCAGAAAATCGATGCGTTGGGTGATTCGGCCTATGGCAGCGGGGAACTCCTCAACCAGATCACGACGGCCGGTCACACCCCAATCATCAAGCCGATGCCGTTGAGCCGCGCTGTTCCTGGCGGCTTCACTATCGATGACTTCACCGTCAACGATGAAGCGCAGACGGTGACGTGCCCGGCGAGCATCGTTCGGTCGATCAGTTCCAAAGGCCGAGTTAGTTTCGGTCGGTCCTGCCAGAGCTGCCCGCTGATGGCTCAGTGCACCACAGCTCAGACCGGCCGAAAACTTGTCATTCAACCGCACGACCGGCTCCGGCGTGAACACCGGATTCGAGCTCAAGATCCAGAGTTTCAGCGCGTTTACAAGCAACACCGGCCCATGGTCGAACGGTCCTTGGCGTGGATGACCCGAGGAGCGCGCAGAGTGCCCTATCGGGGCGTCGTGAAGAACAACGCGTGGTGGTCGAACAGGGCCGCTGCCATCAACCTCAAACGGCTCCTCAACCTGGGATTGACCAGCGAAAGGGGGGTGTGGGCCCTTGGATAACA
>NZ_SOHG01000047.1:0-1531 GCF_004403155.1 Cryobacterium sp. Hh7 | reverse complement strand
TTCTTTGATCGGTACTCACTGACCATCGCACGATGGTTTCTTACGTTGCTAATCCAACGCCCCGAGGCGGGGAACTACACCACTCAGGGGGACGCAACCCTGGCCCGTATGGGCGTCAGATTCACGGTACCGCGTGCACCGCCCAGTTCAACCGTCGACCGCGGGTGACCTCGCGCCCACTCGACGTAGGACACGGCCGCTGTGCTCCAATCCGGCTTGAAAAGTCGATGCCATCACGGTTGCAGTCATGAAGCCACGGCCGGCGGCTCTCTCAACCGTCCATCGCGTGACAACCCTGCCCCGCACCTGATTGCAAGGACGCAGTCAGCGCCAGCCTGCTCCCCCAAACCAGCAAGCAGAGTCTTCATTCCCGATGCAGCAGCGGAAAATGGGGCTGATTAGCGTAAATTCTGTATGCTATACGGTCGTATACGCTTCGAGTTTCCGCCGCGTTGACGTGGGCAGCGCGTCGATCAGTGACCACGCCCGGTCCGTCCGCAAACAGCGTTGATGGGCACAACTGGCACTCCAGGAATTAGCACAAAAGCCGAATCTGGTGGATCAATCTGTCGAACATTCCGTTGTCACCGAAGACCCGCCGCAGGGTATTCGTTGAGACTGGACTGACCAGTTCCGAAGGCGGTGGTACCCATGTTTCATCCGACAACCCCGGCAGGGAGTGGAAGTGCAGACCCAACGAATGCCCCAGAACATTGGGACTGGCACGAGCAGGCGATTCACTCGGACTCGATGACGGCCGTGGCCCGCGTTCTTCATGCGCGGGGCATTCTCAAAACCAGCGCGCAGGACATCCTCGACGAATTACCCGCCAACCCCGGATTTCCGATCGGGCCGAGCCACACCCTCGACGCAGTCATAACTAGATTCTTTGAGGAGGCCATTGCAGGAATACCGTTTGTCTACGAGGTCCGGCCCGACATGAAGGGTCTTCCCGATCTCGTCTTCTACTTCCGAAAACTGGCCATATCCGCATCAACTGACGTGGTTGCCATGGCCGCCTTGCGAATACTTCGCGAAGCCATCCAGCCGGAAACTCCCTGTTCCAGTCCGCTGCAGATCTGGGTCTACCTGACCAAGAAATGGCTCCGTGAGGCGATGTCTGCAACCGGTCAGTCCGATATGGTCGACCCGACCATGCACGCTGGGCTCCACGAGCATTCCGTTCAGCTCGTCTCAGCTGCGTTCGGCCTTATTGAAACGTCACGACTCCTCCGCGACAAACAGCTTCCCGAGCAGATGGAACGACTCCTGCACAGCACCCTCAGGTCGTGGGGCATCACCGAGGCACGAACGGCCGAACTCCTCATCTCCCGAACGAGAGGCTGAATAATCGCCAACAACGCGCATCTCATGCTCTGGACCTGCACGCGCTGGCTGTGCGGTCACGGATAACCCGTCCAGACTCTCTCCGGCCCCTAGCGGGAGTTTCCTAGCTAGCCTCGGTCAGAGTTCCAGAAGTGCTGGTCAACTCGGGTTTTGGCGGCTGGGTTTTGTATGACCTAACTTTTCT
>NZ_SOHG01000022.1:0-1355 GCF_004403155.1 Cryobacterium sp. Hh7 | reverse complement strand
CGCTCCACCGCCAGCCGGCCGACCTCGTTGAAGTCGAGCCGAACGGTCGTGAGGCCAGGTTGAAAATAGCGGGCCTCGCTCATGTCGTCGAAGCCGACGACGCTCACGTCGCCGGGCACGTCGATCCCTCGTTCGGTGAGGGCTTTGATGACTCCGAGTGCCATCGCGTCGTTGGCCACCAGGACCGCGGTGATCGTTGGATCCTCGGCAATGGCCACTCCGGCCCGGTAGCCGGAATCCGCTGTCCAATCCTCGGTGCGGAACTCGGGATTGACCGTTCGGTGGCGCCGCGCGAGTTCGGACAGCCATCCGGCGCGCCGTGCGTCCGAAGCCATCCAGCCGGGTGGCCCGCCGACGTGCCGGACCGTGTCGTGCCCCAGATCGAGCAGGTGCCGGGTCGCCAGCTGCGCTCCCAGCGCATCGTCCATCGACACCGCCGTCGAACTCGCGGGTGAACCCTGCTCGAACCGTACGATCGCCACCTCGGGATCCAGCCCCAGCAATACCGGGGCGGCGGCCGTCATCGGCGCGAGCACGATGATCCCATCGACCGCATCGGCGACGAGCGTATCGAGCGCGGTACGGATGCTGGCCGAATCGACCCGGGGAATGGTCACCAGACTGGTCGTATAGCCGTTGCGCCGCGCCTCTTCGGCAATACCGAAGAGCACCAGGGCGGAACCGTGCACTGGAAGGGAATGGGACACCACACCCAGATTCATGGATCGGTTCGTGGCCAGGGCGCGTGCGGCCCAGTTGCGGTTGTACCGCAACTGCGCAATGGCCCGTTCTACGCGGTCCCGCACCTCGGCGCCCACGTTGCTGTGCCCGTTGACGACCCGGGAGACGGTTTGTTGTGACACCCCGGCGAGTTTCGCAACGTCGATCATGCGTACGCTCTGACCGCGCGGCCGAGGCTCCCTAGCCATGCGACTCCTCCCCTCCGAGGCGACAACCCCGGTCGCCCCATGTTAGCGCACCATGAATAGCGTCAGAAGGGCTCGAAAACCAAGCCGAACAGTCCTCTGACCAATTGTCGATCAGCGAAACCAGGGTAGAAATTGTCAATTGACAGGATGTGATAGTGCGCTAACATTTAGTAATCGTGATCGGTCATCGACGGC
The DNA here is from genome assembly GCF_004403155.1 of Cryobacterium sp. Hh7. Classification (NCBI taxonomy): domain Bacteria; kingdom Bacillati; phylum Actinomycetota; class Actinomycetes; order Micrococcales; family Microbacteriaceae; genus Cryobacterium; species Cryobacterium sp. Hh7. The sequence continues at coordinate 231 of NZ_SOHG01000022.1, read as the reverse complement.
GAGTATCTCGCGCACGTGACCGATCGCATCCGCATGCCGCCAAGGGAGTCGATCAGTGAGCACGACCGCAGCGCAATCGCGCGCAGACGCACCAGCCGGGACCGAGTCCTACGTCATCGGCATCGATTACGGAACACTATCCGGCCGCGCGGTCGTCGTGCGCGTCTCGGACGGCGCCGAACTCGGCTCGGCCGTGCTCGACTATCCCCACGCGGTCATGGACACCACCCT
>NZ_SOHG01000051.1:0-1296 GCF_004403155.1 Cryobacterium sp. Hh7 | reverse complement strand
GGTTGCGTCCCCCTGAGTGGTGTAGTTCCCCGCCTCGGGGCGTTGGATTAGCAACGTAAGAAACCATCGTGCGATGGTCAGTGAGTACCGATCAAAGAACTCACAGAAAGACACATCAAACGATGGCTCTAGACCAGTCTGCCTTGCTTGACCTCCTCTCGGAACTCAAGCTGACCCATGTCCCCGATCGCATCCGCGTCGCGACCGAAACTCTCTATCAAGAATTGATCGATGCGGAAGCCACCGCCCTCATCGGCGCCGGCGCGTGGACCAGGCCCTGTTCGCCGTCGTAATGGAGGCTTACCTCCACGGCGTCTCGACGCGGAAAGTCGACGACCTAATCAAGGCCCTCGGCGCCGACACCGGCATCTCCAAGTCCGAAGTATCCCGAATTTGCAAGGATCTGGACGGGGAAGTCGCCGCGTTCCGTGACCGGGACCTCGGCGCAACTGGATACCCCTACGTGTTCCTGGACGCCACCTATTGCAAGGCCCGCGTCAACCACCGCGTCATCTCCCAAGCCATGGTCGTCGCCATCGGCGTGGCCGCCGACGGGCGCCGCGAGGTCCTCGGCTTCGACGTCGGTGACAGCGAGACGGAGGCGTTCTGGACGAGCTTCCTCCGGTCGTTGAAAACCCGCGGCCTCGACGGCGTCAAGCTCGTCATCTCCGACGCCGACACCGGATTGAAGAAGGCCATCGGCACAGTGTTCCAAGGCGCCAGCTGGCAACGCTGCCGCGTGCATCAGATGCGAAATATTCTCTCGATCGTGCCACGCGCCAGCCAAGAGATGGTCGCCAGCGTCATCCGCACCATCTTCGCCCAGCCCGACGCCAAGCACGTCCAGGCCCAGTTCGACGAGGTCACCCGCATGCTCGAGCGCTCTCACCCCAACGTCGCCCAGATGCTCCACGACGCCCGCGCCGACCTGCTCGCGTTCTGCGGATTCCCGCCCAAACACTGGCGGCAAATCTGGTCCACCAACCCGATCGAGCGCCTCAACAAGGAGATCAAGCGCCGCACCGATGTCGTCGGCGTGTTCCCCAACCCTGCGGCGCTGCTCCGCCTCGCCGGAGCAGTGCTCGTCGAGCAACACGACGAGTGGGAAGCCTCAACCCGCCGCTACTTGTCGGAGGGCTCCATGCGCCAACTGGACGCGTTCAACGACGCCCTCGCAACCGTCGACGCCAGCATCCTCACGGGGGTGATTCCCGTTCCCGAGCTCACTGCTGCATAATCAGAAACACTGACCTGCACGGTGTCGAGAAACTCCACCACTCAGCGGGACGTGACCCG
>NZ_SOHG01000038.1:0-1257 GCF_004403155.1 Cryobacterium sp. Hh7 | reverse complement strand
CCTGAATCCACCGGTTGACCTTGAGGTTTTGACGGCGCGTTAAACCGAGAATGCCCCTCTGACCAGCTAAAATAGTTGTTATCTAGACAAGCTATTCAACGCTCAGGGAGACATCTCGTAGATGCAACTTTCTCACACTCACCGGTCCTTATCTGCATCGTTCGACGACCCCAACCTCGTGTCGTCAGCCGGACTGGTCCCCACGATGGCACTGGCTGCAAAAACGGGCCTCGGCTCCCTGATCGATGAGTGGGTGAAACTGCCCGGATACTTCGGCGCGAACGCCGGCCTGAAAACGCTGGCACTGGTCGCAGGAATGCTCACCGGCGCCGACTCCATCGACGATATGGCCGTGCTCAGGCACGGCGCCCTCCGGAAATTGTTCACCGGAACCTATGCGCCCTCGACCCTGGGATCGTTCCTGCGCGCCTTCGCTTTCGGCCATGTCCGCCAGCTCGACGCCGCCGCGTCCCGGTGGCTGCAGAACCTCGCCACCGCCACACCGATCGTGACCGGTATCGACGACCTCGCCCTGGTCGATATCGACGACACCATCAGAGAAGTGCACGGCTACAAGAAGCAAGGCGCCGGGTTTGGCTACTCAGGAGTTCGCGGCCTCAACGCCCTGCTCGCCATCGTCAGCACCGGATCAGCCGCTCCGATCATCGTCAGCTCCCGGCTACGAAAAGGCCCCACAAACTCCGCCCGCGGCGCAAAGAAATTCGTCTCCGACACCCTCGCGACCGTGAAACGGCTGCGCAGCCCAACCGCGAAAGGAATGCTGCTCCTACGAGCCGACAGCGCCTACTACGTCAGCGCCGTCATCAAAGCTGCCCTCCGCGCCGGCGCGATGGTTTCGATCACGGCACGCCTGAATTCACTGGTGAAAGCGGGTATCAGCACCATCCCCGACACCGCCTGGACCCCGATCAAATACACCAATGCGATCTTCGACGACGCCACCGGGCGGTGGATCTCCGACGCGGAAGTCGCCGAGATCCCCTTCACCGCGTTCGGCTCCAAGAAGAAGAGCGAACAAATCCCTGGACGCCTCGTCGTGCGCCGCATCCCGGAACTGAACAAGACCGTCGCCGCCGGGCAAGGCACCCTTTTCGACCTGTTCCGCTTCCACGCATTCTTCACCACCAGCACACTCAACACCGTTGACGCCGACAAAACCCACCGCCACCACGCGATCATCGAAAATTTGAACGCCGACATGAAAGCGTCGGCGATGGCGCACTTCCCGTCCGGCGT
>NZ_SOHG01000005.1:0-1239 GCF_004403155.1 Cryobacterium sp. Hh7 | reverse complement strand
ACTCACGGAACGGATGGCCACGAAGTATTCTGCGCTTGCGCTTGCGCTTGCGCTTGCGCTTGCGCTTGCGGTGGGGCGTAGGCATCCCGAAATTTTTTGGCGGTTCTTGATCATTCTGATGTCGCGTTCGGCCTGATTATTATCGAGTGGGATGCTGAAGTCGGTGGCGAAACGCAGCACGTGATCGTGGTGGGGACCTAGCCTGTTGAGCAGTCGCCGCTGCTCGGTTTGCGCGATGCGACCGCCGGTTTTCGGGTGGAATCGGGCCGGGCACTGCTCATCGCCGGTCGTGAACCATCACCTCGGTGAATGACTGCAGCACCCCACCGTTCAGCGTGCCGGCGGGTCCGTGTTTCGCATCGATATGGAACACGGTGTGCGTGGTGGTGCCCGCGCAGTGCGCCCAGGCCAGGCCGCCGCCCACGCGCAGGCCGGTCTCGTCGACATGAGCTACCGCACTGGCGGTGACGGCCTGGTTGATCAATACGACCGTCTCGGCCAGCAGCGCGGACGTTTTCGCTCCCACGGAGGACACCCGCCCGGCGGACACGGAGACCTGGAACAGATCCTTGAATACGGCCGCGGTGCGGGCGACGGGCATATCGTGCACATTGATCAAATAGGCGCCGACCGCGTGCAGCCTCGGCCGTAGGACACCGCGCATTTCACGTCAGCGGGGAACACGCCGCTGGTAACGGTGTCGCACCGGCATAGCTTTTCAATCCGTTGATGCTCGACCGTTTCCACCCGGATCGGCGGGACGTCGATGATGTGCCGCCTCGCAGCGATGGTCCCGGCCACGCAATGAACTCCCACAGCCCCGGCATGTGGTGGGCTCGTGACGCAGGACCTGGCCCGGAGTCGCCGTGATCGGCAACGAAGTACCACCGCTGCCCGTTTGTTTCCCCTGCGGTTTACCGGAAGATTCGCGAAGCGACTGGGCCTTCCTGGCGGGCTTGCTGAAGCTATCCGTGCTGGGCGGCTTGGAGGAGTTCGTCGAGTTCTTATCCAGCCGAGAACGCAACGAAGCGTTCTCCTCCTCGAGACGATCAACCCGCTTCTCCAGCTGATCAACCATCGCCCCAAACTCTGCCCGGACGGTCTTATTCTCCTGCATCAGCTCAGCGACCGTGTGCATCAACTCGCTATACGTAGGACCACTGACCATGACACCATCGTCGCAGCGAAAAGACCTGAAATATTTTTAAACCGCCGGAAACCGCAAAACCCACGCAGAAA
>NZ_SOHG01000037.1:0-1220 GCF_004403155.1 Cryobacterium sp. Hh7 | reverse complement strand
GGCATCGAGGCCCCAAGCTTGACCGCGCCCAAAACCCCGAAAGAGGATCGCGCCCAAATCAAGAATTCTTCAGAGGCCGACCGGTGGATTCAGGTTTAGACAATCAAGGGATTCTTTACGAAGGAGGTGCCAACCGTTGCATCACGTCCGCCGGCTCCGACTTCACAGTGCGGTCCGGTTCCGCATAATGCGCCTTGGTCGTCGACGTAGACGTGTGCCCGAGCATGTCGGCCGCCGCCTGCATACCGAGCTCGTTCGCAAGCAACGTCGCGCCGGTGCGGCGAAACGAGTGCGGCGTGATATTCAGGCCCTCGAGCCCCGCATTGCGGAGTATCTCCCGGAACGTGCGCCGGACGTTATATGGCGCGAGCGGGGTGCCCATCCTCGAGTAGAAGATCAGGTGCTCCGCATCGTCCGGATCGAGCAGTGCCAAACGCTGGCGAATAACCTCGGCCGCAAAGGGCGGCACGCCAATGACCCGGTTAGACTCGTGCGTCTTGGGATGCTCCTGACGGTGCACGCCGGCTCCGTTGTGAACGACGAGCGTGCCGCTGATGTTCACCCGCGGCGGATCGGCATCCATGTCGACGTCGCACTGCCGCAAGGCGAGTGCCTCGCCGATGCGGGTGGCCGTGCCGAGCATCACCTCGATGATGTCCCGCACCTGGCCGTCGGACCGCGGCCCCATTCGGCCGTCCTACGTGCGCCATTCGCGAGCTGCGAGACGAATCGCAGCGATCTGGTCGGTCGTGAGCGCCTTCGGGGTGTGCGGGGGCTTCTTCATCCGCGAGGTCTCCTTCATAGGATTGCGCGGGATGATCTCCCGTCGCACCACAAAGGCCAGGATCATGCCGAGCAGCGTGCGGGAGTGCTTCGCTCTCGGGTACGACTGCGCGCGCTGCTGCCTCAGGAAGAGCTCGATCCGCCCAACGGTTACTTCACGAATCGTGAAGTTCTCGAAGAAGGGCAGGACCAGGACGCGTAGTTCGCGCTGGTAGGTGTCTTTCGTACCCTGAGAGCGGTCAACGTCGAGCATCACGTCCTCCATCCAGGCCGCAGCGAGCAGCAGGAATGGTGAGCTCGCCGTGAGCAAGTCGCCGCTACCGCCGGCTCGTAGGCGGGCCGCTAGCGGGAGTTTCCTAGCTATTTCCGGAACGCCAGATTGCGCTGAAGTCAATTCCAGTGCTGGTCTGGCGTTCTTCGGCGTGGTGGCGTGACTT
>NZ_SOHG01000025.1:0-1005 GCF_004403155.1 Cryobacterium sp. Hh7 | reverse complement strand
CGACGGCCTAACGAAGTGCACTACGGTTATGAAAAGCCAGCCCTGGCAGCGTAGAAGAAACCACTAATTCCGCTGTCCGAAATCCCCGCGGCAGCTCAGGTCCATCTGGTCATTGTCATGGCCTCACGTAGTGTTCGGCCAATATGCTGGCACGCTCGGGGGGCCGGCGTGGCCTATTCGGTCAGATGGCTCATAGTCATTGGTGTCGTGAAAGGTGTTCTTCACCGCAAATTGCAGAGAACTCAGGCGCCGATCGGCTTTCGTATAACGGCCATGTCCACTGACCGGGATGGCTGTCAGAGTGTTCATTTCTGAAACCCCGCATTAACCCCGCAGATTGAAATTCGACCGGGGTTGCGAGTGTGATCATCTACCCGGTGTTTTATTGGGATCAGTGACTGTATGAGGCCCCCGTGACCTCGTTGAGCCTGGTTCACGATTATCGTGGTGTCGCGGGTTCAATTCCCGCTCCCGCTACGCTGCGGGTCACCGACCGCGCCTACGTGATTGAGAGCGGCGTCACCACGGTCGAGGGTCAGGCCGCCGACCTGCTGAACGCCCCCGGCATCATCGACGCGCATCATCGACGCGTACCTCGGCGCGTAGTGACGGCGGGCTCGATCTGAGCACGACGAGCCAATGCGACAAGGATGCGGATGCCGCGTGCGGTATCCGCGTCTGAACCTCATTCGGGGGTACGATCGGGGCAATCGGGAATTACCCGCGCATGAAGGGAAAGGTCGGATCATGAATCCGCTTCTAATTATTGTGGCCATCGTTGCGGTCGTGCTGCTCATTACCGGTGGCTTGGTGCAGTCTCTGCAGTTTCTCCTCTGGGTCGGTATCGTGCTCGCGATCATCGCGGTGATCATGTTCCTGATGCGGTCAATGTCGGGGCGCAAGGGCGCCTAGGAGGCTGCTGAATAACATGGGTTCAGCCGGCCCGGCGAGTCTCTAGAGTGTTTTTTTGCTCCGGGGTGGGGCGTTGTGAGATCGGCTGAGCGG